>JBNJGZ010000008.1:9184-34008 GCA_051748065.1 Bacteroidota bacterium
AAAAAATACTGAAAACAACATAATATGCAGATTGAAACAATTTGCAAGGATAAATATTTTTTTTAAATCCTAGATGAAATTTTGGGATTTACTTCTTCACAGATTTGAAGGATATATTGTATTTTTGTTTCGGAATAAAAGTATTCAGTAAAACAATATAATAGTTAAAGTATAGCTAATGTTGGATGTTATATAAATGTTGTTTTTCAGTGGCTTGGCTTAGGTTGTGCGATAATTAACAGAAAGTAATAATATCCATTGTATTAGTTCCCAAAGAAGTTTGAAATAATTATCAATAAAAATAAATTTTATGAATCCAAAAGTAAGTATTATTATGGGAAGTACTTCAGACCTGACCGTTATGGAGAAGGCAGCTGAAGTACTGAACGAAATGGAAATTCCATTTGAAATCAATGCATTGTCGGCACATCGCACGCCAGATGCGGTGGAAGAATTTGCTAACAATGCCCACGAGCGTGGCATTAAGGTTATCATTGCCGGAGCAGGAATGGCAGCTCATTTGCCTGGCGTTATCGCTGCTATGACGCCTGTTCCGGTAATAGGAGTGCCTATTAAAGCATCACTGGACGGGATGGATGCTTTGCTTTCTATTGTTCAAATGCCTCCGGGGATTCCTGTGGCTACCGTTGGAATAAACGGAGCGAAAAATGCCGGTCTGTTAGCAGTGCAAATGATGGCAACGGGAGATGAAGCTTTGTATGAAAAATTTAAAGAGAATAAGAAAGCCCTGAAGCAAAAAATCGAGAAAGCAAACAAAGAATTGAAAGACATCAATTATAAGTTTAAGACAAATTAGGTTATATTCAGGCTATAAGGCTTTTAAGGAAGGGGCTGTGCTTTTACTTTTCCTGAAATCTTATAGCCTGATTTTATGCAAGCCATGAAAACAATCCTGGCAATTGAAATCTTTTTCCTTTCCTTTTAATGTAAAGAGTTTTTTGGTTTTCATCGAAATCATTAAATTTTCTCACATCCAAACTTTTATTTTCTTCAGAAAAAATATTATTTTTACATTGGTATAATGTTATACGCATAAAATTATAGTGTATGGTAAAGCAATGTCTTTTACTTGTTTTTGTTTTTTGTCATTCCGTTCTTTTAGCACAATATGATGGAGGTTATGCCGGTGGTCGTCAGGCGTCAATAGGCGGTTCTGCTGTAACTTTGACAGATAGCTGGAGTATTTTAAATAACCCGGCCGGAATGGGAGCATCTGAAAATATCTCTGCCGGGATATTTTATGAAACACGATATTCCGTAAATGAGTTCAGTCTGAGGGGAGCAGCATTTCAACTACCTACTGATGTTGGTACTTTCGGTCTTGGTTTTACATATTATGGATACAATATTTATAACGAAAAACGCTTTGTTTTGGGTTATGGACGGCGATTGATGCCTAAGCTCAGGGGCGGTGTTGGTTTTGAATATTTACATACCCGGATAGAGGATGATTTGTCTGCGGTAAATAGTAGTAAGGGAATCATCACCTTCCAGGCGGGACTACAGGCTGATTTATCTGAAAAAATCGAACTGGGTTTTTCAGTTTTTAATCCCTGGGCCGCCAAACTTTCCGAATATGAAAAAGAGAATATCCCTGCATTAGCGCGTTTGGGAGTCTCTTACACGCCAGATGAAAAATTTTTACTTCTGATAGAAGCTGAACAAAATTCAGAATATGGATTACGGATAAAGGCAGGTACAGAGTATGAATTGCATGAAAAGTTAATTGCCCGTGGGGGATTTAAAACAAATCCTGCGGAATATACTTTTGGTGTGGGAACAGAATTTTTGGATATAAAATTTAATATCTCTGTTAGTTATCATCTGGTTTTGGGCTATTCTCCCCATGGTGATTTATTATATGTTTTTGATTGATGATAAAACCGTTGTTTAAATATCACTATTTATTTATCATGTGTCTTTTCTTTTGCTTTACCGGAATAAGTAAGGCACAAGATAGACAAGGAGAGCTTCCGTCGCATATCCAGCAAATAATCGAAGATCATGCTGAAGAGCAGGATGAACAAATCGATTATTCCCGTTTGATAGAAGAATTACAATACCTGATGAGTAATCCCCTGAATATAAATGATGCTGACGAGGAAGATTTTCAATATTTTATTTTTCTGAATGAGTTACAGATTCAGGATATTATCCGGCAACGGAAACGATTGGGGGAATTTAAAAATATGTTTCAGCTTCAATTGGTGGAGTCTTTAACATACAGGGATATCCAAAACCTTAGTTATTTTGTTTATGTCGGTGAAGTTGAAGAAAAGACAGGTGATAAACTTGCTCGATCTTTAAAATATGGGCGTCATGATGTATTTATGCGATATGAACGAACCCTTGAAACCCGGCAGGGATATAAGCCCATTGCTGATTCCGTTTTGCAGGAAAACCCGAATAAAAGATATCTTGGAAGTCCCGACAAATATTATTTAAAATACGCCTATCGGAGTCAAAGTATTCGTTGGGGGCTGAATGCTGAAAAAGATGCAGGTGAAGAATTTTTCAAAGGAACCCAAAAGCAGGGGTTTGACTTTTATTCCGGTTATCTGATGTTGGAAGATTTGGCATGGGTAGATAAAATAGTAATAGGGGATTACAATGTGGAAACAGGGCAGGGGTTGTCAATGTGGTCGGGTTTGTCATTTGGTAAGTCTACGAATGTTATTTCTGTTCGAAAGCAGGCCAAAGGCTTAAAACCAAGTACCTCCATGAATGAATTTGGATTTCTGAGAGGTATTGCCTTAGAGAAAAAAACCGGACCCGTTAAAACGACTTTGTTTTATTCCCGGGCTATGCGGGATGCAAATGCAGTTGAAATTGATTCGCTCGAGGGATTTTCAGCTGTTCGTACGCTTCAACAAACAGGATATCATTACACGCGATCTTTAGTCGATAACAAAAATCTTGTTGAAGAGCAAATGGTTGGAGGGAATGTGAGAACACGGCTGGGTAACTTTAAGATTGGAGCTACAGCTTATTATTTTTCATTGGACATACCTTTGGAGCAAAGCAACAGACTTTACAAGAAATTTGATTTTAACGGAACGGAAAGAGTAGTTAGTAGCCTGGATTATGAGTTTAATCTCAAAGATTTTATTTTGTTTGGAGAAACAGGATATACGGATAATGGTAGCTGGGGGACTTTAAATGGGTTTATTTTCCGGCCAGCCAGCGGTGTCTATTTAAGTGTACTACATAGAAATTATCAGAAAGATTTTCAAAATATTAAAGGAGGAGCCTTTAGTGAGAACAGCAGTAATCAGAATGAAAAAGGTTTATATGGAGGCTTACAGGTGCAATTGAGTTCCGAGGTTGAGCTTAATGGATATGCCGATCATTTTGAATTTGACTGGCTTAACTACCGCATTGATGCACCTTCGCAGGGAAGCGAGTATATGGCGCAACTTGATTATGAACCCTCCCGGAAATGGAGTACATATTTAAGATATCGGTATGAAGGCAAAAAACAAAATTTATCTAATAAAGATGACTATATTAATCACTATGCGGATCGTGAGCGAGAAGGTTTTCGCGTGAATTTTTCATGGAAGGCTGCTTCCTTTTTGAAATTTAATAACAGAGTAGAATGGTCACGGATGATTATCGACAGGGATAAGCCCGAAGATGGTTGGTTAGTGTATCAGGATGTTCTTTTAAGACCCAAAGAAAAACCATATATGCTATCCTTTCGATACGCATTATTTCAAACGGATTCATACAATGCCCGCCTGTATGCTTATGAGCATGATGTGTTATATGCTTTTTCTATTCCTGCATATGCTTATAATGGCTTTAGAACCTATCTTGTTTTTAAATATGAAATAAAAGAAAATATTGACTTCTGGGTTAAAATTGCAAGAACACAATATTCTGATCGTCAGTTTGTAGGTAATGGTTTAACCAAAATAAACAAACCCTGTAAAACTGATATAAAACTGCAGTTTCGCATTAAATTTTAATGTTTATTTGCACAAGATAAAAATTTACTTAATTTTGCCTGCATTATAAAAACAAGCTGTATTAAAAAAGAACTTTCAGAGAAGAATAAGATTAAAAATAAAATAGAAAAATCAAAAATTAATACTTATGTTTAAAGGACATCCAAAAGGATTATTTGTAGCGTTTTTTGCCAACATGGGAGAACGATTTAGTTACTATACTATGTTGGCAATATTTGTGCTGTACCTCCAGGCCCACTTTGGGTTTAGCGTAGGTCAGGCCGGAGATTATTATGGTGGTTTTCTTTTCGGAATTTATTTCCTCCCGATCTTAGGTGGTATTATTGCCGATAGATGGGGATACGGGAAGACAATTTTATGGGGAATTCTTATTGCCTTTATCGGTAAAATTTTTCTGTCTGCTCCGGGCTTTTTAGAACAAGGGTACATTAATATGAACCAGGAGCTAATCCTGATTATTGTAGCTCTTGTTACAATATCACTGGGTACTGGTCTGTTTAAAGGAAACTTGCAGGCATTAGTTGGTAAATTATACGATGAGCCCAGATTTGCTCCACAAAGGGATAATGCATTTAATATCTTTTATATGGGTATTAATATTGGTGCATTTTTTGCTCCTTTTGCTGCGACCGGTGCTGTAAATTGGGTACTAAACAGATCCCACGGATTTAATTATGAAAATAGCATGCCGCATCTGTCTAATTTAAATGAAAAAGCAAATCCATTTCTCGACAATGCTATTGAAACTATTCAGGCTAATTTTAGCGGAGCTTTACATTATACAGATAAAATAGCCCAGATTAAAGATAATATGGGTTTTAGCGGTAACTTATCAGATTTTGCAAATACGTATACTTCTGAACTTTCAACCGGTTATAGCGCTGCTTTTGCTGTTGCTGCCGTAGCTATGCTTATTTCTTTGTTTGTATTTATTGCATTTAAAAAGCATTATCAACATGCTGACATGACGGTAAAACAAGCTCAGGAAAAAGCTGCCAAGGAAGGAAAAGAAGACACTACAGTTACAATGTCTAAAGAAGAAGAAAAGAAACGTTTAGGAGCTTTAGGGCTTATCTTCATTACGGTTGCATTCTTCTGGATGGCGTTCCACCAAAATGGCTTTACTCTTACGGTTTTTGCCCGTGATTATACTGCCAGTGAAGTGAGTTCATTTACAAATATGTTTTTTGATCTGCGTACCTTTATTCCGCTCTTAGCTGCTGTTGGTGGTTTGATATTCTTGCTACGCAGAAAAGAACCTCAGAAAACCCGACTTATCGGAGGCTTTTTCTTTGTTGTTGGTTCTATCATTGCTTATTACTTTTATTCACAATTTGATAGTACGGAAACAATTGAACCACAATTATTCCAGTCTTTCAACCCGATTTTTATTGTGTTCCTTACACCTCTGATTATTGGTTTCTTTAACTTCTTACGTAAGAAGAAAAAAGAACCTTCATCGCCGAAGAAGATTGGCATTGGAATGTTTATAACAGGTTTAGGTTTTGTAGTTATGCTGGTTTCAGCCTTAAAACTTCAAAGTATGACAGGTTTGAGTCCTTATTGGCTAATTGGTACATATTTTACACTGACTATTGCTGAGCTATTTTTAAGCCCAATCGGAATATCTTTTGTTGCAAAAGTCGCTCCGCCAAGATTTAGTGGTCTGGCTCAGGGTGGATGGCTTGGTGCTACAGCTATTGGTAACTTACTTGCTGGCCTGGTAGGAAAATTATGGGATATTATTGAAATATGGCAATTCTTTGCTTTACTCGTAATACTGACTGTCTTATCTGGTGTATTTATTTTCTCCATCATGAGAATTTTAGAAAATGCAACAAAGTCTAATGAGGCTACAGAAGCAACTGAATAAGTTTTTAAAATAAGAATCTGAAAATATAGTGTTATGAAATCAAGAATGTTAATATTAAGTACTGTTATTATCAGTATGTTTTTTCTTGCGGGATGCGGAGAAGAGAGTAATCCAATGCAAGATTTAGAAGGTGTTTCCAAAAATATTAATAAAATTGAGGAAAAATCCGAACAAATTGATAATGCGGAAGAGGCTTTTACGGTCTTACAAAATTTGAACGATGAGCTTAAAAATTTGCGTGATGCCAGTATGTCATTAGATGATAAACACAGAGATGTTAATCCTACAAAGGCAAAAAGAGAGGGTATCGATGAAGATGAACAAATTAAGCAATCTGATGATTTTGAAAGAGATATGCAAAAATTTGATAAAATTACTGATGATATCAATAGCTCTCTGAAGGTAATCAGCGAAAATGTTAAGCCATATAAGGATGATCCCGAAGTGAAAAAAATGATGGGAAAAGTTGAAACCATCATGATTACAAAATAAAATTCATCCTTTAATATTTAAAATAAAGAGGCTGTTCTGACTTGAATAGCCTCTTTTTTTTGAATGATCTTAACCATACCTGCTCATTTATATAAAGATAAATATTTCAATCAGAACCAGAAATATTACAAAGTTCGGTTTTTGGCATTCTCATTAGGGAACCTAAAAATTTGGCTGAGTTTTTATATCAAGGAACGACAGGAATTCACTTTAAAAAACTATTTTTGCCCGTTATGATTTATCCCTGGGGAACAGAAAGACGATTTAATGCCTATGTCAACTATCTGCGAAAGCGATTCGGTTATCGCATGCAAAAAGTAGCCATAGATGCAGGGTTTACTTGTCCAAATCGTGATGGTAAAGTGGGCTATGGAGGATGTACGTATTGCGATAATAATGCATTTAATCCATCCTATTGCAATGCCAATACCAGTATTTATGAACAGGTTGAAGAAGGAGTGCGATTCCAAAAAATCCGATATAAAAATGCTATTAGCTTCCTGGCATATTTTCAGGCATATTCGAATACATACGATAGTCTGGATAATTTAAAAAAGATTTATGAACAAGCACTTGCCCATGATGATATTGAGGGTCTTGTGATAGGAACCCGTCCTGATGCCATTGACCGTAAAAAGCTACACTACCTATCTGAGCTGGCCCAGGATTATTTTATAACTGTTGAGTACGGCATTGAATCATGTTATGATAAAACATTACGAAGGATAAATCGTGGACATGATTTTGCAACCACCGTTAAAGCTATTAAGGAAACAGCAGAGTTTGGTTTACCTGTCGGAGGGCACCTGATTTTTGGATTACCGGGAGAAAGCAGAGCTGATATGATGGAAGAAGCTTCTATATTATCCAGACTCCCGATAACAAATTTGAAGTTACATCAATTACAATTATTCCATAATACAGCTATTGCAGAGGATTATTTGCAGAATCCCGAAGATTTTTTGTTGTTGGATTATGAAGCCTATAAAGATTTCGTTATTGATTTTTTGGAATTATTATCACCGGATATTAAGATCGAAAGACTTGCCGGAGAGGCTCCACCAAGGTTTATTGTGACCAATCAATGGGATATCAGGAACGATCAGATATTGAATGGCATTGAACAAAGGATGGTTGAAAGAAATAGTTGGCAGGGGAAAAGATTTTCCTGAAATAATTGGATAAAATATTTTGATTGCGAACAAAAAAATTGCCAAAACTTTGCGAAAAAACTTTTATTTTAAAATAAAATGCAGGGCAAAATAATTAAATATTGCTTTATATTCGGGATTTAGACGCTAATTGTGAGAAATTTTCAATTCCATGCCTCCCATTATTGGTAATTTGATAATGTTATTCTATATTTGCAGCCTTATTAAAATGGATTAATAATAATAATTTTATACTCATGCAGAATAAAGGAGCGATACGGCTTTTTGCCATTGTGTTTGCCATTGTTAGTTTGTATCAATTATCATTTACTTTCTTTGCTTCAAAAGTTGAAAGTAATGCCGATGAATATGCAAACCGTCAGGAAATTCAGGAAAAAGCCGAAGAATTAGCCGATGGAGATGCGGTCTTGCAAAGATTTTACCTTGATTCACTTGCCCAGACCAACAGGAAGTATTTTCTCGATTCCATGTCCAATGAAGTAGTTTATAACATTGGAATCAGAAAATATACGTATCAGGAATGTAAGGAACGCGAGCTTAATCTCGGACTGGATCTTAAAGGAGGAATGAATGTTACTTTGGAAGTTTCAGTGGTTGATGTTATTAAGTCGATGGCTGCTGATAAAGTAACCGAAGACCCCGACTCAGATTTTAATCAGGCGATTGAAATGGCTAAAGAAAAACAAAAGGATAGCCAGGAGGATTTTGTAACGCTCTTTTATGAGTCACTACAGGAAATTAATCCGGATGCCCGGTTAGCCCCGATGTTTACGACAATTGATTTAAGAGACAGAATAAATCCGAATTCAACGGATGAAGAAGTACTTAAAGTTATAAGCAATGAAACTGAAAGTGCTATCGATCGCTCTTTTGAAATTTTACGTACGAGAATTGACCGCTTTGGAGTGGCTCAGCCGAATATTCAGAAACTCCAGAGTGCCGGACGTATTTTAGTTGAATTACCCGGTGTGAAAGACCCTGAGCGTGTTCGCTCCCTTTTACAAGGTACGGCACACCTTCAGTTTTTTGAAACATATGAATTTTCTGAAATTTATGATGTTTTTACTAAAGCAAATGAACGGGTTTCAAAAATTGTTAGAGGAGAAAAGCTGGACGAAAGTATTGATAGTTCAAAGGTTGATTCTGCCGCAAAGCAGGATGTTTTAATGGACGGTGAAGAAAAACCCGTAGCTTCTGATGAAGAAGATGATGATGAAGGCGCAGAGGATCTCCTTGATGAGTTTGGAGAGGGAGCTGACCAGGAAGACCAAAGCAGTGATAGCAGTGATCTTGATGACTTAGTACAACAAGACGACGAGGATACTGCACAAGCCCAGGAACCTAAAAATCAAGCTTTGTTTAATGTGTTAATGCCTGCTTTCGGACAAGATGATCAAGGCCGTCCTTATCCAATGAAGGGCCCTGTTGTTGGTTATGCTGAAGTAAAAGACACTGCAAAAGTAAATCGGTATTTAAACATGCCACAGGTTAAATCCTTATTTCCAAGGGATTTGAAATTGGCCTGGTCGGTTAAGCCCATGGAAGAGCAGGAAAATGTGTATATGCTGGTCGCCCTGAAAACAGAACGAGGTGGAAAAGCTCCATTAAGCGGTGATAAAGTAGTTAATGCCAAGCAAGATGTAAGGGAAAATGGTGAAGTAGAAGTAACCATGATGATGGACAGCGAAGGAGCTCGCATCTGGAAAAGGCTTACAGGTGCCAATAAAGGGCGCTCGATAGCTATTGTCCTTGATGAGTATGTGTATTCATTTCCTACGGTTCAAGGGGAAATTCCTAACGGACGGTCTTCAATTTCCGGTAATTTCACTACAGAAGAAGCACAAGACCTTGCCAATATTTTAAAAGCAGGAAAACTACCGGCACCTGCTAAAATTGTAGAGGAAGCAGTCGTCGGACCTTCGCTTGGAGAAGAAGCTGTTAATGCCGGACTGATATCCTTTATTATTGCTTTTGTAGTAGTTCTGATTTACATGATTTCCTACTACAGCAAAGCCGGACTCGTAGCTGACTTAGCTCTGTTAACTAATGTGTTCTTTATTTTTGGCGTTTTAGCTTCATTGCAGGCTGTCCTTACACTGCCCGGAATTGCGGGTATTGTTCTTACATTAGGTATGGCTGTGGATGCGAACGTGATTATTTATGAACGTATTAAAGAAGAGGTTCGGGCAGGTAAAGGAAAGAAATTAGCTATTGCCGATGGTTATAAAAATGCGTATTCCGCAATTATTGATGGTAACGTAACAACCTTAATTACCGGCGTTGTACTTGTGATCTTCGGATCAGGTCCCGTCAAAGGATTTGCGACTACCCTGATTATTGGTATTCTTACTTCATTATTTACGGCTATATTCCTCTCACGTCTTGTTTTTAGCTGGATGGCCAATAAAAACATTGAAGCCACATTTGCCAATAAACTAACCATGAATACCCTGGCTAATGTGAAGTTTGACTTTATCTCAAAACGTAAGATAATGTATACGGTCTCTATCATCGTTATATTGATCGGTGTTATTTCATTGTCGTTTAAGGGCTTAAATTATGGTGTGGATTTCAGTGGTGGCCGTACTTATGTTGTCCGGTTTGATAAAGACATTAATACTGTGAAATTGTCTGAATCCCTATCTCAAACCTTTGTGGATGATGAAGGGAATACATATCCTCCGGAAGTAAAAACGTTTGGCCCATCTAATCAGGTAAAGGTTACTACAGAATTTTTAATTGAGGATGACAAAGAGGAAACAGATTCCATAGTAGCAACCAGACTATATGAAGGTAGCCGGGAGTTTTATGATAATGAAATTGACCTGGAAGAATTTATTTCTAGTACGGATGATGATGTGATTGGTATTATGAGTTCACAAAAGGTGGGTCCGACGATTGCCGATGATATCAAACGTAACGCTGTCCTTGCCATTGCCATAGCCCTGGTATTAATGTTTACGTATATCGCTATACGGTTCCGTAAATGGCAATATGGATTAGGGGGATTATCAGCGCTATTCCACGATTCACTTATTGTCGTTTCACTTTACTCCATTTTCCATGGAATTTTACCATTTGCAATGGAAGTTGACCAGTCGTTTATTGCTGCAATTCTTACAATTATTGGATATTCGATCAATGACTCGGTTGTTATTTTTGACAGAATCAGAGAGCATAAAAAGCTTTATCCCAAACGGTCGAGAAAAGACAATATCAACTCCGCTTTGAATAGTACACTGGCGAGGACATTCAATACATCAGGAACAACATTCCTTGTACTGTTGATTATCTTCCTTTTAGGAGGAGAAGTTATACGCGGATTTGCTTTTGCATTGATGATTGGTGTTTTGGTAGGTACTTATTCCTCCTTGTTTAATGCCAGTCCTATAGCTTATGATCTGTTAATGGCAGACGATAAGAAAAAACAGCAAAAAGTTGAAAAAGCAGCTAATCAAAAGAAGAAGAAAAAGAAATAATAATAGTGAATAATAACAAAAAGGGTTGTTTAAATGCAACCCTTTTTTTATATGATCGTTAAAGAGTAGTATTCAATAGATAATTAAATTGTCCGGAATTTTTTTAGATAAAAATATTCCGGACAATTCATAGAGATTTCCTTCCCGTTAAAGTTGGGATGGGTATCCACGAATTAATCAAATTTAATTAATTGATGATGAATTGTATTTTTAACTTATTATTCTTATAAACATACTTTGCCCATGAAGTCAGTGATTAGTTTATAGCGTTCGAGTCGCGACTTGCTAAATATTTAAGACCAAGGAGAGAATTGACCGGAAAATATTGGGATAACAGGTTTAAATATGAGTATAACAAAAAAATTGAAGATGACATTAAATAACAAATCTTTTTTAAAACGTTAATTTATATTCAGTATAATTTTTTAAAAAGAAAATATTTCTTTAATTTAGCGCGCCAACTTGAAATGAAATGTTGATGACGATGCAGAGTTAACAAAATATGTAATCAATGCATAAAGGTAGTTTTCGGAGGATTTGTTGATTACATGAATAAATAAAAAATAATAAGCGCATGAAGTGTTTTAAACCGTTTTTCTTATTAATAGTGATGTTCACGATATTTTCAACATCGCTTAATGCACAAAAGAATTATACAGAAGAAGCCGATGATGCATTTGAAATGAAAATGTATTATGAAGCGATAGACCTGTACAAGAAGGCTTATAGTAAGACTGGTAATAGAGCAGAAAAGCAAAGGATACTTTTCCGGATGGCAGAAAGCTATCGTTTGTCTAATAATATCAGAAGAGCCGAGTTTGCATACTTAAGAGCCATACGATCAGGGTACTCAGATCCCATTGTGTATTTGCGTTATGGAGATATATTGCGAATGCGGGAAAAGTTTGAGGATGCTATTGAGCAGTATGAAAAATATAAAGAAGAAGTTCCTGACGATGAACGCGCTGATATTGGTATAGAGTCAGCTAAGCTTGCAAGTGATTGGCTGGAGAATCCAACACGATACAAGGTGGAGGCTAATCGCCGGATTAATGATCGTGAAGGAGATTTTGCTCCTACTTATGCCGATCGAAATTATAAGTCGGTAGTTTTTACATCTACACGAAAAGAAGCTACGGGAAAAATGGACCCGAATACCGGCCAATCGTTTTCTGATCTGTTTATTACAGAAATAGATAAACGGGGAAACTGGAGTCGTGCCGAATTACTTGATGAAGATGAAGTTGTGAATACCGGGGAGAATGAAGGAGCCGCAACCTTTGACCGTCGATTTAATACGATGTACTTTACCAGATGCCCTATGGAAAAGGGTGAAGTTTTATCTTGTAAAATATATTATTCCAAGAAAAGAGGACGTTCCTGGAGTGAACCTGAAAAACTCGATTTAGGACCGGATACCTTTAGCTATAAACATCCCGCCATTTCCTCCGATGAACGTACCATCATATTTGCTTCTGATATGGAAGGAGGTGAAGGAAAATATGATCTTTGGAAAGCTACAAGAAGAAGCTCTTCCAGACCTTTTGGAGAACCCGAGAACTTAGGCTCTGTAATTAATACTCAGGAAAATGAAATATATCCGGTCTTGCGGGATGATAATACATTATATTTTACTTCTACAGGCCACCCGGGATTGGGAGGAAGAGATATTTTCGTTACTGAGAAAGAAGACGGAGAATGGAAGGAACCTGATAATATGAAGCATCCGATTAATTCACAAATGGATGACTTTGGAATCACCTTTAATAAAAACCAAAGGACACTTGAAGAGAATAAAGCCGAAGAAATGGGCTTTTTCTCTACTAATCGTCGGGGAGGACGAGGTGGCGATGATATCTGGCACTTCCATCTTCCGGAAATTATTTTTACCATCTCCGGAAAAGTTCGTGATGAAAATACATTACAACCCATGGAAGATGCAGAAGTCTCTATGACGGGATCGGATGGTTCTTCTGTTGAAACAAAAACGGATGAGACTGGTAAATATAATTTTAATAAACGACAGGTAAATAAAAATACGTCTTATGAAATTACGGTTTCTAATGACGGATATTTACCAAATTCTAAAAAAGAAACTACTGTTGGATTAAAAAGCAGTAAGGATCTGGTGTTAGATTTTACTTTAGAACCCATTCCGGACGAACCTGTGCCATTACCAGAAATTAGGTTTGCCCTTGACAAATGGGATTTGCAAGAACAGTATAAAGACTCCCTTAATGGTCTTATCAAGACAATGAAAGACAATCCGCAATTGGTTGTGGAATTAGGTACTCATACCGACTTCCGGGGTGATGATGAATATAACGATACCCTTTCATTAAAAAGGGCCAAGTCTATTGTGGATTACCTGATATCCGAAGGTATAGACCAGCAACGTCTTGTTCCGAAAGGATATGGAGAACGGATGCCAAGAACATTGAATGAAGATATCACAATTGATGGGTATACGTTTGAAGAAGGAACAACCCTGGATGAAGAATATATTAAAGGATTGAGTCCTAAAGATAAACGAGAAGCTGCTCACCAGCTAAACAGACGTTCGACATTTAAGATATTACGTACCGATTATGTCCCGGAAAAAGATCAAGTTGCCGATTTAGATACAACCGGTTTTGGTGGAATTTCACTTAACCCGGAAGAAAATAAAGTGAATTTGCTTGTAGAGGATGATACATACTTTATCCCGATCATTGCGAATGGCGTGTTGTTAAAAGCTGCTTATCAGCAAAATACAGATGCTATTTATCTTTCGTATGAAAAAGCTATGAATTTCCTTACCAATGCAAGAATTACCAAACAAAACTTCTCTGAAGGTGTAGACGCGATCAAAGATGATGGAACCATTGTGGATAACTCAGAGCTGACGATAGATAATGTCAGTATTGGCAACAAAGAGTTGAAAGATGTGAAGATGACTGTTATAAAAGACCAGGAACAAGATATTGTTATTGGAAATTCGGGTATTAAAGAGTTTGGTGAATTTTCCATAGACCAGGAAAATGATATGCTGGTTTTTGATAAAGATGAGACAGAAGGACAAAAAGAGGAAGAGGAGCAAGAAGAGAATCAATAGCTTTTTTAACATATTAAATTCCCGGAGCTTTCATACCCTGAAAGTTTCGGGTTTTTTATTTGATAGTTCAAACTATGATAAAAGAATCCAGATATAATCAAAGGGGAGTTTC
The DNA here is from genome assembly GCA_051748065.1 of Bacteroidota bacterium. GTDB lineage: Bacteria > Bacteroidota > Bacteroidia > Bacteroidales > PWNQ01 > PWNQ01. The sequence goes on from JBNJGZ010000008.1 coordinate 23,399, forward strand.
AGCATCAAAAGAAGATGTGCATAATGCAATAAAATACATTGATAAGGGTTTGTTTCCGAATGCATTTTGTAAAGTAATCCCGGATATTATCGGAGGGGATGAAACCTATTGTAATGTAATGCATGCCGACGGTGCCGGGACAAAATCTTCCCTGGCTTATGCTTACTGGAAAGAAACCGGCGATTTGTCTGTATGGAAAGGTATTGCACAAGATGCTATTGTGATGAATCTTGATGATTTACTTTGTGTGGGGATAACGGATAATATTTTGTTGTCTTCAACCATCGGACGTAATAAAAATCTTATACCCGGGGAGGTGCTTTCGGAATTGATTAACGGTACGGAAAAAATTCTTTCTGACTTACGGGAATTGGGAATTGGTGTTTATCTTACCGGTGGTGAAACCGCCGATGTCGGTGATCTTGTCCGCACCATTATCGTTGACTCAACTGTTACAGCGCGGACGAAGAAAACAGATATTATAGAAAATAATATCCGGGCCGGTGATGTTATTGTTGGGATGGCTTCTTTTGGAAAGGCCAGGTATGAAGATAACTATAACGGCGGAATGGGGTCTAACGGCCTGACAGCAGCACGCCATGATGTGTTCCATAAATCCGTAGGAGAATCTTTTCCGGAAACTTATGATCCGGATGTGCCGGAAAAACTTCGCTACACAGGGAACATGAAGCTGACAGACCCTACGGAAGTGGAAAATATGGATGCTGGGAAACTTGTGCTCTCACCCACAAGAACTTATGCGCCCGTCATGCATGAAATATTTAAAAAATACCGCGATGATATTCATGCTATCGTTCATTGCAGCGGAGGAGCTCAAACGAAAGTATTGCATTTTATTGATCAATTGCATGTTGTTAAAGATAAGATGTTTGAAGTTCCACCCCTTTTCCGGATGATTAAGGAGCAATCTAAAACCGACTGGAGAGAGATGTATGAGGTTTTTAATATGGGACACCGCATGGAATTATATACCGAAGAAAAGGATGCACAAAAAATGATTGATATAGCAAAATCGTTTGGAGTTGATGCACAGGTTATTGGTAGAGTAGAACAATCTGCTCATTCTAAGGTTACTATTGAGTCCCAATATGGAACATTTACATACAATAAATAAGAAAAACAGGAAATAATAAAGCACGAACGATATGCTGGAAAAATTAAAAGAATTTAAACAACAATACGACGAGATCGAACAGCAAATGAGCGATCCTGAAATTATTGCCGACAGGAAGCGTTTCATTAAGCTTCATAAAGACTATAAAGACCTGCAACCATTGGTTGATGCGTATCATGAATATAAAGAATTGCTTAGTAACATTGAATCAGCCAAAGAAATTATTCATAATGAAACCGATGATGAGTTTGTTAAAATGGCCAAAGAGGAATTGCAGGAGTTTAATAAGCAGAAGGAAGAGCTGGATGAAAGAATTAAATATTTATTAATTCCGAAAGACCCTCAGGATAGCAAAAATGCTGTTATGGAAATTCGCGCCGGTACCGGGGGAGATGAAGCCGGGATATTTGCCGGCGATTTATACCGGATGTATTCCAAATATATTGAAAACAAAGGTTGGAAAAAAGAATTAATAAGCAGAACAGAAGCCCCCCAGGGCGGATATAAAGAAATAATTTTCAATGTAGAAGGAGACAATGTGTATGGTACATTGAAATATGAATCCGGAGTGCATCGGGTGCAGCGTGTTCCACAGACCGAAACACAGGGAAGAGTGCATACTTCAGCTGCTTCTGTTGCTGTTTTACCCGAAGCTGATGAATTTGATGTGGAAATTAAAGACTCCGATATACGTAAAGATACATTTTGTGCTTCCGGACCGGGTGGTCAGTCTGTTAATACAACATATTCCGCTATTAGACTTACACATCACCCTACGGGTATTGTAGTGAGTTGCCAGGATGAAAAGTCTCAAATTAAAAATTTGAATAAAGCCATGAAAGTGCTTCGTTCACGTATATATGAAATGGAGTATCAAAAATATCTGGATGAAATTTCATCAAAACGAAAAACGATGGTTTCTACCGGTGATCGCTCAGCAAAAATACGCACCTATAATTATTCACAAGGCAGAGTGACAGATCACAGAATTAACCTGACATTGTATAATTTGCAGAATATTATAGATGGAGAAATAGATCAAATTATTGATGAATTGCAAACAGCCGAAAATGCAGAAAAACTGAAAGAAACAATCGGCTGATAATGATTATTAATCTCCCATCTATGAAAACACAGTAATTGGAGACATTAGATCAGCGATGTAAAAATTAATATCAAAAAAAAACGAGTGTGGATTATAAAAAATGGGATATTTGGAAAGCAATTTCAAACGATATACAGAGTCCCTAAAAATCAATTGAGTCTATGAAAAAATCCAATCTGGTCAAATTAATAAAAGAAAAGCATTCCTTTTTATGTATAGGTCTGGACAGTGATATCCAAAAGATCCCTAAGCATTTAATGGAAGCAGAAGACCCTGTTTTTGAATTTAACAAACAAATAGTGGATGCAACTATTGATCTGGCAGTGGCCTACAAACCAAATATGGCATTTTACGAGTCCAGAGGAGCCGAGGGATGGAAAACACTGGAAAAAACCATAGATTATATTGATTCTAAAGAGCAAGAGGTTTTTACCATAGCTGATGCAAAAAGGGGAGACATCGGAAATTCATCAAAATACTATGCTGAAACATTTTTATCTTCAGAAAGACTGGATTTTGATGCCGTTACTGTGTCACCATACATGGGACGGGATTCTGTAGAACCATTTTTACAATATGAGGATAAATTTGCGATTATTTTAGCCCTGACATCTAATTCCGGAGCATCAGATTTTCAGATGCCCCGCCAACAGTTAACAGGAGGCCTTGAAAAGCTTGGCATCAAAACACAATATCGCCGGAAATTGTGGGAACAGGTTTTGATACGTTCTTACGACTGGGGCACAGAAGAGAATATGATGTTTGTTGTTGGGGCGACTAAAGCTGAGATGCTTGAAAAAATACGGAGTATTGTCCCTTATCACTTTTTGTTGGTTCCTGGTGTCGGAGCCCAGGGAGGGAGCCTGGAGGAGGTTGCCCATTACGGATTAACGCATGATTGCGGACTACTGGTGAATAGCTCCAGAGGAATTATATTTGCATCGGAAGGAAAGGACTTTGCTCAGCATGCAAGGGAAAAAGCACAACAAATACAAAAAAAGATGGATTTTCTTTTAAAGGAAAAAGGTGTTACAGCTTAAATGTGTGGCTTAAAATAACTTATAATTTTTTTAATGAAATAATAGCTTATGGATAAATTTATCTGGTTTGCCTTACTTATTTTTTTGCCGGCAGGACTAATAGCACAAGAAGATAATTCCTCAAAAGACAATTTCGATAAGCAGCATGTAATCGATGAATATGAAGTATTTAATAAGTTTTTAGGTGGGGACTCAGTGCGTCAATGTCATGGCTCTCCTTGCAGTGGCAGAATAAAAGACCATCATGAAAATGGAGAGCTGAAGCATAAAGGATTTTATGATGACGGGAAACTTACAACCAGTTATAAAAATTACTTCGATAATGGACAACTGGAACGATCATTCCAAAAGAAAAATTCAAATAAAGCTGAGGTTGAAATTTACTATAAAAACGGAGAAGTTCGCTCTGAAATAACCTATTTGCATAGTGAGCCACTCGAATGGACGGAATATTTCCCAAACGGTGAAAAGGAGTCTTATGAACGCCATCATAAAAGTTTAGAGTTTTTAGAAGAAAGAATTTACTTTTTCTCAACCGGACAAAAGCAAAGTCACTTAAAACTAAAGAACGAAGATAAAAAAAATTACGATAAAACGATTTTTTATGAAAAAGGTGAGATAAAGGCCGAAGGAGAAGTGTTGTATAATCCCTATATCCATGCATACAGAAGGGAAGGGGAATGGAAGTTTTACAGTGAAGATGGAGAACTTGAAGTGAAGCAGCAGTATGTAAAAGGGAAAGTAGTTGAAGAGGAAAAATTATAATCCTGGTTTTATCCATTAAAGACCTGTTCGTTTCTTAAGGTTTGTCATCAACATTTTCTTTTGCGATCTGACAAAATTGCATACTTCCGTATTGGCATATAACTTGCTAAATAGCGTGAAAAAGGCAATTATGACAATTACAGAAGTTAATTCGTACGAAGATTTAATGGAAAAGCTGAAAGGACAGAAGAAAGCTTTTTTGTTGTTATTTAAAGAGGGGACAGAAAACAGTGAGTGTGCGCTGAAAAGCATCAAAAACACAAAACTTCCGGAAAACACGGAAACAGCAGTACTGGCTGCTAACGTGGGCAACGTCAGAGATATTCATACAAGATTTGGAATTAAATCAGCACCTACTTTAATGCGGTTCGAAAACGGAGAGTTTAAAAGTGAAGTGAAAGGATGTCACGATCCCGGATATTATGGCTCGTTGATTACAAATGAGCTTTATACTGCTTCCGGAAATCAGGAGGGCAAAAAACAAAACCGTGTAACAGTTTATTCAACGCCGTCATGTCCACACTGTAACACATTAAAATCGCACCTGAGGCATCATGGAATTGTTTTCCGCGATGTTAATGTTGCCGCCGATCAGGCAAAAGCACAGGAGCTTGTAAAACGTACCGGACAGCAGGGAGTTCCACAGGCTGAGATTAATGGGCAATGGGTGCTGGGATTTGATAAAAGTAAAGTAAATCGGTTGTTAGGAATCGTAGGCTAACATTTAAATAAAATATAAAAAACAAAATATCATGAAAGAATTACAACCACTTAATGAAAATGTATTGCTGGATTTAACCAGCGAACAGGAAGAAAAAACCTCCGGTGGAATTATTATCCCGGATACGGCAAAAGAAAAACCTCAACATGCTAAAGTTGTTGCTATCGGCAACATAGAAAATGCCGAAATTAAAGTAGGCGATGTTGTGTTTTACAAAAAATTCAGCGGTTCTGAATTAAAACATGGGGATAAAGATTATCTGATTATTCCTTATGCCGATTTGTTAGCAAAAGTTGTAGAAACGGATGAAATTTAAACAAAGATTTTAGCCAAACAGAAAATTGCCGGTACTTGTGCAAAGTGCCGGGTTTTTTATTTGTAAACATAGCTGGTTCGAACTTTCATCCGGCAAGTACGTAGCTTAATCATTGCCTGTAACAACTCGATCATGTTATTCTGTTGAGAAATAACTTACTCTTGATTGTTAGAGGAGGATGACGGTTAAAAGTCTTATAATATAATTTACAAAGCAGATTACGATGGTTTATAAATTTATATTATATTTGTATTCCTAATCAAATTTAATGTATTAGTCTGATTACCAAATGCTATTTTAATATAAACAGGAGAAAATATGGCTGAAAGAAAAAATGTCTATCTCTTTGGCGACAAAACAGCTGAAGGGAATAAATCAATGAAAAACCTGCTGGGAGGCAAAGGTGCTAACCTGGCAGAAATGAGTCTTGTAGGAGTTCCCGTTCCACCGGGATTTACAATTACCACCGAGGTTTGTACTGATTATAATAAACTGGGCCCCGATAAGACTATTGAAATGATCAAGTCTGAAGTTGCTGATGCTGTGCATTATGTAGAAAAACTTATGGGTAATAAATTTGGCGATAGCAACAATCCCTGTCTGTTATCCGTACGTTCCGGCGCGCGTGTTTCTATGCCCGGAATGATGGATACTGTTCTCAACCTCGGGTTGAATGATGAATCCGTGGAAGGACTGGCAAAAAAGACAGGTAACGACCGCTTCGCTTGGGATAGTTACCGTCGCTTTATTCAGATGTATGGTGATGTTGTTTTAGGACTGAAACCTGAATCAAAAGAAGATGAAGATCCTTTTGAACTTATCATCGAAAAGAAAAAAGAAAAACGAGGCGTTGAAAATGATGTGGAATTGACCACAGACGATTTAAGAGAACTCGTAACAGAATTTAAAAAAGCTGTTAAAGATAATTTAAATAAAGAATTCCCTGAAGATCCTTGGGAACAGCTTTGGGGAGCCATTTTAGCTGTATTTGACAGTTGGAATACCAACCGGGCGAAATACTATCGTCGCATGAATAAAATTCCTCATGAATGGGGAACAGCAGTTAACGTTCAGGCTATGGTCTTTGGTAACATGGGCGAAAACTCTGCTACCGGTGTTGCCTTTACCCGCGATGCTGGTACCGGTGAAGATATCTTTAACGGCGAATATCTTATCAATGCTCAGGGTGAAGATGTGGTTGCAGGAATCCGTACACCGCAGCAAATTACTTTGGAAGGCTCCAAACGCTGGGCTGAATTGGCCGGTGTGACTGAGGAAGACAGAAAATACAACTATCCGTCTCTCGAAGAGACCATGCCCGAAATTTATAAAGAACTTGATAGAATTCAGCAAGACCTGGAGAACCATTATAAGGATATGCAGGACCTCGAATTTACTATTCAGGAAGGTAAATTATGGTTGTTGCAGACACGTAACGGAAAACGCACAGGTGCAGCTATGGTTAAAATAGCCATGGATATGCTGAATGATAAATTTATTGACGAGAAAACAGCAGTTTTACGCGTCGATCCAAGCAGAATGGATGAGATCCTGCATAACGTATTTAAACCTGAAGCCCTAAATCAGGCTAATACAATTGCGAAAGGTCTTCCTGCTTCGCCGGGAGCTGCAACAGGTCAGATCGTATTTTTTGCTGATGAAGCCGATAAATATGAGAATGCTTTACTAGTACGTATTGAAACCTCACCGGAAGATCTGGAAGGAATGAATGTGGCAAATGGCATTCTGACAGCCCGTGGCGGTATGACATCACATGCTGCCGTTGTTGCCCGTGGAATGGGTAAATGCTGCGTTTCCGGGGCTGGAGCTATCAAAGTGAACTACCGTGAAAGAACAATGACTGTTGATGGTAAAGTATTTAAACAGGGCGATTGGTTGTCACTGAATGGCTCTACAGGAGAAGTTTATGAAGGTATGGTTGAAACAGAAGAACCTGAAGTGTCAGGTAATTTTGCCCAATTGATGGAGCTCTCCGATAAATATAGCCGGATGCATGTCAGAACAAATGCTGACACTCCTCATGACTCAAAGTCTGCCCGTGAATTCGGAGCTCAGGGAATTGGTCTGTGTCGTACAGAACATATGTTTTTTGAAGGTGACCGCATCAAAGCCATGCGCGAAATGATCCTTGCTGACGATGAGGAAGGAAGACGGAAAGCATTAAAAAAATTGTTGCCTTATCAGAGGGAAGACTTTGAAGGTATCTTCACAGCCATGCAAGACCTCCCGGTGACAGTGCGTTTGCTGGACCCGCCATTACATGAGTTTGTTCCGCATGAAGAGAAGAACCAAAAAGAAATTGCGGAAGAACTTGGTCTTTCACCTCAGGTAGTAAAAGAACGTGTGGAATCGCTTATGGAAGTGAACCCGATGTTAGGTCATCGTGGTTGCCGTCTGGGAAATACATATCCTGAGATTACGGAGATGCAATCCCGTGCTATTATTGAAGCAGCACTTAACCTTAAGAAGAAAGGAATCAAAGCAATACCTGAGATTATGGTTCCGCTAACAGGTATGCTGGAAGAGATGAAAATGCAGGAAGATATTGTTCGCAATACGGTGAATACTGTCTTTGAAGAACAAAATGATACCATTGAGTATCTCGTGGGTACTATGATTGAAGTTCCTCGTGCTGCACTTACTGCTGACGAGATTGCAAAATCAGCGGAATTCTTCTCATTTGGTACTAATGACCTTACGCAAATGGGCTTTGGCTATTCCCGCGATGACGCCGGTAAGTTCCTGCCGATCTATCTGGAAAAAGGTATCATGAAACATGATCCATTCCAGGTTTTGGATCAAAATGGAATCGGCCAGCTTGTTGACATGGGAACCAAACGTGGTCGCCAAACCAATAAAGACCTGAAGGTTGGTATTTGCGGCGAACATGGAGGTGAACCCAGCTCAGTGGAATTCTGCCACCGCGTTGGAATGAATTATGTAAGTTGCTCGCCTTTCCGTGTGCCCATTGCACGCCTGGCTGCCGCGCAAGCTGCAATCAAAGAAGAGAAATAATCTCTGAAATAATTTTTAGAATCGATAACCGCCCTGACAAAAATCAGGGCGGTTTTTTTAATTCACAGTTTTTGTAAGGTTTTTAAAGACTCCTATTTTATCCAGTGAGTTTGGAGCCCCTTGTAAAAATTTTAAAAAAAACGCGAAACCAGCCAGTCTATAAAAATGAATCTGGCTTCATTTCATCGGTAGTATAAAAGTAATGAGTTTGTTACTTATACGGTTACTACAGGTCAAGTTCTTTAATTATTGTATTGATTCGTAAATCTAACATATCATTTATCTGCTGATAGTCATCATTTTCATAAATATCCTGTTTCACGCCAATGTAGATTTTTATTTTGGGTTCAGTGCCTGACGGGCGTATTGTGATTTTGGTATCGTCTTCAGTAAAGTATTGTATAACATTGGATTCGGGAAAATATATTTGATATTCATTTCCGGTTTCCGTACTGATTTCTATACTTTTGCTGTAATCGCGGATGCGGCTGACAGTACTTCCGTTGATAATTTTTGGCGGATTGTTCCGGAATTTATCCATCATGGATTGAATTTCTTCTGCACCCTTTTTTCCTTTTTTTACAACTGATTTCAGTCCTTCTTTGAAAAAACCGTATTGCAGATGAATTTCGCGTAACTGATCCAGCAAAGTGCCGTTGTTTTCTTTAGCAAATGCTGCAGCTTCGGCAATCATTGAGGCGGCAATGACAGCATCTTTATCTCTCACAAAGTCGCCCACCAGATATCCGTAGCTTTCTTCACCGCCGGCAATAAATGTTTTTGTGCCTTCCATTTCGCGGATTATAGCTGCTATATATTTAAAACCGGTCAGCGTGTCATAGGATTCTACTCCATGGTTGTTGGCAATATCCTTGATCATTTCCGAAGTCACAATTGTTTTTACAATATATTCTTCTCCTTTGATCAAACCACGTTTTTCCCATTGACTGATGACATACTGGATTAATAAAGCGGCCGTTTGATTTCCGTTGAGTAATTTAAATTTTCCGTTTTTATCTTTAACCGCAACACCCACGCGGTCTGCGTCAGGATCGGTAGCCATAACCAGTTCGGCACCTTCGGCTTTAGCTTTTTTTATAGCCATATCCAGAGCTGCAGGTTCTTCCGGATTGGGTGATTCTACCGTAGGGAAATTTCCATCTTTTTTGTCTTGCTCCGGAACATGAATGATGTTCTGAAATCCCAATGCTTCTAATGCTTTTGGGACTAATTCCACGCCTGTACCATGTAGCGGTGTATAAACAATTTTAAGGTCTTTATGCTTGTTTACAATTTCAGGATTTAGGGATAATCCGCGGATTTGTTCAATGTATTCTTTATCAATTTTTTCTCCGATAGGCTCTTGTAATGATTTGTTGCCTTTGAATTTAACCTGATCTATGGATGTGATATTATTCACCTCTTCAATTACATTCGTATCGTGAGGGGAGATGATCTGTGCACCATCATCCCAATATACTTTATACCCATTATATTCTTTGGGATTGTGTGATGCTGTTATAACAATTCCACTTTGGCACTTCAATGTACGAATAGCAAATGATAATTCCGGGGTAGGGCGGATATCGTCAAAAACATATACTTTGATGCCGTTAGCTGATAGTACATCGGCTGCAATCTGAGTGAAATATGTATTGTTATTGCGATTGTCATAAGCTATAGCAACTTTGATCTGCTTATGATTTTTAAAGTTCTTTTTCAGATAATTAGCCAGTCCTTGTGTTGCGCTACCTACCGTATATTTGTTCATTCTGTTCGTCCCGACACCCATGATACCGCGTAAACCGCCGGTTCCGAATTCCAGTTCTTTATAAAAAGCATCGGTGAGCTCATCCGGGTCATTTTCTATTAAATCCTTGACAGCCTTTTTTGTTTCTTCATCGTAGGTACCTTCAAGCCAGCTATTGGCTTTTTCCATAATCTGTGCGTCTATGTTTTTGGCCATAATATGTAAAATTGATTTTTTTATTCTGGTTTATCAAACGGGTTTCCGTCCATGCATAAATCGTTTATTTATATGTTTAAATTTTTCAAAATATTGATAATGTCATTATTATGTTTTCTTGCTTTTATCTCTTACTGTCATTTGCTTCGCGTCATCTGTAGTCATTTGCGCTTCGCGCGTCATTTTGCTTTACTATACTCTAAGTCATTTACTTAAGGGCTTTCTGAGACGGTTATATTTGACAGCAACCGGACACAGAAGTATAGAAAATGACTATAAATGACCTCGATGAAACAAAAAATGATTTCATGAGGTAAACCATTAATGACTACTAATGACAATAAATGTCATTGTTTTCTTTGCATTATCCAACTCGTCCAGCCCTTTAATCATTCTCCTGTGTGTTGAAAAAATTTTCGCCATGGAGGTTTCATATGTTTAAAATTTTGTTCTGTGTTCCGTGTTCGTTGTTTACCCCCCGATTGAATATTGCTATTGCAATTCACCGGGCTTCGCTTTTCTCTAA
>JBNJGZ010000009.1:0-5012 GCA_051748065.1 Bacteroidota bacterium
CATCCCTTAGACGGCTCTGCCCGCTGGGCATCAGAAGTAGCATCCGTACCTATTATTAATGCAGGTGACGGAGCAAACCAACATCCCACACAATGTCTTTTGGATTTATTTTCTATTCGCAAAACTCAGGGTACATTGGATAATTTAGACCTGGCCTTTGTCGGTGACCTTAAATACGGACGCACAGTGCATTCACTTGTTATTGCCATGACAATGTTCAACACTACGTTCCATCTTGTTTCACCCACCGAACTAAAGCTACCCAGTGCCGTTAAAAGGTATATCAAAGAGAAAAATCTCAAATATTATCAGTATACTGATCTGGAAGAAGTCATTCCAAATGTTGATGCCTGCTATATGACACGGATTCAAAGGGAACGCTTCGCCGATCCGATGGAATATGAAAGAGTAAAAAACGCTTATGTATTAACACGGGAAATGGTGGACGACTCCAAAGATAATTTTAAAGTACTTCATCCATTGCCAAGGGTAAACGAAATCAGTGAAGATGTTGACAGCAGCCCAAAGGCATATTATTTCCAACAAGCGCTTAATGGCGTATATATAAGAGAAGCATTATTAACCACAATACTCGGAGTATAATGGAACGAAAAGAACTTAAAGTATCAGCTATAAAAAACGGAACGGTAATCGATCATTTACCGTCGGATAGTGTTTTTCAGGTTATTCGCATATTAAATCTGAACAATTCGGAAAATCCGCTTTACAGCGGCATTAACCTGGAAAGCAAGAAATTTGGAAACAAAGGGATCATCAAAGTTGAAAACCGTTATTTTGAGCCGGAAGAAGTCAATAAAATTGCCCTTCTTGCGCCAAAAGCAACCATGATCGAAATCAAAGAATTTGATGTGGTGCGGAAGACAAGTCTGGAAATTCCCGATATGATCACTAAAGTTGTCAAATGCATTAATCCTAAATGCATTACAAACAATCAGAATGTCCCGACGAAGTTTGAAGTTATGAATAAGGATAAAGAAGAAGAATTAAAACTTCATTGTCACTTTTGTGAAAAGACTACAGCCCGGGAAAACATCATATTTAAGTAGAGGCATGGCGTGCCCTGTCTCTACGGGGCATGCCTTTCTCTTTTATCAAAATAAATATTTGGGTAATCTCTTTGCAAAACCAGACAGATTAGGTCTGAAAACCCTTAAGAGATTTATACCGGATTAACAATTTCTTCCAGTTCCATCCATTCCGATGTAAGCTCATCTATCTTCTCCATAAGCTCACCTATTTTTTCAGAGTTCTGCTGTAGTTCCTGTGGTGCTAACTCTCCACTATTCATTTTTTGAGTAAGCTTATCCTTTTCATCCTCCAGTTTCTGAATTTCCTGTTCTAAATGAGCATGTCGCTGCTTTTGTTTATAAGAAGCTTTATTGGGATCACGCTTACCCGGTTTACGTTTGTTTTGTTGTTTTTTAGGCTTCTGAATTTGTTTTTGTTTTTCTTCTTTTCTGGTTTTCAGCCGGTATTGAGTATAATTTCCGGGGAAATCTTTCACATGCCCTTCACCTTCAAAAACAAAAACATGGTCTACTAAATTATCTAGAAAAGCCCTGTCGTGGGATGAGATCAGAACACATCCGTTAAAATTACGCAAAAAGTCTTCTAAAATAGCTAAAGTAGGAATATCCAGATCATTGGTAGGCTCGTCCAAGATAAGGAAGTTGGGATTTTCCATCAATTTCATCAGCAAATAAAGCCTGCGTTTTTCACCTCCGCTTAAATTATTAAAATAATTATACTGTGTTGTGCTGTCAAAATTAAAGTAAGACAAAAACCGTGAGGCAGACATCGTTCCATTGTGCAATTCAATCTCTTCGGCAACATCCTTTACAATTTCCAACACTCGCTTATTGCCCTCCACATGCATTCCCTGCTGTGAAAAATAGCTGATTTTAGTAGTTTGTCCATGTACGATACTACCCTTATCCGGCTTTTCATCTCCAACGATCATATTAAAAAGGGTTGATTTACCAATGCCATTTGGACCTACGACTCCTATTTTTTCTCCCCGTTTGAAGGTATAACTGAAAGCCTCAACAATTTTTAAGTTTCCAAAACTTTTATAGATATCATTTATCTCTAATATCTTTTTACCAAGTCTTTCTGATTTCACAAACAGTTGCGACTGGGAATCATCAATCTGCTGTTTTGCTTTTTGCTCCAGAGAATAAAATGCTTCCACTCTGGCTTGCGCTTTTGTCCCGCGAGCTTTAGGCATACGACGCATCCATTCCAGCTCTTTTCTGTAAAGATTTTTTGCTTTGTCAATCTCCCGTAACATTTGCTGGTGGCGCTCTTCCCGTTTTTCAAGGAAATAGCTGTAATTTCCTTTATATTTATAAAGCTGTCCATTATCCATTTCCACTATTTCTTCACAAAGCTCATCAAGAAAATAACGATCGTGAGTTACCAACAAAAGTGCCAGCCGCTGACGGCTTAAAAAATTCTCCAGCCATTCGATCATTTCAATATCCAGATGATTCGTTGGCTCATCCAAAATCATCAAATCCACTTGTTGCATCAACACACGAGCTAAAGCTACCTTTTTTCTTTGGCCACCGGACAAAATATTCACAGGTTGATGAATGTCTCCCAGTTTTAGTCGAGACAAAATTTCCTTTACTTTTTCTTCATAATCCCATGCCTGTAATGCATCCATACGATTCATCGCATCTTGCATAAACTGCCTGTTATCCGAATCATCTTTTTCCTCAAGATATTTTATACTCAGCTCATAATTGCGAATAGCCTTAATGAACGGATTATCCGAATGAAAGAGCTCTTCAAATATGGTGTTTTTATCGTTGAGATCAGGGTTTTGGGAAAGATATCCTACTTTTGTTCCTTCCCGCAAGGAAACCGTCCCGGTATCCGGTTCAACAGAACCTGCAATAATATCCAGAAAACTTGTTTTACCGGTTCCATTCGCGGCTACTAAGGCAATTTTCTGCCCTTCGTCAATGCCCAGGGTGATATCTTCAAAAAGTAGCTTATCCCCATACGACTTGCTTATATGCTCTGCTAATAGAATATTTCCCACTATAGTCTTTTTTCTGTTTCGTATTCGATTGCAAAGATAACCAATGATCAATACCCTGTTTGAATGTAATGTTCATAAACACCATACAGACATAACTGTCTATTTTTCAAATTATAACACAACCATTTAAAAGAATTCCTTTATGTTTTCCGCGTATATTAACTTTTTCAGATAGTGGCAGATTAATGTTAGTATTTTAGTTATGTGATAGTTGGAAATTTTATAATACGTTTTAGTTTTTTTAAAAGCTAAAACTATTAGAATATTTTATAAAAAATTTATACTACAGACAACTAATTAGGCGTAATTCTTGTATAGTAAATACAAAATAACAAATAAAAAGGACTTAGATATGAATAGATTATTAGTAACATTCAGTATGCTTTTTTTGTTTGCTTCTTTATCAGTAGCACAAAGCAGCAATGAAGAAAGTTCAGCCGCTCATATAGACTTTGAGGAGAAAGTATATGATTTTGGCACGATAAAACAACATAGTGACGCAACATGCGAATTCACTTTTAAAAATACGGGAAACAGCCCTCTGGTGATTACAAAAGTGATTACTTCATGCGGTTGTACAGCACCGGATTATCCGAAAAGCCCCATTATGCCTGATGAGGAAGGACAAATTCAGGTAACATACGATTCCGGCAAATTAGGCAGTATTAATAATCAAATTATTGTCCGCACAAACTCGGAAGAGGGCACTGTGATACTAAAAATTAAAGGAAAGGTTGTTAAAAAATCTTAATTCCGGTACAACCGAATTGATTTTCATTTCGTTAAAACAAGGAAAGTTCAGGTTTATGTAACAACATCAATTAATGTTATTAAACGCTTACAATCTTTTTAAATCAACTCAAATTTTCATACATTTGTTCCGGTGTCAGGAGTCTGTCACCGGAATTTTTTTTAACCTAAACTATACCATTATGCCTGATATATCAAAAAAAGGGCAAAACATGCCCGAATCGCCAATTCGCAAGCTGGTCCCCTACGCAGAAAAAGCGAAAAAGAAAGGTCACAAGGTTTATCATTTGAATATTGGTCAACCGGATATTGAAACGCCCAAAGTAGCTTTGAATGCTATCCGCAATTACGACGAAAATGTTGTAGCCTATAGTCATTCAGCAGGAAATTTATCATACCGCGAAAAACTAACGGAATACTACAAAAAAAACAACATTACGGTAACTCCGGATGACATCATTGTAAGCGCCGGCGCATCAGAAGCTATTCTGTTTGCCATGAACTCCTGTCTGGACGAAGGTGACGAAGTTATTATCCCGGAACCTTTTTACGCCAATTACAATGGATTTGCTATCAATGCCGGAGTGACTGTCAAACCTATTCCTTCTTCCATTAAAGATGGATTTGCCCTGCCTCCAATTGCTGATTTTGAAAAAGCAATTACAGACAAGACCAAAGCCATCATGATCTGCAATCCCAACAATCCCACAGGATATTTATACAGTAAGGAAGAGCTGGAGACTTTACGAAAGATTGTGTTAAAGTATGATTTGTTTCTTTTTGCTGATGAAGTATACCGTGAATTCACCTACGATAATCACAAGCACTTCTCCGTAATGGAGTTAAATGGCCTGGATGAACATGTTGTTATGATTGACTCGGTTTCTAAACGCTACAGTGCTTGTGGATTCCGCATCGGCTGTATGGTTTCTCGTAACAAAAAAGTCATGGCTACCGCATTAAAATTTGCACAAGCCCGCTTAAGCCCGCCATCATTTGGACAGGTAGCAGCAGAAGCCGCACTGGATACTCCAAAGGAATATTTTGATCAGGTTCTTGAGGAATATTACAACCGCCGAGAAATTGTAGTAGATTCCATTAATAAGATGGAAGGCGCATTTTGTCCACAGCCAAAAGGAGCATTTTATGTGGTCGCCAGTCTTCCCATTGACAATGCTGACCGGTTTTGCCA
>JBNJGZ010000009.1:5112-32001 GCA_051748065.1 Bacteroidota bacterium
TCCATTTATTTCGATGAAACCATAAGCCGTGAAGTTATTTCATTCCGCCAAAGGCATGGGCTCAACAAAATAAGCAATACAATTACCCACTTTGGTGATCCTTACTTGTTAAGTAGCGCCACACTTTTAGCCTATGGATCGGGATGGATATTCCGGGATTCCAAATTGCAACAAACATCTTTAATGGCTGCTCAGGCGTATATCCATAATGGTATTTTTACCTACCTGGGCAAATTGGCTTTTGCACGGCAACGTCCTTTTGTAAAAAGTCAGGACAATTGGCATTTCTTCCCTTATTCCTTGCAAGGCCATGAACCATCGGCCACAGCTTATCAATCCTTTCCTTCCGGACATACTTCCGGGATTTTTGCCATTGCAACGGTAGTAGCAAAGCAATACAACGACAACTTCTGGATACCCACTATAGCTTATTCTATGGCCACACTTACCGGTGTATCACGCATTTCGGAAAGCAAGCACTGGCTGAGCGATGCTATTGTGGGAGCTGCTCTCGGATATGGTATCGGCCATTTTGTTGTGGAATCCAACAAAAACACACAATTTACTTTATTCCCTACTTACTGGGAAAATAGCGTTTCTCTCACCCTCCAATTAGAAATTTAACAACTCATCATAGAGTTTTTGTGTGGGCAACCCCATAACATTATAAAAAGAGCCCGTAATCTTTTCAATGCCTATATAGCCTATCCATTCCTGGATTCCATATGCACCGGCTTTATCAAAAGGCTCGAACTTGTCAATATAATAATCGATTTCCTGCTTTTTTAATACCCGAAAAAACACTTCGGAACGTGCATAAAAAGAATGCCTTTTATCCGCAGAACAAATACAAACTCCGGTATATACTTCATGTTTGTTTCCTGACAGTCTTTTCAAAATGCGCACCGCATCATCTTTATCCTCAGGCTTACTCAGCATGGAATTTTCCAGCCAAACGATCGTATCGGCTGTTATCACCAAATGGCTATTTTTAAGTGAGTTAAAAGAAAATGCATTGGCCTTTAATTCCGAAAGATAAACCGGTATTTCTTCTCTTTTAAGATGATCAGGATAGGTCTCTTCTATATCCACGGGGCGGACTTCAAAGTCCAGCTCCAGCTCTTTTAACAAACGTTGTCTCCGCGGAGACTGAGAAGCAAGAATAATTTGCTTGCCGGCAAGCTTTTCTGCTAATATTGATTTCATAACTAGTCAATTCAAGTGATTACACCGGTATTACAAATCACCAACTGATATATAATATTTGCATGGACAAAATTCCTGCTATCATATACACTTTTAAATATAGACTCATAATACCAAAATCTCTTTCATTTTTTGCTTTAAAAAGAGCCCATATCAAATAGATTATGATAGCTTCCAGCACCATAATATACCAGGAAACCAAAATCAACTCAATTTTATACAAAAATATCTGCGCAATGATCAATGTAGCCAGATTGATTCCAAGGCCAACAGAAGTTAAAAGTTTAAATCCTTTGTCACTCATGGTAACAGCAAGGTTTTTCACTCCTGCTCTCAGATCACCCGGCACATCCTGCCGGTCTTTAACAAGCTCTCTGGTAAAAGTGGCAATAAAAGCAAAAAATGCATAACCCAGCACCAAATAAGTCAACAGGTTCTGTTCTTTAGGATGCAAAAAATCATTATTTTGAATCATAGCAAAAAATTCAAACATCCATATCAAAACGATCACAAAAGCTGTTGATAAGCTGACAATGAAATTCCCCCAAAATTTTACATATTTAAACTGTTCGGAGTAAAACCATAAAGCCAGGGCAAAGATAATATGCACCATGGCAATCTGAAAATTTCCAACATTTATGGCAGCCCAAAAAGCAGTTGCAATTCCAAGAGCTGTTAAAATCCCGTAATAAATTACCGCAGCACGGCGGGAAATTTTTTTGCCTATTATTTGTCTTTTGGGCTTATTAATTTCATCTATAACAACATCAAAATAATCATTTATCACGTAGCCTCCGGCGGCTACCAGAACCAGAGAAGCAATAAGAAGACTTATTGTTTCCATATTCATAAACAAGGGCATGTGAAAATACTCATACGCCCCTCCTATCAATGCTTTCCAGGTAAGTAAAGAAGTAAGAATAACAATTAACAAATTTAAAGGCCTTATAAGTTGAATAAAAGGCTTAACTTGTTTTACAGCTTTTAATTTTTTAAATATCTTTTTCATTCATCCACAAATTTTGGGCTTTCAACACTTGTTCAATAATATCACGAACGGCACCAAAGCCTCCTTTGTTATCTGAAATATAATGACAAATACTTTTAACTTCTTCAACTGCATCATCCGGACAACAAGGCAAAACAACCTCTTTCATCGCCGGAATATCAGGAATATCATCTCCCATATACAAGACATTTTCAGGTTTTACTTTATTTTCAGTCATAAATTCAAGCAAACAATCTTTCTTATTTCTAACATGCGTATAAGTATGCTCTACCCCTAAATTCTCCATCCGGATTTTGACTGATTTATTACGTCCTCCACTGATAATAACCACCCTGAAACCTTTCTCAATCGCCTTATGTATGGCGTATCCATCTTTTGTATTAGCTGTACGAAGCAGTTCGCCGTCTTCCATGATATACACAACACCATTGGTTAAAACTCCGTCATAATCAAAAACGAGCGTACTAATATCTTTTAATAATTCCTTATAGTTCTTCATCTTTTCCTCTGTTATAGATCGATTTACTCAAAATTTCATACAAATTTTGCTTTGCTTTATTATACTCCAAAGCCTTTAAATGCTTTTGCAAAGTCGTTTTATCATTTCTCAAAGCCGGTCCTGTTTGGGCCTGTATTGGCGTTAATTCTGAAATTTTATCAATTGTCTCCCTGATCAGGGGGAGAAAATCTGCAAAATTAATGTTTTGCTGCTGCGCAAGATCTTTGGCCTGGACAAACATGTGATTCACAAAATTCGAAGCAAAAACCGCACTGACATGGATTTTTAGTCGTTCATCACTGTTTACAAACCGGTAATTCGGTGATAACATACTAGCAACACTGATCAGTTTTTCCTTAATCAACTGGTCGGAATACTCCAGGAATAAAGGTACTTCAGACCAATTAAGGTGTCTGTGCATGGAAAATGTTTGCAAAGGGTAAAAAACGCCGTAATGCTGAAACCTATCAAGTACCGCCATGTGTGTACTTCCTGAAGTATGTGCAACAATTTGTCCATGATCCTTGATTTTTTCAGCCACTGCCACTATATTATCGTCATTAACAGCAATTATCGTTAAATCGTTTTTTGCAGAAAATATCTTTGTGTCATTAGTCAAAAAAGAATGCATATCTTCCGGAAAACCTGAAAAATCATCCCTGCGGGTATATATTTGCAAAGACAACTGACCCTTTTCACTCAGTTTCCGCCCAATATGCAAGCCTACATTTCCGGCACCGATTATGTTAACTGAACGAATCATATATTATTTTTGTGCTGTAAAATTAATCATTTAAACGAATCTGATCATGTTAGATTTTTTGATATCCACTGATAAAAGCATTTTTCTTGCATTAAATCAATTGCATTCGCCTTTCTTTGATCACTTAATGTGGTGGATCAGCGATAAATATATCTGGATCCCAGTTTACGCTTTTCTTTTATACTTAGTTTTTCGCTATAAAGGAAAAAAAGGATTTATCTTATTATTTTTCATTGCCTTATTAGTTACACTTACCGATCAAACTTCGGTAAAACTTTTTAAAGATGTTTTTGAGCGATTGCGCCCATGTCATGATCCCACGCTGGAAGGCATGGTGCATATTGTCAATAACAAATGCGGAGGACAGTTCGGATTTGTTTCTTCTCATGCCGCCAATACATTTGGAATAGCAATCTTTCTTACTATGTTATTAAAATCGCACCTCCGCTGGATTGGATGGCCTTTAATCATTTGGGCTGCTGTTGTTAGTTATTCCCGTATTTATTTGGGTGTGCACTTTCCGGGCGATATTTTAGGTGGTGCATTGCTCGGTATATTTTGGGGATTAATAATTTATTACTTATATCGCTTTACAAAGCATCGTTTTTTTTATAACTTTGCATAAAACACATAAAATTTATGCACTATGAAAAAACTATATTTTATTCTTTCACTGATTTTTATTAGTGGAATGCTAACAGCGCAGAGCTACAACAATCCGGAAAGCGCTGTATACGATCATGTAAACGACCAATATTTGATTTCAAATGCCGGCAATGGAACTATCGTTGCAGCAGATGTCACTTCACATTCATTGAGTAGTTTTATCAGCTCAGGATTAACCAGCCCTAAAGGAATGTGCATAGCAAATGACATGCTTTATGTTACAGATGAAACAGAGGTTCATGAAATAAGCCTTAGTAGTGGCAGTATATCTCAATCAGTATCTATTAGCGGCGCCCAGGGTTTAAATGACATTACAACAAATGGAGACACCTTGTTTATATCTGACATGCAGGCTAATAAAATCTTTAGCTTGACTGTTAATGGACTATCTGATGATGTTCTCTCAGAAGCCAATGCATTAGACTCCCCCAATGGAATTCTATTTGATCAAAATGGAGAGCTTGTTATTGTTTCCTTTGTCTCAAATGCTCCACTTGAAACAATTGACCGGGAAGATGGATTTATTAGTTTTTCCATGGGAACAGGAATTTCGGATATGGACGGAATAACACAGGATGCATCCGGCACTTATTACTTATCTTCCTGGGATGAAGATGCTGTATTTGAATTTAATTCTTTGACGTCTCCACCAACCGTAAGCGATGATATTGTTGTGACGAATACATCCGATCCTGCTGATATTTATTATGATGATCAATATGATGTATTAATTATTCCGGAATTTAATAATAACGATGTTAAATTTATCGAAGCTAATTCCCTGGGTGTTGAACAAAATAACAAAGAAGAAATAAAAGTGTACCCGGTTCCCGGAGACAAAAACGTTTCGGTAACTATCCCCGGGCGTTATCTGAATAAAAATTATTCAGCCCGGATTTTCACTACTTCAGGAAAGCTAGTTCAAAAAAGAGAACTAACAAAAACTAAAATGCAAATATCAGGCTTAGCTGCCGGAACTTACATTATCGAGTTTCATTTAGGTCAAAAAACAAAAACAGATAAGTTTATTATTACAGACTAATCCTACCTTTATTCCAATAAATACGCCAGATTTAATCTTTTGAGTTAAACCTGGCGTATTATTTTTTTAGAATAATGATTTTAAGCCTATTTTATAAGTTGATGATAATAAAAACCTTAATCATCTTATCTTTAAAAACCTTGCAACCTATATCTGTTTAAGCTGACGAATAGTATCATCCGGACTTTGAGATTTAAAAATAGTACTTCCGGCTACAATTACATCAGCACCGGCAGCAACCAAACTTGAGGCATTATCCAAAGTTACACCTCCATCCACCTGAATTAGCGTTTTGGCATTATTTCTATCGATAAGTTCGCGTAATTTTGTGATCTTGGTGTAGGAACGATGGATAAACTTTTGTCCTCCGAAACCCGGATTAACAGACATAATTAATACCATATCCAACTCTGCAATTATATCTTCCAGTAAGCTGATGTGCGAATGCGGGTTTAATGCTACACCGGCTTTCATGCCTAAGTTATGGATCCGCTGAATAGACCGGTGCAAATGAGTGCATGCTTCATAATGAACAGTAAGATACTCCACACCCAAATTTTTGAAATCATCAAAATAACGATCCGGATCCATAATCATTAAATGGGCATCCAAAGGCTTATCTGCTTCCCTGGCAATCGCCTTGA
The DNA here is from genome assembly GCA_051748065.1 of Bacteroidota bacterium. Taxonomy (GTDB): domain Bacteria; phylum Bacteroidota; class Bacteroidia; order Bacteroidales; family PWNQ01; genus PWNQ01. Next base: position 10,942 of record JBNJGZ010000009.1, read on the forward strand.
TCACGGGTTGACCATAGGAAATATTCGGGACAAACATCCCATCCATAACATCCAGGTGAAACCAGTCTGCCTGGCTTTTATTAACCATTTGAATTTCTTTACCCAGATTCAAAAAATCTGCTGATAATATTGAAGGAGCGACCAAATGCTGCATAATATAAATTTTGTACAAAGATAGGAAAATTAAAAAAATGCAGAGCTATATAAAAAAGCCCCGGAATTCACCGGGGCTCATAATTTTGTATACTGACAGAATATCTTCTACTCAATCGTTTTGAGTATATCAAGCGTCAAATCCCAGAATTTTTTCACTGTATCAATTTCCACACCTTCATCCGGTGAGTGAGCCCCTTTGATCGTAGGGCCATAAGAAATCATATCCAGCTCAGGGTATTTCTCGCCAATCAGTCCGCATTCCAGACCTGCATGGATAGCAAGTACTTTTGGTTTTTCCTGAAATAATTTTTCATAAGATTGAGCTGTAATCTCTTTAATTTCCGAATCAGGATTAGGTGTCCAACCAGGATATCCTTTGCCCTGTTCTGCTTTGGCGCCGGCTAAGCGTAATACAGAGACTACCCGGTCACCGATATCTTTTTTGGCTGTCTCTACTGAACTACGCTGACTGGTTGTTATATGAAAATGGTCTTCTTCCGTTTTCACTGCTGCAAGATTAGTAGAAGTTTCCACGAAATTATCTATATCCTGCGACCAGGCGATTACACCATGAGGCATAGCATAAAGCATATTCAGCAAAGCATCCTGATATTCGCTACGTAAAACTTGTGCCGGGCATTCTTCAATTCCTGCCTTAATAGATAGATTTGGCTCTGTTACGTGTAGTTCAGCTTTTATATCCTTTTCAAATTGGCTTACCATACTCTCCAGTCCTGCTTCTTTTCCTTTGGGCAAAGCTATGAGTGCTTGCCCTTCCCTTGCTATGGCATTTCTTAAATTTCCGGCATTGAAAGATGTTAAACGGGCATCAAATTCTTCTGCAAAATTCCAGAGTAAGCGGTTAAGAATTTTCACAGCATTTCCTCTTCCCTTATGAATATCATCGCCGGAATGTCCTCCTTTAAGTCCACTTACTTTTATCCAGTATCCCATGTGATTGGAAGGAGTTTGCTCCATTTCAAATGCCAGTTTTCCTACCGTGTCTTTACCTCCCGCACAACCAATAAATAATTCACCGTCATCTTCGGAGTCCAGGTTTAAAAGAATTTTCCCGGAAAGAAAATCTTCTTCCAAACCAAAAGCTCCTGTCATTCCTGTTTCCTCATCAACAGTGAATAAACATTCTATGGGCGGATGCTCAATATCATCAGCTTCCAGAATGGCAAGCTGCGCTGCCACTCCAATGCCATCATCAGCACCTAAAGTCGTTCCTTTTGCTTTTACCCATCCATTTTCCACCACGGTTTCAATAGGGTCTTTTTCAAAATCATGGATCACATCATTATTCTTTTCACAAACAATATCCAGATGGCTTTGCAGGACAACAGTTTTGGCATTCTCTTTACCTTTGGTAGCAGGTTTGGTTATTAGCACATTACCAACTTTATCCTGTTTGGTTTCTAATCCATGTTCTTTAGCAAAATTTATAAGATAGGTTACTATTTTATCCTCCTTTTTGGAAGGACGAGGGATTTCAAGAATCTCTTTAAAATACGACCAAATACGTTTTGGTTCAAGTTCTAATAAGGCTTCGTTCATTTTATTATTATTTTTGTTTTCGTGTACAAAGCTAATGAAAATGATGCAATTTGAAAATATCACTTATTATCTTTGCTTTGCGAACTATTTTGAATAAATAATGTTTTTTAGAAGTAGTATTGCATAAATGCATGAATGATACAAGACAAATAAAATCAACATACTGAAAAATATAGCTTATGGAATTTACAGAAGTAGCTCAAAAACGTACAAGTATTCGGCAGTTTACGGAAGACCCAATTCCTGTGGAAGATTTGAAGGAACTGGTTCGCATAGGCGGCATGGCCCCCAGTGTAAATAATTCACAACCGTGGAAATTCCACGTGGTCACAAACAAACAACTGCTAAATAAAATGGCAGATGTTGTTGCCAAAAAGATCGGGTCGCTGCCGGAAAATGAATCCCGTATCTCCAATCACATCAAAAAACAAACGGAATGGTTTGCTACTTTTTTTAAGGAAGCTCCTGCATTAATTGCTGTTACTATGAGCAATTACGAAAGTGTTTTAGAAAAAGGCGTTTCGCTTGATCACGAAAAGATCAATCAAATCCGCAAACACCCGGATATTCAGAGTGCCGGTGCTGCTATTCAAAACATACTGCTTGCAGCTGTTGACATGGGATATGGAGCATGTTGGATGAGTGCGCCAACGATGGCTGCTGAAAAGCTGGACAATATGATCCAAACGGAAGAAGATTACGAAACCTTTGCATTTATCGCTGTGGGCGTTCCAAAACAACATAAAGAGCCCAAAACGAAAAAACCTGTGGAAGAAATATTTAAGTTGATAGAATAAAAGGGGGATTCCACAGTCGTCTGCATTGACACTATCAGATAATTTTTTGAACTCTATTGTTTTTATATGAGCTGAATTTAAGAGGTTATTGAAAATAGTCTGAATATGGTTCACAATCGTTGAAGTATTGTTTAGGCGTCATTCCGGATAATTTTTGAAAATCATTTATCATATGCGCCTGGTCATAATAACCACATTGATATGTTAAATCTGTAAGGTTAATACTATTATCTATAGATTTCCGGTGAATGGCGTGTTGAAATCTTATAATTTTTAAAAATTGTTTGGGAGATGTTCCAATCAAGTGTGAAAAAATCCTTTCGAATTGTTTTCTGCTATAACAAGCCTCTAGAGCCAAATCATTAATCTCTACAAGTCCCTTCATTTGATTTATTTTACATATACTGTTGTTTATTCTGTCAAAATTATACTTTATTCCTTTGTTTTTCAGTAAATTGAAAAAGTAGTCTTCCACAATTATTATTCTCTCTTTAAAAGATCTTGCTTCAAATAATTTAGTCTCTATTTCATTCACCTTATTTTTAAATATCAGATTAAGAGGAACATTTTGATTATACAGTTCCTGAAGAGGAATATCTAAAAACGAAGACAATCCATGAGGTTGAAAAATGATTGAAAACAATGAAATTTTTCCGGTCATTTCAATATCGTAATACTCGTTAAGCTGTCCGGTTATCAGTGTATTACTATTATTTGATTTGTTCTTGTTTGCTGCTATTGGTTTATCATCGAAATAAAAGACCAGTTCCAATAGCCCACTGGGAACAATTCGCTGGATATGCTTGCCGCCAGTGGGAATGCAATCATCCAAAGTCCAATATTGTTTTATGAACTTTGATAATTGAAAAGATGGTTTAGAGACCTTATATATCATCCTTTACTAATCTGGCTTACAAATTTAGTATTAAAAACCGGGATTATGGCTTAGTTATCCTAAGCCATAATCCTGAATAATCAATTATTCATCTCCATAGAGCCCAACCTTGTTTCCTTCGCAATCAACAAAGACGGCAAAATAACCACGCCCTTCAGCTTCAATTTTCGTTTTTGACTGAAGAATGGTTCCTCCGTTTGCTCTAATTCTTTTAATTGCTCCCTCCAGGTCTTGTTCCGCATTAAAACTTACTAATGCCCCATTTTTTCCTGGCTTAAAATTTGGCGCAAAAGAAATTGCTCCTTCTCCACCAGGAAAACAAGCCATTTTTTCTTCACCAAAATCCATTGTCTGCAAATCAATTTTCAAAACTGACTTGTAAAATTTTACAGCTCGTTCAAAATCTGCTGCCGGGATTTCTACCCATGAAATTAATTTTTTCATCGTTTTAATTTTTTGGTTATTTTTAAAAAAAATCAGATGACAAAACTAAGTTCATGAACACTCTAAAAATTGGAAAATTGCGACATTTGCATCTTACACAAAAAAAAACTATACAAACTTCTATTTTTATAACTTATGCAGATGTGTATCTAATTTAAACTTAATGCTTAAATACTGGAAGATGTTGTGCGCTCTTGTTTTATTTAGTTAAGCTCAGCCCCCATTTCAATATTTTTTGTCAGCTCATTTAATAGTCTTACCATAGGAGCCCCATCTATAACATCATGATCAATTAATATAGTCATATTTAAAACATCGCGTATTTTTATATCATCTACTACAACTGTTGGTTTCTGTATTATTGACCCCACTCCAAAAGAGACGGGATGAATTGATTTATGTATAAACCAACCGTTTATTTTACCTATCATACCAAGGGATGTTATTGAAATATTTCCCATTTTTTTATATGCTAACCTGGGATGATTGAGAATATACCTCCAAATCATTTTTCTTAAAATTCCGGGCAGATGATAATATAATCTTTCATAAAACTTTGACTTCTTATCCAGAACTATATCTTTTTCTGTTACAATATGACTTTTTACATTTTCTATCTCATGACTGATATTCAAAGCACTCTTTAAATTCACCTGATCGATAACCACAGGCAATGGAACCCTCTGATCACCTATTTTTTTCTCCACTAAAAAGGAAATATTATGATCATTAAATGTTAATAGTTTTTTCTTGCTATACTGATAAGAAGTCGCTTCGGGATATTTTTCCAAAGTCCTGCTGATCGCTTTAACAAGCCAGGCATTAAAAGAAATGTTTGTTCCGTTTTTTCTCAATTCACTTAATTTTCGCCGGCTTTCAGTAACATCAAATTCTAATAATGCACTTACATGATGTTTCAATAATCCTATTGAGTATACATCACATGTTGCTATCCGAGATTGTGGTATTTTCGTGTAATAATGATTATTTTTCACGTCCATTGTTTTTTATTTGTATGAGGCCCAACAGCATTAATATATTCCAACTAGCGTTTGTCCTTAATATACGATTTCTTTCGTTATGCACGCATTAAAACAGCCATCCTTAATTTTGGTCGGTATTTCTTGCTTTTAAATACTTTGCAAGCCCCCGATAAATGCGGGGCAGGCCCCAATAAAAAAAACGGGGTAAACTTTGAACTTGAACATTATGAACTAAACACTTACTTTATGGACAGACACTAATTAACCGAAGTTTACAAAAATAGAAAAAAGATTTTTTATTTAATTAACTCCCAAAAAAATTGCAGATTCCAGTTGCCAATTTCAGTTAAATAAAACCTTGTCAAAAACACACAAAAACCAGTTTTCCATAAAACATAACAGACATAACAACAAACAAAGATTGTACATATATAAAAAATTACACATTTTTTGAATAGATTTGCAGTGGTAGAGACAAAGCATTAATTATTTGCTTCGGTTAAACCTGAAGAATACTTTTCACCATCTTGCAACAACACGTGCTGTCAGACTACATATCGAATTTTAGCCATACGGAAAGCCTGAGAGTATATTTTTAATGACATTAATCGGAAGAATTGATATAGCAAAAAACCAAATCCATGGACAATCAACGATATAATTACGACGACCTTTACGTGCATACCCGGGCAGCGTTTAAAAAAATGGGATGCTCGCAGGAAGACGCCTCCACTTGCGCAAATGTATTGATAGCAGCAGAGCTGCGCGGGATTCCTTCCCATGGCATTATGCGTCTGAAAGATTACATGCTGATGTGGCAAAAAGGACGCATCAATACCAGGCCAAAAGTTCAGACAGTCCATGAAACTCCAACCACAGCAGTAGTAGATGCTGATCAGGCTTTTGGAGCAGTAGCAGGGACCCGGGCCATGAAGATAGCCATTAAAAAGGCAGAGAAATATGGTTCCGCCTGGATTTCAGTACGAAATTCTTCTCATTTCGGCATAGCCGGATATTATAGCATGATGGCGATGAAGAAAGAAATGATCGGTCTATCCATGACAAATGCGAACCCGTTGGTAGCACCTACATTCTCGATAGATAAATTTTTAGGCACAAATCCCATTGCAGTGGCCATTCCAGCCGGAAAAGAAAATCCTTTCATAGCTGATTTTGCCACTTCTCCCATCGCCCGGGGAAAGTTAGCCATCAAAGAACGGGAAGGCCAGGAAGTACCTGAAGGATATGTTCAAAGCCAGGAGGGCATTCCCAGTAAAGATCCCGGCATCATCACTCGTGGAGGAGCTATTGTTCCTCTGGGTAGCGATTACGAACATGGAAGCCATAAAGGGTATTCCATGGCTGCCATCGTGGATATTCTTTCAGCCGTACTTTCGCGTGCAAATTTTGGCCCGTTTGTTCCTCCTCAAGTCCCTTATCTCGATCAAAAAGATGGAGCACCGGGAAAAGGTCTCGGTCATTTTTTTGGAGTTATGAGAATTGACGGTTTTCAACCCGCTGACGATTTTAAAGCATATATGGATCAATGGATCCAAACATTTAAAAGTGCCAAACCGGCGAAAAACCGGGAAGAAGTGCTGGTACCGGGTGAACCGGAACGCCGCTATGAAGAGAAATACCGTAAAGATGGAATTCCTGTGCCGGATAAAGTGATAGCCGATATTAAAGAAGTTTATGAAACTTTAGAGCTAAAATTTAACTTATAACTTGACTTTCAGTCTCTTTTACAGAATGTTTCTTTAATCTTTTCTTCTGCGAAATATTAATTCCAATAACAGCAGTGATTAAAGCTGCTGCACTTATCCACTGCACTATGGTGAGTTTACTGTCATTAAAGATATAATCGAATAAAATGGCAGATAAAGGAAAAAACAACTCGCAAATTGTTGCAATCATTGCTTTTATTCGTTGTAGGCCAAAGTAGTAAAGAAAAATGGCTCCGGAACCTGTAGTAATTCCAATAATCAAAAAGATCAGCCAGTTTTCCTGTGTTGTCACTGCCAGTTGATTTACATGGCCGCTTATCAAAACATAAGGCAACATAATCAAGGCAGTCAGTCCATATCGTATAAAAGTGGCTGTTTTAAAATCATACTTGTACATCACTTTTTTACTCATAACGGTAGCCATGGCAAAGGAAAAAGCCGCCAGCATAGCAAAAACTGCAGCCAAAGCAGTATTTTCATTCTGTGTAACGTGGGGAAGCTCCCAGCCAAAAGTCAGGAAATAACTGGCAATAATAGCTACAGTAGCCCAGAAGAAAAAGTTACCCTTTACTCGTTCACCTAAAACCAGGGCAGCAAGCAAAATCGCAAACACAGGCTGAAGCTTTTGAAGCAACACCACTACCGAAAGTTCCTGAAAGTTTACCAAAAACAATGCTTTCACAATGGCCATGGTGCCAATAGCTCCTCCAAATAAAGCAACAAGAAAAAAGGCCGAGAAATCACTTACATTTATCTTACGTATAATCTTATAACGGTTAAACAAGAAGAACTGCATCAACACAAACGGTAACAGATGCAGCATAAACACCACATAACCTATCTCCAGATTATGCAATCTCGGAGTTAACACTACGCCATCCAAACCCCACAGCATAGCTGAAATACTAACAGCTACACTACCTATAATTAATGCTTTCCAGTTTTTCATCTAACCCATTTTTCTTTCTCCGAGTTAACTCGCCTGCAAATTTAGTGCAAGTTATGGAATTGCCATAAAAACTTGTCGTTGATATTTAAATCGCAATGAAGAGGCATGCCTATTGTTCTACGATTTAATTTTATGCTCCGGATCCACAAGTTCCTTATATTTCTCCACCACTTTCTGAAAATCATTCCAGGCATCTCGTTTTAACGCAGGATTCCGGAGCAATGCAGAAGGATGAAATGTCGGTAACAGCCACCGGTCTTCCATTTGCATCCATTCGCCGTGCTGGCGGGTAATTTTAAAGTCTTTATCCACAAGCGTTTTGGCAGGCACAGCTCCCAGAGTCACTAATATTTTCGGATTGATTAACTCAATTTGCTTCATCAAATAGGGCAGGCATGTTTGCACTTCTTCAGGTTCGGGATTCCTGTTTTTAGGCGGGCGGCATTTCAGAATATTGCCGATAAATACATGTTTACGCCGGTGGAAGTTACACGCTTGCAAAATTTTATCCAAAAGCTGTCCGGATCGCCCGACAAAAGCTTTTCCCGTTTGATCCTCGTCATATCCGGGAGCTTCTCCGATCAGCATTATGGGCGAGTCAGGCAATCCATTTCCAAACACAGCTTTTGTTCGTGTTTTATGCAACGGACATTGAGTACATTGCCGGACTTCATAAAACAAGGCTTTCAGTTCTTCAGTGTTATCCATAACTGCTTATATTTTTTAAAATATATTCAAGCGGATCATCCCAAACATCCACCCAGCACATGGAAGGATCTTTTCGCAACCACGTCATCTGGCGTTTTGCATATCGCCGGGTCTGGGTTTTGATTTTTTCTACTGCTTCATTCAGGCTCATCTTGTTATCCAAAAAAGCAAACAACTCTTTATAGCCTACTGTATTCAGTGCATTGTAACCACGATAAGGATATAATGCCTTAACTTCATCCAACAGGCCATTTTGCATCATCAGGTCCGTCCTTTGGTTAATGCGTTCATTCAGTAATTCACGTTCCCATAATAGCCCAAATTTCACAATATTAAAATCGCGTTCTCTGTTCTCTTTTTTTCTGAAAGAAGAAAAAGGAATTCCTGTAGCTTCAAACACCTCTACTCCTCTTTTCATCCTGTTGGGATTGTTTTTATCTACCTGCTCATAGTAAACTGGATCATGATTTTGCAGGTATTGCCTTAAGTAATCGATTCCAAATTCCCTGTAGTTTTCATCCACCGCCTTGCGGATATAAACAGGGATGTCCGGCATATCATCTATTCCTTTGCATACTGCATCTATGTACAATCCGGAACCACCTGTCAACACCACAAAATTATAGTGTTTAAAGAGTTCATCAAGCTTTTTGAGCACATCCTGTTCAAACCGGGATACATTATAGCTGTCCTGAATGGAAAGGTGTCCGATAAAATGGTGAGGAACGGCATCTAATTGTTTTCGTGAAGGTGCTGCTGTTCCAATTTTCATTTCTTTATAAAACTGGCGGGAGTCAGCAGAGATAATCTCCGTACCTAATTCACGAGCTACGTCTATGCTCAGATCTGTTTTACCCGAAGCTGTAGGTCCGGTAATAACTATCAATGTTTTATGCGTTTTCTGCATCAGAACGGTTGTTTTTCTTTTTGCTCTTCACAGGTGCTAATCCCATTTCCTTTGCTTTTTTTAGCATGAACTCATAAGCTTCTTCGTAATTGTTCTTTATTTCTCCGTCCAAAATGGCCTCACGGATAGCATTTTTGATCTCTCCTACTTGCCTGGAAGGTTTCAGTTCAAACGTATCCATGATTTCTTCACCACTGATGGGAGGTTGCCAGTTTCGCAAACGGTCTTGTTCTTCTATTTCTTTAAGTTTTTGCAGGACCATATCGAAATTATTCCTGTACCGGATAACTTTCGTTCTGTTTTTTGAGGTAATATCAGCTTTGCAAAGTATCATTAAATCTTCTATATCGTCGCCGGCTTCAAAAAGCAACCGCCGGACGGCCGAGTCTGTAACATGATCCTCAATAAGGGCTATAGGCCTTAGATGCAGAAAGACCAACTTTTGCACATATTTCATTTTGTCATTCAGTGGCATTTTCAGTCTCTTGAAAATTCCGGGTATCATTTTAGAGCCAACAACTTCATGCCCGTGAAAAGTATATCCGGTCTCTTTGGCGTATCTTTTTGTCGCCGGTTTACCAATATCATGCAGTATGGCAGCCCAACGCAACCATAAATTCCCTCCCTGCTGAGCGACATTATCCAACACTTCAATCGTATGATAAAAATTATCTTTATGGCTCTGTTCTTTTGTTTTATCAACTCCACGAAGATTAACCATCTCGGGAAAGAACTGTTCTAACAGACCGGTATTCAGAAGCAACTTAAATCCTCTGGAAGGTTGTTCGGCCATTATCATTTTGTTCAGTTCGTCAATAATACGTTCCCGGGAAACGATTTTCAGGCGATGTGCATTTTTATTTAAAGCCTCGTAGGTTTCTTCTTCAATAGTAAAATCAAGCTGGGAGGCAAATCTCACCGCACGCATCATCCTCAACGGGTCATCGGAAAATGTTTTTCCGGGTTCCAAAGGTGTTTTTATGATTTTTTGATTGATATGCTCCAGGCCATTAAACGGATCAACCAATTCGCCATAAGAGTCTTTGTTAAGGCTGATCGCTAACGCATTAATGGTAAAATCACGCCTGAGCTGATCATCTTCCAGCGTTCCATCCTCTACTACCGGCTTTCGCGAGTCTTTGCTGTATGATTCACGACGGGCACCGACAAATTCTATCTCAAGCTCGCCGATATGAAGCATGGCTGTGCCATAATTCTTAAAAACACTAACCTTTGTTTTCGGCCCCAGAAGACCGGCTACCTTCTTAGCCAGTTTGATACCATTGCCAACAGCTACAATATCAATATCTTTGCTATCACGCTTCAGGAAAATATCACGTACATATCCACCGACAACATAAGCCGGGTAACCTAATTTATCAGCAGCCTGCGAAATAGTACCAAAAGCTTTATGTTGAATAGCATCATTCAGGATCATTCGTATAAATTAATTTTAATGGTACTATCTATCACTGTTTATCAGTGTAGAAACCATAATTTTTAACGAGTGTAAAAATACGAATTTATCAGGAGAAAAAACCAGATGAAGTTAAGACCATATCCGGTTACTGTTGACAGAAACGCAAAGAAAATGATAAACCTTTTTTAATCAATGGCGTATCGTTTCAAATTCTCCATTTTGATGAAATCTGATAATCGTGGAGGGTTTTACTTCATTCATAGAATTGTGATAAAGATCAACCACGAGGTCCACTCCATTTTTTATGCCCTCTGAGATCATATTAAATGTCAATGGATTTTGGTCTCCTGAAAAGTTTGCTGAAGTAGAAACAATTGGTTTCCCAAAATCTTCGATCAACCTTTTCGAAAACTCATCCCGTGTAACGCGTATAGCAATAGTATTATCTTCACGAATAAGGTTTTTCGCCAGGTTTTTCGCATTATTATAGATAATCGTTAAGGGTTTATCATAACTTTCCAGAAGGTCCCATGCAATTTCAGGCACATCATCCACATAATCCGTAATTTGATTTTCATCGCTTACCAGCACAATAAAGGTCTTTTTTTCCTTTCTCTTCTTCAACTGGTGTATGCGTTTTATGGCCTTAGCATTGGTTGCATCACATCCAATTCCCCAAATTGTATCTGTAGGATAAACAATAATTCCGCCATCCTTAAGGACTTTAACAGCCTTTTTTATTTCTTCGTCAATCTTCATAATATTTTAACGGCTCTATTAACTGATCTATTGTGATATTTTTAGCACACTTAAAATGACCTTCAGGGCATTTTAAAAATCCATGCAAGCCACAAGGCCTGCAATCCAAAGTTTCTCTCACTTCAACAATATGACTTTTATCCGATAACGGACCAAAACCAAAAGCAGGGACTGTAGAGCAAAATACGGCTGTTACCGGAGCATTTACTGCTGATGCCAGGTGCATCGGTGCAGAATCATTAACATAATTCATTACGGCATCTTTCATCAATGCGGCTGATTCCAATAAACTTAACCGGCCGGCAAGGTTTAATACTTTGCCGTCTGTAAAGTATTTTGCAATTTCTTCACATGCATCTCTGTCTCCGGGCGCTCCTAACAAATAAACCGAATACTTATCTTTCAGATGTGTCAAAAGGCTCAACCATTTATCCTTTGGTAGTTGTTTGGTAAACCAAACGGATGTTGGAGCCAGGCAAATATATGCATGTTTTTTATATTTGACAAGTTTTTGAAAATGATATTCAAGGGGATACAGTTTAGGTTTCTTCACACGTTCTGCTGAGATATCTGCAATCAATTCTGCATTACGCTCTACCTCATGCCTGCCATCTCCTATCACATGTTTCTTTTTGATAGTAAAAAAAACTGACAAAGGGTTTTTATCAAAGCCGGCTTTTTCTTTGGCTCGTGTAAACGCTGTAATGATCCCGGAAGAAGTAAAGCGATGAAGGTTAATTACCCGGTCATACCTTAACTTTCGTATATGTCGTATTACACCCTGTAAATTTGTTAATTTTGATCCCGACTTATCCCATACATAAAGAGAATGAATAAACGGATGCTTTTCAAACAATGGTTCATTCCCCTTCCTTACCAGCAAATCCACCTGTGCATCAGGATAGTTTAAATACAACTCTTCCAGCAGGGCTGTAGCCAGTATAGCATCTCCTATAAATGCTGTTTGTATGACCAAAAATCGCTTCCCCATTATACGCTTACATTAAAATCGCGAAGCACCTCATTCAGTGATGTTTTCTTATCAGTGCTTTCTTTTCGCTTACCGACAATCAAAGCACAGGAAACCTGGTATTCACCTGCCGGAAACTTTTTGGTATATGATCCCGGAATAACAACCGAACGTTCAGGTATGCGGCCTTTAAACTCGACCGGTTCAGCACCGCTGACGTCAATAATTTTTGTTGACTGGGTTAATACTACATTGGCTCCCAAAACCGCTTCTTTTTCAACTTTCACACCTTCCACAACAATACATCTGCTTCCGATAAAACAGTTGTCTTCAATAATAACAGGCGCAGCCTGTACAGGCTCCAGAACGCCGCCTATTCCAACGCCGCCACTGAGATGCACGTTTTTACCTATTTGTGCACAGGAACCCACAGTAGCCCAGGTATCAACCATAGTCCCCTGATCAACATATGCTCCAATGTTTGTATAGGAAGGCATCATGATAACACCTTTGGAAACATACGCCCCATAGCGGGCAATCGCATGTGGTACAACACGGACTCCCTGTTCCCGGTAATTCTTTTTCAAAGCCATTTTATCATGAAATTGAAACGGGCCCACATCCATAACTTCCATTTCGCGTATCGGAAAATACAGCAGAACTGCTTTTTTGACCCATTCATTCACTTTCCATTCATCTTCAGAAGGTTCAGCTACACGTAACTCCCCTTTATCCAATGAGTCAATCACTTTTTCAATAGCCTCGCGGGCATCGTTATTCTCTAATTTTGCGCGATCATTCCACGCTTCTTCAATAATTTGCTTGTATGCTTCCATATTCTTTGTTTTGGCTAATCTATCTTTTTCATATCTTCTTATTTATATATGATAAAACCCAGATATACAATAGTTTATAGCATATTTATATAAACTGGATATTTACCTTCTTCAGGAATTTATCTTCAAGTAAGCCTGCAATTCGCTTAACAACTGTTCGCCGGATTTCCAGCTCCACGGGTAAATTGGGATCCTGATGAGCGATGTTAATCCGTGTTCCAATAATAAAGTCGACTTCGTCTGATTCACGCAACATTTTTACGATCTGATCCGCAGGCCCTTTTCCCAACGTTGTTTTATTATCATACTTTTTTAAAAGTTCTGATACTTTACTCAGGGTAAGAATGCCTTCTGTTAACAAATCAATACCTTCCATATAAGATATTGGGGGAAGATCGGGGTCTTCAAATTCAAAGCCATCTTCAATTTCATACCCGAGCTCTCTACTAATAATGTCTGCTGTAGTCGCTCCTGAAATAATCTTTTTACCCTGGAAGTTTTTTACAGCTTCCGCCAATTCAGGGTCTTTTTCCTTTTTAAAAGGAGGCCCTGTGCAAATCAGCAATTTCCGTGGTTCCCGGAAATAAATAACTCCGCAGCTTGTATCATCTTTTGAAACAAAACCATCATTTTTGGCTGCACGTGCTACAACACGCCGGCAAAGCTTAGAGGCTGATATTCCTGGCTCATGTTCTACAGTAGTTTTGGCAAACTCCTGCCAGTTTTCTTCTCCCCAACCCAACGGATACGCATCAGAACCCAAACCACTTTGCGTAACACCATCCGAAGCAAAAATAATCCGGTCCTCTTTTTGAGGCTTAAAACGACAGTAACGCAATTCTTTCCCCCGGTTCTCTCCTTCCATCAATATACATTGCCATTCGGGCATGTACATCTCACTGCCCCGCATTACAAACGTTTGAGGATTATCATATTCCAGAATACTGACTTCACCATTAGATTCAATATCCACAATGGTAAACGTAGCATAACTAATTTTACGCTCATCATCAACGGGCAAGGTATTCATGATGACTTCAGCAATTCTCACCGGATCTTTGTGCTCAATGGCAAAGTTCAGGGCCATGGAAGAAGTAAGTGTTGCCAATATATTCGCTTTCACTCCATGTCCCAGCCCGTCCGAGAGCACGGTAACGATTCTGTTTTCCTCGCTCACACGTTTGTTGACAAATATATCCCCGCAAATCCTCTCACCTTCATGGGGCTTTTCTTCATGGTCGACTTCTATGTAAAAGGATTCGCTCATTTGTCTTTTTTACCTTTATTCTTTTCATCTTCATCTTTGTAGGTTTCAATGATCGTACTTAGTTTCTTTTCAATCACTGAGGCGCTTTCGCCCAGCAAATAACCAATTTGCTGAACCATATTCAGGTTATCGTCAATCACGTCTGTTACCCTGCGAATAACCTCTTCTTTTCGTACTTCAGGCTGATACATATCCCGGAGTACGGCACCTACAATTTTATTTTTATTAATTGTAAAGATGGATAAATTGAAAAGCCTATCGTTAAGCTTAACATCTTTATTCATGATATCCTCATTATTCTTCAAGACAAAAGAAAACAGGTTGTGAATATTATAATTCATCAATGACTTCAGGTCTGCTCCTACCAGTCCGGGAATTATTTCATTTATCTCCCTTGCTTCATCACCCATGATTTCAATGAACTGTTCATTTGACTCCAGGATTTTGAGATTTTCATCAACGATCACCACGGCGGATGGTAATTTCTTAAGCATGGTAGTAGATCTCTGGGAAGCTTCTTTTGCCAGTTGTTGTTCGTGACGTGCTGTTTTTTCAGAAAGTTCAAGTGCCTCCTGCGTTTCTTCCAGTTTTTTGTTGGTTTTACGCAATGAATCAATATATTGTCGGCTTTTCCGGGCAGTATATGTATGACACATCTCCGGCTGAGCGATACCTTTGCTTACAGCAATAGCAAAATCACGGCAGGAGCGATACCCACAAACCTGGCAGCCCATTTGCTCCGATTTGTTTTCCTGCCCAATGATCTTAAGTATCTCATTAATCTTTTCCTCAGAAGGCTCAGGCAAACGTTGATCATTTTTGCTAAACGCCCTGGAATAATCCAATTGGGAAAACAAATCCAAATTTTCTTTCCACCGGCTTTTGGAAATGGTTTCTAATCGTTTGGCCACATAATCGGTAACAAGCGTGCGACGAACAAATTTTTTGCCGCCTCTTGACGTTCCGGGACCCATCAGGCAGCCTTCATTGTAAAATAAGTTTAAGTTGCGGCGTATAAAATTCACATGCTCCTTAAACTGAAATATCGCATCGATCATGTCTTTTTGCCCTTCAGCAGTGATTAGCTTGCCTTCCAGCAAATCTTCACTCAAACCTGCTGTCTGCAACCAACCACGACTAATAGGATATAATGAACCTTTCCAGCCAATAGGCATATCAAAATCGGAAAATTCCAGTTTGCTTTCTTTAATTTCGTGTTCCTGAAACATCTCCCGCAACTCGACAAATGTAAGGACAGCATCTACCTTGCTTGCTCCCGTATATTGCAAAGCCTCTTGTTTGGCTGCAACACACGGGCCTATAGCTACAATTTTGAGGTCTCCGCCATATTGTTTTCGCATAATCTTCGCCATAGCGATCATAGGCGAAACAATAGGAGCCATGTTATCAACTAATTCCGGATGAAATTTTTCAACATAACTCACAACAGCCGGACAATTAGCGGTGATATAATATTTTCCTTTAAAATTCTCTAACAATTTTTTATACTGACCGGCCACAACATCGACAGCAAAAGAAATTTCACTGACATAATCGAACCCTAATGCGCGGATCATTTCCACAAATTTCCGGTAATCCGTAATATCATGAAATTCTCCTGAAATAGAAGGATCCACAATAGCTGCTGTTTTTTTATCGCTTTTAAGAAGTTGTAAAACCGAATCTTTTTCTTTCCTGTAATCAATAACACCGGGCGAACAAGCCGTAACGCAGTGTCCACAACCTATACATCGCTCAGGCATGAGTTCAGGGTATCCCTCTTCGCCGGTCACCTTCAATGCATTGGTGGGACAAACCCGGATACAAGCATAACAACGCTCGCAGGCGCTTTTATCAATAAAAAGTAGCGGTTCTTGTTGCTTTTTTGCCATAAGATTAATCTATATTAAAATGCGCTTTCAGAGCTTTCACAGCTCTTTCTCCATCTACTTGTGTCAGCACCTGATCATTGATTTTAAGTATCGGACCTTTCTCACACAAACCAAAGCAATGGTTTCCCCGGAATTGTACGTACTTTTTCAGGTCATTCGATTTCAGAAAATCATCAATAACCCGCAGGGTGTTTTTGTTACCCCTTGAGAAACAGGAGCTTCCCAAGCAAATGGTAATTTCAATTTTTTCCATAATTCGCCATTTGTTTTCCTTACAAGTGTAAGTAATCTATGTCAAAAATCATAATTTGAACGAACAAAAATATAATAGTCACCTAAACAAATTAGATTGATTATAAATTACCCTTTTTCAAACATGATTTATCAATTCATTATATTGTCATATACCTCTGTTTTTCAACACATAAAACACACAAAATAAAACCTCTTGCAAGCATTTAAATTTGTTACAAATATAACACTGTTATTTTAATAACACAAAACTTTGCTTACAGTAAATAGGTTTGTTATCTTTGTAACATTAATAAAAACTTATTATGGTAATGAAATATAAGTTAAGTTATTGGCAAAAATAATGACAAAAGAGCATTTATTAACCATTCGCTTCGCATTTGAAGGTGCAGGTTAAAATCAAAAGACAAATGAATAATGACATAAAACATATTATAAACCGGAATGGAATTACAAGCCGGGACAAACTTATCCCCGTTCTTCAGGATGTACAAGAGCATTTCGGGTTTCTGCCCAAACAAGCTATTGCTGAAGTAGCCGGTAAAATGGATATCCCTGTTGCCAAAATTCATGGTATTATTACTTTTTATAATCAATTTAGGTATGAACCCAAAGGACAGTTTCATATTCGTATCTGTCGCGGGACTACCTGTCACATGAATCAATCCGGGATACTACTTGAGTCGTTAGAAAATAAACCGGGAGTTCGTGCCGGTCATACGACACGTGATAACAAATTCAGTCTGGAAATCGTTCCTTGCCTTGGCGCCTGCGGACAAGGACCTGTTTTAGCTGTTAATGACGAATATTATACTGAAGTAAATCAGAAGGCATTGGAAGAAATCATTAACTTGTATCAGAAAATGACATAATACATAATGAAAAATAATAAAGAGGAGCTCATATCTTTTTTAAACGAAACCGCCCTTAATGACGGGAAGCTATCGAAGGCAAGTGAAAACATGCTTGTGGCCATGCGCAAAGACCGTATTTCAAAGCCCATAATTACGGTAAGCAAGAATTCCGGCAGCATTGTCGCCGGTTCGCCAAAGAGTCATAAAGCCATACATGACTATCTGCAAGAACGAGATATAGATGCTGACCTTCAATTTACCGGAAGCCTGGGACTTTGCCCCGCAGAACCGGTTGTTAGTATTCAACTTCCCGGCATGAGCCGCATTCTTTTTAAAAACATCACAGCCGAAAAAGTAATCTCACTTCTGGATAATATTTTTAATCATATTGTTCCACGCGATGATGTGCTTGGGCAAATACGCAACAGTATTCATACCAACTGGCAAAATGTCCCGTTTTTGGATGATCTGGAATTTTTCAAAAATCAACAAAGAAATGTGCTAAAAAATTGCGGACTGGTAACTCCGGAAAGCATTGATGATTATATTGCTCATAATGGTTATTCAACATTTATCAA
The DNA here is from genome assembly GCA_051748065.1 of Bacteroidota bacterium. Lineage (GTDB taxonomy): Bacteria > Bacteroidota > Bacteroidia > Bacteroidales > PWNQ01 > PWNQ01. Next base: position 28,896 of record JBNJGZ010000009.1, read on the forward strand.
TGCTATTAACCGGAAAACGCCGGATGAGATCGTTTCCGTGATAAAAGAAAGTAAGTTACGGGGAAGAAGCGGCTCCGGATATTTCACAGGCAAAAAATGGGAAAAAACCTTACATTCCGAAGGAAATCAGAAATATGTCATTTGCAATGCGGTAGAAAGTGATCCCGGGGCATTTATGGAACGCTTTATAGCTGAAAGCGACCCTCACCGGATCGTAGAAGGAACCGCACTTGCTGCCTACGCAGTTGGAGCCGGAAAAGCATACTTATATGTTTCTTATGAAAACAAACTGGCTATTGAAAGACTGAACAAAGCAATTCATCAAGCCAAAGAATTAGGTCTGCTCGGGGATAACATTTTCAATTCCGGCTATAATCTGGAACTATCGCTTTTTATTTCTCCCGGCGCTTTTGTTTGTGGACAGGAAACAGCTATGCTAAACAGCATTGAAGGCAAACGCGGAATTCCCAGTGAACGACCTCCCTACCCGACAGAAAAAGGTCTTTTTGGTTCCCCGACACTTATCAATAATCTGGAAACTTTGGCAAATGTGCCGGATATTTTACAAAACGGCGCTGAATGGTTTCAAAAAAGCGGCAATAAAAACAACCCGGGAACCAAAGTCTTTTCCGTTGCCGGAAAAGTAACTATTGATAGTGTTGTAGAATTACCAATGGGCAATACATTCCAGGATATCTTTTATAATATTGCCGGTGGCACTTTTGACAAAAAAACCATTAAGGCATTTTTACTGGGAGGACCGGCCGGCCACATCCTACCTGCAGAAAAATCTACTTTACCTATAGACTTTGACACCCTAAATGAACAAGGTGTCCGTCTGGGTTCCGGCGGGCTGATCATTATGAATGAAGATACCTGTATGCTGGATATCAGCCGCTATATCACAGGTTTTTTACAAGAAGAGAGTTGTGGGAAATGCATCACCTGCCGTGAGGGGACACAAAATATGCTCAACATACTGAACAACATCTCCCGGCGACCGGAAAAAGAACCGGGCAATCAAACATTAGAACGCTTTAAGGGTGTTCTGTCTATTGAAAACCTGGCTGAAGTCATCCGTGACACTTCATTATGTGGGCTGGGCGAAAATGCTCCAAACATCGTTTTGGATACATTAAAATATTTTAGAAATGAATATGAAGAACACATCTTTGAACGTAAATGTGCGGCCAATGTGTGCCGCGATTTGCGTACATTTTATATCAACGTAGATGAGTGTGTCGGCTGTGCAGCCTGCATCAATAAATGTCCGGTAGATGCTATTTATGGATTACCCAAGCATCCGCATTTTATTATTGAAAGCAGATGTATCGGCTGCGGTCTTTGTTACGAGGCCTGTATGTTTAACGCCATTTATGTTAAATAATATTTTAAAGGTCAAACTAAAAAATACGGGGACATTGAACGATCATAACATAAAAGTCCGTTTAAATCAAAAATACCATTATGAACATTAATATAACCATCAATAATAATACAATCAAGGCTCAAACGGACCTGACCATACTTGAAAACCTGCGGGAAAACGGTATTGAAATCCCTACTTTATGCCAGATGGAAGGGTTTTCACCTACAGGAGCCTGTCGTATGTGTGTTGTAGAAATTGACGGGGAGAAAAAACTCAAAACGGCCTGTTCAACTTATCCCATTGAAGGGATGAATATAAAGACCCATTCTCCGAGGGTCATTCAGGCAAGGAAAAAGATCGTAGAATTACTCCTTGCCGACCACCCTGATGACTGTCTTTATTGTCAACGGAATGGGAACTGTGAATTGCAAAATCTGGCTGCAGACCTGCATATCAGGGAACGAAATTTCCCATCCCATAATACAAATAAAAAACGGGACTTATCCGGAGCAAGTATTATCCGTGATCCTTCCAAATGCATCCTTTGTGGACGTTGCGTCAGGGTTTGTGAGGAAATACAAGCCTGCACCACACTTGAATTTGCTCATCGAGGAAATGAAACAGCCATACACACCTCTTTTAATCAAGGCATTAACATCTCGAACTGTATCAACTGCGGGCAATGCATAATGGTTTGCCCTACCGGGGCATTGCATGAAAAAAACCACCTGTCTGGTATTCAGGAAGCCCTGAACAATCCCGATATTAAAGTAGTAGCACAAATAGACCCGGGACTACCGGTCTCTTTGTCAAAAACGTTTAACTTCAAATCCGGCAAAGACCTTTCCGGAATGGTCATAGCCGCTCTAAAAAAGATCGGTTTTGATAAAGTCTTCGACACGTCTTTTGCCACCGATTTACGGATTCTGGAAGAAGCTCATTTGTTGAAACAACGATTAGACAACAACCTCACGGGCCCTGTGTTTTCTTCTGATTGCCCGGCATGGATAAAGTATGCCGAACAGTTTGCCCCTGAATTCCTGCCACAAATTTCACCGCTAAAGTCACCCCAACAGATACTTGGCACATTGCTGAACCGTCACTGGTCAAAAGAGCAAGGCTTAAAACCGGCTGAAGTTTATTCGGTAAGTATTGCTCCATGCACGGCCCGCAAATTTGAAGCCCAGCGAGACGAAATGACTTTTAAAGGAATAAGCGCTGTAGATGCAGTATTAACAACACGCGAATTTATAGAATTTCTTAAAGTTAACGGCATCGATATTCTTCAGATGGAAGATGAAGCTCCCGATGAGCCTTTCAGCAGCCGAAGCTCAGCAGCCAAAATTACTGCTGTTTCAGGCGGAGGAACGGAAGCTCTTGTAAGAATGCTGTATTACCTCTATGAAAACGACAATATTGACAATTTCAGGATCAAACAACTACGTGGATTCAAAAACCGCAAAGAATACACAGCCAAAATGGGGAATCGTTCGGTAAATTTTGCAGCAGTCAGCGGGCAAAAAGAATCAAAATTACTGCTTGATGAGATAAGAAACGGACGCAAAGACTTGGATTATATTGAAGTTATGTCATGTGAAAATGGGTGTATTTGTGGTGGAGGTCAACCTATTGGAAATGAAGACAAATACAGCAAATTGCGTTACAAAACGCTTTACGATATGGACAGCAAAGAATCCATAAAAGAATCGTATAAAAATCCGGGTATCCCAAAAATCT
>JBNJGZ010000010.1:0-11829 GCA_051748065.1 Bacteroidota bacterium
TATGAACCACAAATGTAATATTTTTCCTGTACAAATGTAATATTTTTTCTGTAATTATTTATTGTTAAAATAACAAAACTTTATAGCTTTTTGTTTATCCCTGTATGAGAAAATCAACTTTTTTTATTTGTAAAAAGAGAACACTTTTAGCATATAGTGCTTATAATTATTGATAAAAACACCTTTACTGCTCTATCGAAATTTATTAACAAGGGCTGATAAAAAAAATTATATTTTTTCAACTTTACACGCTGATAGCTTAAAGGGTGCAATTTTCGAGTCCGGGTCCATTTCATTACGTGTCAGTTGGTTTACCGGAGCTTCACCAAAGTGAAAAGGCATAAAGAGCTCTTTTTCCAGAACCTGATTGCTGATGCGTACGTGAGTTTCAAGTGATCCGCGTGGACTTGTGATTTTTACTTCCTCACCCTCGTGAATATCCATTTTTGATGCATCATTAGGATGCATAAGTACGTATGCTTCATTTTCATAGTCAGTGAGTGCTTTATTTCTTCTTGACATGGTAGAAGTGTGATAATGAAACAATATTCTTCCGGTATTTAACATAAACGGATATTCTTCAGATATGCTTTCCGATTGCGGCACATATTCCACCGGAAATATTTTTGCCTTTCCGCTCGATGTATTAAATTTTTCGAGGAACAATGTGCTTGTCCCGGGATGGTCTTTTTCCGGACAGGGCCATTGGAGTCCTTCGTGTTTAATACGATCATAAGATATCCCTGCCATGATGGGTGTGACCCGGGCAATTTCATCAAAAATTTCCGATGCAGTTTCGGGGTTATTCATTGGTTTTCCCATTCTACTGGCAATCTCATCAATGATTTTCCAGTCTTCTATGGCGTTACCTGGCATTTCCACAGCTTTTCGCACACGTAATACACGTCGGTCGCTATTCACAAACGTTCCGTCTTTTTCAGCGAACGAAGAAGCCGGCAGGATTACATCTGCATAAGGAGTGGTTTCAGTGTGAAAGATATCCTGAACGACCAAAAAATCCAGATTTTCCAGTGCTTCAATCGTATGACTTTGATTCGGGTCTGTCATGACCGGATTTTCCCCCATGATATACATGCCTTTTATATTTCCCTCATGGGCTGCCTGTATGATTTCTATGGTGGTTAATCCTGGTTTTGATGGCAAATCTTCGAAGGGTACATTCCAGACCTTAGCTACTTTCTTTCTGTTTTCTTCATCAGAAACCGGAATGTATCCGGGATAATTTGTCGGGGACACTCCGATGTCTGTGGTGCCCTGTACGTTGTTTTGACCACGAGGTGGATCAATACCGGCTCTTTCTTTTCCGATTTGCCCGGTAATAAGCATCATGTTGATCAGACTAAAGACATTGTTGGTGCCTGTGACTTGCTGGCTCATGCCCATACCGGTAGCAATCATCGCTGTCGGGGCTTTTGCATAAATCCGGGCTGCTTCTTTAATGTCATGAGCAGCTACACCGGTTACTTCCTCTACGTACTCCGGCGTGTATTTTTCTGAAACATTACGTAATTCTTCGAAGGCCTCCATTCCATATTCCACCCTTTTTTGGATAAAATCCGTATCAATTAATTCTTCATTGATGATAACATGAATTAATCCATTAAGTAATGCAATATCAGTTCCCAGCTTGGGTTGCAACCAAAGGCTGGCATATTTTACTGCAGGTGTCCATTTGGGGTCAACAACAACAATTTCTTGTCCTTCGCGGGCTCCTTCTTTCATATAAGTTGCAGTAATGGGGTGTGTGTCGATAATATTATTTCCAATGATAAACAAGCAATCGGTTGTTTTAAAATCTTCAATGGAGTTGGAGCCGGCACCGTCACCAATGGATTTAAGCATTGCAGTTACTGTGGAGGCATGGCAAAGCCGTGTGCAATAATCCTGATTATTGGTGCCCAAGACCGTGCGCATGAATTTCTGAAATATATAATTGTCTTCATTGGTGCATTTGGCCGAACCATAGCCGCCAAGGGCATCAGAACCATGATTATCCAAAATTTTATTGAATTGCCTTGCAATTAAATCCAACGCTTCATCCCAACTGGCACGGACAAATTCTCCGTTTTTTTTGATCAAAGGATGGGTAAGTCGCTCCTGGGACTGCACATAATCATATCCAAATCTGCCTTTTACACATAAGCGCCCATCGTTGGGCATAACACCTTCTACTCCATTGGAGCGGACAATGCGTCCGTTTTGAACGAGTAATTCGATCTGGCAACCGACGCCACAATAGGGGCAGGTAGTTTGTACTTTCTTTTCTACCTTATCAAGGTTAATCAAATCCCGGTGGGGGGTTTCTACAATTGCTCCGGTAGGACATAATTGAATACATTCTCCACAGCCGTCACATTCGGAATTGCCCCAATAGTCAAAACCGGCTATGATATGACTGTCAATGCCACGATCGCTAAACGACAGGATATTTTTTCCCTGCACTTCATCGCAGGCTTTTATGCAGCGAAAACATTTGATGCATTTGGATGCATCGTAAGTTAATACCGGTGAAGTGTCATCAATGCGGAAGTTTAATTCCCGGGTTATATCGGGAAAGCTTCTGTTTTTTTGGTCTTCCAGGTCATATTGTTGAACGAGCTCAAGAAGCTCGTCTTCATAGGATCCGTCATTATCTTCATTGTGTTCTGCCAGCAGATAATCAAGCATTTCGGTTCGCATGCTGTCGAGCTCCTGATCAAAAGCAGTGACCTCCATTTTGTCTGTTGTTTTTAATGCACATGATGCCTGTATCCCTTTCATTCCTTCCACTTTTACCAGACAAAGACGGCAGGCTCCTGTTGGAGATAGCCTCTTATGGTAACAGAGGCCCGGAATATTGATGTTGTTGTCGCGGGCTACTTGTAAAAGATTTAAGCCGGGTTCTGTTAGGATTTGCTGTCCGTCTATAGTGATATTTATTTTTTCTGACATAAAATTTCGTTTTTGATATTAGCTTGTACTCTTCATGCATTAAATACGAGTCATATTTCGCTTTTAAAATACTTTGCCGCACTTACAAGAGGCATAACAGGTGATTTTCCTAAAAAGCAAAGGGATGTTTTTTCCATGAACCGACTTTGGTTGAGCATGCGATCAACAAGGTCTTTTTGTTGCAGGGGATCTTTATTTATTTGCCGGTGCCAGTCAACAAGCATGCTTGTTCCTACACGGCAGGGGACGCATTTCCCGCAGGATTCATGTTTGAAAAACTCCAGGATTGAGCCCATAATGGCATGCAAGTCTTGATTTTCATTGAAGATCATTACCGCTCCGGAGCCTAATGTCGCTCCTTTTTCCTGCAGATTTTCAAAATCCATGGGTTCGTCAAGCATGGAAGAGTCTACAAAAGTTCCGGCAGCTCCGCCAAGTAAAGCGGTTTTAAAAGGGATATTATCTTTCATACCTCCGGATAAATCAATTAGTTCACGTAGTGTAACTCCCATTTCCAGTTCAAAATATCCGGGTTCATTTACATCTCCGCTGACGGTAAAGATTTTTGTCCCGGAGGATTTTTCGGTCCCCAGAGATTTATACCATTCATCACCGTTATTAATTATTGCAGGCAGGTGCGTCAGTGTTTCCACATTGTTGACGAGTGTGGGCTTGCCAAATAAACCTTTTTCAGCCGGGAATGGTGGTTTGATGCGGGGATAGCCTCGTTTGCCTTCCAGCGATTCCAAAAGGGTTAATTCTTCGCCACAGAGGTAAGAGCCGGCTCCAAGGCTTATTTCAATGTCAAAAGACAGGGGAGAACCCAAAATATTTTTGCCTAAGAATCCTTTTTCTCTGGCATCTGCTAATGCTTTCTCTAGTAATTTAGTAGCTGTGTAATATTCTGCTCTTATATAAATAAAACCTTTCGTAGCTCCAATTTCCCAGGCAGCAATGATCATCCCTTCGATTAGTTTGTGTGGATTTCTTTCCATGATCGGGCGGTCTTTAAAGGTGCCCGGCTCTCCTTCATCTGCATTACAAATCACATACCGTTGTTCGCAGGTTTCACAGGACTCATAAGTGAACTTCTTTTTCATACCCGTGGGAAATCCGGCTCCACCACGCCCGCGAAGACCTGAGTTCTGCATTTTGTCGATTACTTCTGCAGGGTCCATGGAAAATAGTTTTTCCAGACTGGAGTATCCTCCGTATTCAATATAATCGTCAATGGAGTCTGGCCGGATAGTATCTGTGTTTTCAAGAGCAATAAATTTTTCTTTAATCATAATGATGGACTTTCGTTTTGATAATAAGAAAGGATTCCTTTGAGCTTGTCTTCGTCAAGCCGTCCGTAAAAATCTTCGTTGATTAGAATTCCCGGAGCCATTGCGCATTGTCCAAGGCATTCCGAATATTCCAGAGTGAACATTTTATCTTGTGTGGTTTGACCTACTTGTTCAATTTCAAGCTCTTTTTTGAGTGCGTCTATTAATGAAAAGGCACCGGAAATTTGACAAACCGGAGATTTGCATACACGGATCAGGTTTTTTCCACGAGGTTTGGTACTTAACATGGAATAATAGGTGACGACACCATAAATAGAGGCTTTGGTCGTGTTGAAAAAATCGGCCAATTGTTGCATGTCGTTTTCCGTGATGTAATTGTATTCATTCGCATCCTGGATCTCATGAAGGATATTAATTAGTTTTTGTCGATCCACCGGATATTTGGAGAGAATTTGCCGGGTGTTGTTCATAATATTGAGATTAAATTAATTGATAAAAATAAGAAAGAAAAATGAGTAAGTCCAGTAAAAACCATTTAGACTAATTTTAAATAAACCTTTGATTGCCTGTGTACAAATTCATTCGGTTGTGCCGAATAAAGCCTAATACGGATTTCCCGGTCTTTATAGCTTTGTCCATAGCTAAACTGCTGACAGCACTTTGCGAACAAAGTACATTTAAGGGGGTTTCTGCTATCAAGTCAATTACTGAACTTGTTATCCGGCAGGATAAAAGTAATGCACAGTTCCATAAGGGAATATTGTGTTGAATGGCATATCCGAGGGTTTTTAAGATTGCATTATGTCGTGATATATCTTCAAAATGGCAAATGATATCACGTTCATTGAGTAATCCGGCGATATGAGTACATCCGGTAGCATGGAAGATTTGTCCCTTTTGATTGAGCTCATTCATGGCTTCCCTTATTTTTTCTATGCTAAATGTAATCTCATGTTTGTTGGATATCGTTACTGTGGATGAGGATAGAAATTCAACAGAAATTTCATTGTTTTTAATGTCAAGGTGCTTAATATCGTTTGCTGATTTAATTTTTTCATATGCGTATAAATAACCTATGGTGAGATGTTTAAGGCTCTCAGGAGAGCACAAAAAAGTGTATTCTTTGTGTCCGTTCAGAATAAGTTCATATTCTGATTCAATGGCCAACTGGTCTGTAATCGTTTCTACGCCCTGCGTTGAAATGCGCGTAATTTGTTTATTGGTTTTCATTGTTTGCAATTTTTTGGAAGGAGTGGAAATCTTCGAATGTATTCATGTTTAGAAATGCTTGTTGATAAATATCATCCGTTGGCATATCAAGGTAAAGAGTGGAAATTTGATCAAGAAAGATTTTTACACTGGTCTTAGATGAGTTATAAAGAAAAGTCTCGAGTTTTGTTTTTATTCGTTTGGCATATATTGCACTCAAAGGATGGATTATCCCTTGACTTACCGGAATAATGGCATCATAAAAAGGATCAACATATTGCTTGAGAAAATTGATCGTTTTATCGTTCATCAGGGGCAGATCAGAGGGCATTAATAAGATGTAATCTGCTTTTGCATATTCAAGGGCTGCATGAACGCCTGACAAAGGCCCTTTCTTTTGAATGATGTCTGAGAAAATAGTTATACCGGGGTTCCGGATAAATTGTGCTTTTTCTTTTTCTGAGTTAGCAATAACTATTGCTTTTTGTACTCCTGCGGCATTCATAATCCGTTGATAAACGGGAATACCATTGAAATTAACAAGTGCTTTTGAATAACCGTTAAAACGTGTGTTGTGTCCACCGGAAAGTATAGCTAATTGTAGTTGCCTGTCCATGCAGGCTAAGATAATAAATTATTTGTAAAGTAAGACAATAGCTTGTGAATGAATGCCTTTTTCCTCTCCAACAAAGCCCAAATGTTCTCCTGTTTTTGCTTTAATGTTAATCTGGCTGATAGATAAATCCATAATTTCTGCAAGTGAATTTGTCATTTCAGGGATATAACCGGAAAGTTTAGGTTTCTGAGCATGGATAATACAATCCAGATTGCCAATAGAATAGTTTTCTTTTGTTATTTCTGACAGGATGATTTTCAGCAAATCAGCACTAGAGGCATTTTTCCATTTTTTATCATTATCAGGAAAGAAGTATCCAATATCGCGTTTGGCCATAGCTCCTAAAATGGCATCGATAATAGCATGAATTAGCACATCGCCATCCGAATGGGCAATGAAACCCTTATGATGGGGTATTGGGATCGTTCCGATTATCAGCGGTTTGTCCGTTTCCAGGCGATGAGTATCAGAGCCTAATCCGATGCGAAAAGATGAAGGCATTAGCTATTAGTTATCCTGTTGATCCTGAAATGATTCAAAATTAAAGCGCAGCGTAAACCGCAGCGTATTTTCCATTGGGTTGCGTTGTTCTACGGGGATAAGATAAGAAAAGTCTAATCCGAGCACATTATATTTAAAACCAACACCCATAGTAAAATATTTGCGGTTTCCTTTTGTCTCGTGTTCATGGAAATAACCGCCTCTTAGCGCAAACTGGTTGTCGTACCAATATTCAAGGCCGACACCGGCTGTAACTTCTCTCAACTCCTCTTCAAAACCGCCGGGAGCATCTGTGAAAGAGCCAAGCATACCAGCAACTACTGAGCGATTAGGGTCTTCGCCTTTAGCAATATCAGGAACGCCATTGGAGTCCACCTTGTAAATAGGAGGTGTAGGAACAAGGAGCTTATTGAAATCAGCCATTATTGATATTTTGTTGTAATTGTCCAATTCTGTCGTAAGGGCAGCGCCGATACGCATATTAATAGGAATAAAATCACGTTCCAGGGTTTCGGAATATGAAATTTTAGCTCCAATATTAGAAATGTTTGCTCCAAAGGCAAATGTTCCGTCACGTTCTCCCAGGTCCACTTCTGATTGATGATAAACAGCTACATCAGCAGCAATAGATTGGCCTACTTGTGTTTTTGCACCATTTACATATTGTCCGCTGGTTAAGTTTGAATTGATATAGCGTAATACAACAGCTCCGGACCAATTATCGGAAAATAAGCGCGAATATGCGGCATCTACAGCGAATTCATTGGGTTTAAATTGCCCCATACTTTCACCGACTCTGTTGGTAAAAGTAATTTCTCCCAAAGAAAAATACCGTAATGACATCGACAGGGTTTGCATTTTGTCAAGCTTATAATAAGCACTGACATAAGAAAGATCAATGTCATTGACCAACTCCGGTAACCAGGGACTGTAGGAAATGGAAACGCCCATTTCATCATCTATAAAAGGATATTTGGCTGCATTCCAGTGTTGTGAATGTGCATCCGGACTGGAGGCCACTCCCACATCACCCATAGCTCCTGACCGGGAGTCAGGGCTTATGAGAAGAAAGGGAACTGCTGTTGTAATTGTATTTACATCATCTTCCTGGCCCAGTAATTGTCCGTAGGTCTGGGCTTGTATAGCCCACGTCCCTGTAATAATGAATACGAGTGTTGTTAAAAGATATTTTCTCATTAAAACCATATTTTTTGCAAAAAGCGCAAAGATAACGATTTCTGCATTATGTTATTGTTAATTCAAGATAACTATTTTACCACTTTTTTGTTTGCTGATACCTGTCTCGGTTTGAAGGGTTGCTCTGTAAATGTACATGCCCCCTTCAACCGGGCTTCCTGAATGTGTTCTGCCGTTCCACATTAAAGGAGAAACGGAATAACCTTCAGGTGAAATTTCTGTTTCCAACGATTCCATTAATTGGCCATTAAGGTTAAAAATGTCTACCTTAAATGTTCCTTTTGCACCTGCCTGATTGTGGTCAAAAGTAAACCATACGTTGCCTTCAGAGGGGTTGGGGTATGTTTTGAAATTCTTAATGGTTATATCTTCAGATTTGGTAACGACAAATTCAATCGAAGCAGTGCTGGAATTATTGTGTACATCCCAAACTTTAACTGTAAGTGTGTGTCGTCCTTCGGATAAATCCTGAAAAGGATATTGAACTGTACCTTGTTTATAACTGTCCATATCTGCTTCATAATAGTCGTTTAAAACAATTTGCCGGTCAGTGTTTTGGTCTAAGACAGCGACAATATCATGACCTATCCCGTTACCTACGGTATTAATGCCATTTTCATCAAAAACTTTGGCCAATAAAACCGGATTTTCATCTGTAAGATCTCCTGATTCAAAAGTGAAGTCATTCATGTAAAGTGATATCTCGGGGCCGGTGGTATCTGTGGTTGCTGAGTCTGATGTTCCTCCGATTATAAAGTTGTCATAATAACCATTGGCGTCTGTGGTTCCGTTTTCAGCATAATATACGATTTTTCCATTTCCGAAATTGTAGGCTATATCTTTAGGTATGACAAAGCTGAAGGAAAACCGTCCGTTTTCAACTTTTGCTTTTCCTTTGTATAAAACATTATCCTGCATTTTAAATTCTTTAACATCGCTTGTTGGGTCCTGTCCGAGCGTATAATAAGTGCTTGCTTTATCATAAACCGTGGGATAAATAATTCCATTAAAGGTTGAATCAATATCTCCGTTCTGATCTCCTACAATTCCTTCAACAGAAACTTTTGACAAAGCTTTGAGGGTGTCTGTAATGCTGGTATCCTGGTTGTTAAGGTGGGTTGTAAATACCTTCTTTTCAGGGAAAGCAAAAGATAGAGCCGGGTCGCCTAAAAGAACGAAGTTGCGGGTTTCTAAAAATGATCCCGATCCGGATTTTGAGAACCTCATTAAATCGCCCATCCTGAGGTGCTCTCCATTTTCTTTACGGAAAAGGTTATTGTAGAAGCTTCTGTTAAGTGCACCGTTTTTGCCTGCATAGGCAAGCCTTGTTGTCGTAAATAATGAAATGGCGCCACCATCCGGATTTCGAAACACATATTCACCTGCTGATACCCTTCCGGGGTCATCAAACCGTGAAAATTCGCAGGTTGCTGTCATAAATACGGGTAAATTGTATTTGTTATTCCAGCTGTTGATGTCATTAATGCGTAAAACCTCTTCGTGTGCCCATCCAGCAACACCTCCATGTCCGACATAATTAATAATCAAAGCTCCTTTTTTTACTCTTTCGTTAAGGTCTTTATTGGCATCGGGATACCTTTGACCACCGGGGGTGTTCACTTGTTTGTAGGCATCAAAATAGATTTTATCTAGCACATACGATGGCTGGGATTTTTGAAGTTTTTGTGCTATGTTATCCGCCTGGGTTATATGCAAATTATTATCTTCATCATCAGCGACAAAGCAAATCGTGTTTCGCCAGTCCTGAAGCGTTTTTTCCAACGATACATTTTGTTGTAAGTCAGCATTCATGGTTGCCGTATCCAAGTTAAGGTAACGTTTAATTTTGGTAACGGCATCTTGAGCCTGAGTTTTATTAGCAGCAGGGATTCGTCCGATTCCTAAATCCAGGTCTCCTTGAGCATTTGGGCCTTCTCCTTCATCGAACAGGCCAAAATAATCATCCGAAACATAAGAATTTGTCGGAGATAATGAATGCGATGACTGGAAAGTTATAACAGTAGTTTCATTGTTGTTATTTCTGTTTTTGGGGTCGTAGTTGCCGTCTCCCAGTAATAGTAAATAACGTGGAAGTTCCTTGTCATTGGATGCGCGTGTATAAAACATGCGCATGAAGTTACGAATGGCCGTGACGTCTTTTTGCCCGGATGAAAATTCGTTGTAAATTTTTTGTGGTTCCAAAATATGAATTGTCATGTTATCTATATCACGGTGAATATTGGCAATTTCTTCCGCTTCATCTTTTAATTCAGGATGTGTGACAATTACCATATCGTTGAAATCTAACCCGTGCAAATTTTGATTATCAACAGTTCCTATATGTTTTGGCGTATAGTAGCTGTTTTTATGAGCAACAAACTCCCTGACTGTATCTGCTTCAGCCTTGAAATTCAGATTGTTGCCATTTAGCTGATTGTCTATAATGCCTGGATTCTGGGGGTCTGTAACATCCCAGATGTTTACGTTATCGGAGGCATTACTTAAAGTATATTCTGCAATATTTCCCTGACCGGTAATGGAAATGTCTCTGAATTGAAGCTGATTGTTTTGAAATTTAAGCGCTTCCCGCGCATTAACTTCAATATAGTTTAACCAGCCCATAGCAGAGTTGGCAGGTTTTGAATATTCGATATTAAAATTGATGTTTCCTGAGCCTAAATCAAATGAAAAAGTATCAATAGAAGCACTTGCATAAGGCTTTTCATGACTGCCGCTTACTGAGCCCATTACTATGTTCTGTGTGTTTCCGTTTATGGTTAATGAAAACTGAGAATTACCGGTATGACGAGCGGCAAGATACGTTCTGAATTTTACCGGTGAATTAATATCCAGTTCAGGGAATTCAAAATTAAATTTATGTTGTGTTTCAATGTCAAATTTTTCCCCATACCATACTCTTCCGGATTTTAATAAGTTCAGGGAGTCTACTTCATGATACCTATAACTGTCAAAGGATGATGTAGATACATTTGCATTTCCGGAGGGAGGAGTGATTTGTTGAATGCGTTTACCTGAGGCTTGTCCGTGTGTCAGAAAATAATAAGCATAATTATCGTATTCATGTTTATTATGGGTAAAACGATCCATTTTATTATCATACTGCCATGTTACGGGGCCTTGGGCATAAAACAATATATAATCGCCGGGATCAAAGCTGCCGTCATCACCTCCTGAAATATACACTGCATTTTCAATTAGATCATCCGGGTTGGATTCCGAATTGGAATAGGGTAATTGCTCTCCTCCATTACCGTATAATTGGATTTTGGCCGGGTCAATTGAAGAAACCGGTAATCCATAGTCAGCTAAATCCTGATATGTAATTTTATGTATTCCGGTTTTGTTAGTTCTCAGCTTATGCCAGTTTCCAGAAGCAAGCACGGAGTTTGAAGCATAAGTATGTTGGATTTTATCTTGATCTTGTTGTGGTTTTAAATTATAGGTTGCTTCATATTCAAAAGATTCCAACAATAACAAATCCCCGTTATCTGCTCGTTTAAATGGATATATACGAAAACTGGCATATGGTTGTTTTCGCATAATTCGGGTTCTGATATTCTTTTTGAGAGTGTCAGAAATTTTATCGGAATCGGTAAAATCCGGAATAGAATCTATTGATATTTTTTTGTATTCTTTATTTATAATTTTCACATCTAATTTAAATTCTCCGGAAGGAAGCGGTAAACGTTCTTCAAAAAAAGGCAGATGATTTTTTGAGTACTCATAACGGGCTTTATCAAAAGCTAATACCTTAAATGAAGAAGAGTCGGAATAAATTGTTTTTACCGGCTCCCATTTTAAGTTTTCTTTAGAAGTGCTTTGTGCTTTTGCAGATAAAATGAAAAGAGAACTAAAAATAACGATTAGTAAAGCATTTAGTATGTTGATATAGAAAGTTCTAAAAATCAGCTTAGCCATAGAATTGAGAATTATTAATATTTTTTAACACTTTAAAATAACTTCATTAAGCTTCAATTTATTGCAAAAGTAAAAAAGAATTTTAGTATTTATTATGGTAAATCTGTTCTTATTATATTATTTTTG
>JBNJGZ010000010.1:11929-31859 GCA_051748065.1 Bacteroidota bacterium
TACCGTAACCAATGGCCGAAGGTATCGGGAGCTTATGTTACTTATAATGCGAGTTATGACCAGTACTTTGACGGTATCTCGGGAGGTTTAGGATTGCTTGCCACTTCTGATCGTTCAGGAGAAGGGGTTTTAAATTCTTCTCATTACAGTTTTATGTATGCATACCAGCTAAAAGTTTCACGGACTTTTAATATTAATGCGGGATTACAAGCATCTTATTTTCAGAAATCCGTGGATTGGACTAAATTACGATTCGGCGACCAGATTGATCCCAAGTGGGGGTTTACCCAGCAAACGAATGAACCTAGCGGGACTTATGAATCCAGCGGAGTTGATTTTTCTGCCGGATTGTTAGGATATACCGATAATTTATACATAGGCTTTTCTGCCCATCACCTTACTGAGCCCAATGAAGGTTTTCGGGATTATAGTGAATTGCCTTTGAAATTGACTGCTCATGCTGGTTTTAATATAAATTTAGCCGGAACCAATCGAAACAGAAAAAAAACAGATCCTATGTTGTCACCTAATATAATGTATCAACAACAAGGACAATTTCATCAGATTAATTACGGAATGTATTTGAATATTAAACCCATAATTACCGGCTTGTGGTTTAGACAATTTTTTGAAGGATACGACGCTTTGGTTATTATGGCCGGATTCGAATATGAAAAATATACATTCGGATATAGTTATGACATTACAGTATCCAAATTAAGTAATGCATCAGGAGGAGCTCATGAGGTTTCTATGGGGCTGGAGTTTAATTGTCCGCCAGACAAAAAGAAACTTCGTAAAATAGAATGTCCCTCTTTTTAGTTATATTTGAAGAGAAAAATGAAACATAATCACTAAAGTTTTCGTACAGAAAATAGTTCCAAAATATATTAGCATGATTATAAAATATACACGATAATGAAACTTAAAAGCTATATGATGAAATATAATAAATTTCTAAAAAGCTTGCTCTTAATAGCCGGAGTGGTAATTTTGGCCTCTTGTGAAGGAGAGTATTCTCCAACAACAGGCTGGGAATATAACAATCCTGAAAACGGCGGATTTGAAAAATTTCCATTTGTAGAGCAAATGACAGGCCCCGGACTTGTACTCATTGAAGGAGGACGTTTTACCATGGGGCGCACCGAACAAGATGTAATGCATGACTGGGACAATAAACCCAGAACTGTAACTGTTTCCTCTTTTTATATGGATCAAACGGAGGTAAGGAATCTTGACTATCTGGAATATTTATACTGGCTGAATCGTGTGTTTGGTTCCCGTTATCCGATGGTTCATGAAAAAGCTTTGCCGGATACCAATATATGGCGGGAAAAATTATCCGATCGTGAAAAGTATGTGAAATATTATCTAAGACATCCGGCGTACCGCGATTACCCTGTTGTAGGTGTTAATTGGTTGCAGGCCAGTAATTATGCTTCATGGCGGACAGACCGTGTAAATGAGCAGATTTTAATTAACGAAGGTTTATTAGAAATGACACCCGATCAGGCTAATATGGACCATTTCGATACGGAAGCATACCTGGGTGGTCAATATGATTTAGGAGTTGTTCGTGACTATTTACAAAATCTGGACCCCAACAGTTCCGGTGACCGGATAGTTAGAATGGAAGATGGTATTTTGCTTCCGGAATATCGTTTGCCAACAGAAGCAGAATGGGAATTTGCTGCGTTAGGTCTTATCGGAAATACAATTTATGAGCGTATTGTAGAAAGAAGAAAGTACCCCTGGAATGGACATGTCACCCGCACGGATGCAAAAGATAATTATGGCGATTTTGTTGCTAACTTCCGAAGAGGACGCGGTGACTATATGGGAGTTGCCGGAGACCTGAATGATGGTGCTGATATTACTGCACCGGTTTATGCGTATTGGCCAAATGATTATGGGCTCTATAATATGGGAGGTAATGTTAGCGAATGGGTACAGGATGTTTATCGTCCTATGTCCTTACAAGATATGGATGATTATTCTCCTTTCCGTGGGAACGTCTATAAAGTAAAAGAAAAAAGCAGCTTTGGAGGTTTGAAGCCAAAGCTGGGCTATGTAGTGTGGAATTACAGCAAAGTTGTAGATTTCATTAACGAAATACAAGATGAATCTTCCGACTTAGGAGATATCAATAATAATGAGCGTATTTTGATGGAATATCTCAAGCAATATGCTATGGCTGCAGATACGCTTTCAGAAGAAGGAAGAGGGGAAGATGCTTCGATTAAAATGGAAGACGGATTATTGGACTTTGAAGGAAAGAGTATCCGGGAAAATACGGATGAAGCATCACAAGTAGAAGAGAATACCGGATTTAGTATTGCTAATGATTATGATGAAAACCAGGTTAGAGATGAAATGGTTAGTATGGTAAAAATGGGTATTGCCCAATATATTGAAGAGAAGCCCGGTGAAATTCAAAAACGCGCAGTGAAAATTCAGGAAAATCTGGATCGTAGAAACTATAAAAAATCCGACAATATCAATCATCTGGATGGTAGCTATACAACACGACCGGCCTCTGACTGGACCGATAACAGTCAACCCAGGGAATCTCATACCGGAGAAATGTATGATTATCCTGAAGGAGAGCATATTGGTAGCTCAATGATTAATGACCGTGTTCGTGTATATAAAGGTGCTTCCTGGAAAGATGGAGCCTACTGGTTAAGTCCGGGAACAAGAAGATTCCTCTTGGAAACTCAACGTGATGATGATCTTGGTTTCCGTTGTGCTATGGACCGTGTTGGTAGCCCGGAAGGAAATCAATAGAATAAATTTGTAAAATGAAGATATTAACACCCCGCCGAAAAACGGGGTGTTTTTTTTGTATTTTTATGCAAACTTTTCAATAATGAATATTTCACAAATATACCGGTACTTTCTTCAATCTACAGGTATTTGCACGGATACGCGAAAGATTAAAACGAACAATATTTTTATTGCCCTGAAAGGTGATAACTTTAATGGAAATCATTTTGTAAAATATGCCCTGGATTCAGGAGCATTGTTTGTTATCGTTGATGAAAAGCAGGCTGTTTTTAATGATCAGTGTATTTATGTCGAGGACGGGTTGGAGACGTTACAAAATTTGGCCAATTATCACCGTAATCGTTTTACCCTTCCGGTTATTGCTATTACCGGGTCTAATGGGAAAACAACAACTAAAGAACTTCTAATTGCCGTTCTGAAAAAGAGATACTCAGTTCATCATACGGAAGGAAATCTTAATAACCACATCGGTGTTCCTTTAACATTGTTGAATATTCATAAAAGCCATGATATTTCCATAATTGAAATGGGGGCTAACCACCAAAAAGAAATAGATGCTTTATGTGAAATTGCCGAACCCGATTACGGACTTATCACAAATGTTGGCAAAGCGCATCTGGAAGGGTTTGGTAGTTTTGAAGGAGTTATAAAAGGGAAAACAGAATTGTATAAGCATATTAAAGAATATGGACGATTGCTGTTTGTCAATGAGCAAGATAATATTTTAATGGATAAAAGTAAAGATATACCCCGTATGCTTTATGGCCCTAATAAAAATGACATCGCTTTAGTCCGGGAGTCACCTGAGCTTCATATTAATTGGGGAGGGAATATGATACATACGCAATTACCCGGAAAGTATAACTTTCAAAATATCCAGGCTGCTATTGCTATTGGTATGTATTTCCGTGTGGAAAAAAGCTTGATTATTCAGGCGATTGAGGAATATAGCCCTGACAATAGCCGTTCTCAGGTGATAAAAACCCCGTCGAATACAATAATTCTTGATTCATATAATGCGAACCCGACGAGTATGATCGCTGCTATTGAAAACCTGAAGTATTATCAGAGCAAACATACATCAAAATTTGTTATTTTAGGTGATATGTTGGAGTTAGGGGAGCATTCTGTTGCACATCATAAGAAAATACTGGATCTTTTGGATGAAAATGAATTTGATAATGTATTGCTTGTAGGCCCTAAATTTAAGGAAGCCGTGAATAGTTATAAGACAAAATTTCATTTTTTCGATGATTCTTTGCAAGCTGCTAATTATATTGAGCAATATCCACCTGCAGATGCGGTTGTTCTGATAAAGGGCTCACGTGGAATCAAAATGGAACGAATATTAAGAGCCCTTCCTGCATAAATACTATAACCAGTAAAATTATGGATGATAATTTATTCATTGGATTAATGTCAGGGACATCTTTGGATGGTGTGGATATTGTATGTTGCAGCTTTCAAAAGAAAAATGATAAATGGGATTACAACATTTTTGAGGCTGAAACTATCCCATACAGTGATTGGTGGACTGATAAATTGAAAAGAGCCCATAACCTTGATGGATATTCCCTTGTGAGACTAGACCGGGATTACGGAAATTATTTAGGAAATCTGGTCTCAGAATTTGCTACAAAATATAATCTTGACATTTCGTTAGTTGGTTCTCACGGCCATACCATCTTCCATCAACCAGAAAATAAATTAACTTTTCAATTAGGATATGGAAAAACACTGGCCTGTTCAAGCGGAATAGATACTATTGCCGATTTCCGCAGTGATGATGTTTTAAAAGGAGGCCAGGGAGCTCCTTTTGCTCCAGTGGGGGATTATTACCTCTTTTCGGATTATCGGTTTCGTATTAACCTTGGGGGATTTAGTAATATTTCCTATGAAAAAAATGGTAAAGTGATTGCTTATGATATTTGTCCTGTCAATTATATATTGAATGCGGAAGCAAGAAAGGAAAATCTCAGTTTTGATAAAAATGGTACTTTGGCACGAGAAGGAAATGTAGACCAAAAATTTTTGAAAGCTTTAAATGCGTTGGACTATTATAGTCAGAAAGCACCTAAATCATTAGGAAGGGAATGGATAGAATGTGAGTGGAATCCTTTGGCAGCAGGATTTCAGAATGACAGCAAAGATAACCTGGCTACTTTTGTTGCTCATATTTCCGATCAGATTACCAAAAGTATCAATGTGGTTAGTGAACCGGAACAAGTATTAGTTACTGGCGGAGGAGCATGGAATGCTTTTTTGATAGAGCAGATACAAAAGAAAACACATCATAAAATTGTGGTGCCTGATGAGCTCACCGTAAATTATAAAGAAGCATTGATATTTGCTTTTATGGCTTTTTTAAAATGGAATAAGGCAGATAATGTCTTTGCTTCTGTTACAGGGGCAAAGTCAAATAGTTCTGCCGGCACGTTCTATAATAGAAAGTAAAGTATAATATTGGATATCAGGAAAATTCATTCTTCAAATATTGATCTATTAAACGCGGAATACCATAATTATTGATCTTATGCTTAGGAATCTTTATCCATTTTGGTGGTATTTTTTGAGGTTCTTTTTTTAGCCGGACACGTATAAACTGAGCAAAGATGATTTGATGCGAAAGCAAATGTTTGTATTGACAGGAAAATGTTATTTGTCCTGTTTCTTCACCAGAAATTAGTCCATTCAATTCACTCAGGATTGCATTTTCTTCTAATAATTTTTCAGATTCAATCAAAGGGAATTGAAACAAACGGTTCCAGATATCTTTTTCGGTGCGTTGAACGATGTAAAAAAAATCTTGATTATCCTTTTCTAACTCCAATATTAAAAAATTAAAGTAACGATTCTTTTTCTTTGTTCGATTATATTTTACCGGCAATTCCTGAACCATTCCTGACTGTATGGCCAGGCAGTGCTCTCTGAGCGGGCAGGTATCACATTGGGGATTTCTCGGGGTACATATTAATGCCCCAAAATCCATCAATGCCTGGTTGAATGTCCCGGGATCAGCATTGGTCATAAGTTGAGCACAAAGGTTTTTAATTGTGCTGTAAGTTTTTGCAGTTGCAATATCATCCCTTATATCAAATAAACGGGCGATCACCCGTTTAACATTTCCATCAACAGCCGGCACATCTTCTTTGTTGGTGATGGAAGCAATTGCAGCCGCAGTATAATCTCCAACTCCTTTTAAGGTCAATAGTTCTTGATAAGAAACAGGAAATTGTCCTTCGTAATGATTTATTATTTGTTTTGCGGCAGTATGTAAATTTCGCGCTCTGCTATAATATCCTAATCCTTGCCACATACGCATGATTTTATCTTCCGAAGCCCGGGCAAGTTCTTCAACAGAAGCAAATTCACTTATGAATTTCAGGTAATAAGATGTTCCTTGTTCTATGCGGGTTTGTTGCATGATTACTTCTGATAACCAAATTTTAAAGGGATCAGTAGTTTCTCTCCAGGGTAAATCTCTTTTATTTTTTGAATACCAGGTGATAAGTTTTTCTGTTATGCTCATATATGGCTGCAAAAATTGTATGTTTTTTCCTGATTAACAAAAAATAGCTAACTTTTTTTTTCAGTTATAAAAAAAAACATATCTTTGCAGCTCAAAATAATGAAACATAATAATTTTAAAAATAGTGAATTATGACAAAAGCTGAATTAATTGCTGAAATTGCTAACAAAACAGGAATCGAAAAAGTAGCCGTACAGGCAACTGTTGAAGCATTCATGGAAACTGTAAAAGAATCATTGACTAACAATGAGAATGTCTATTTAAGAGGATTTGGTAGCTTTATTGTTAAGCACCGTGCCGAGAAAACAGGTCGTAACATCTCCAAAAATAAGACGATCATTATCCCTGCACATTACATCCCCGCTTTTAAACCATCCAAATCGTTTGTGAACGATGTAAAAAAGAATGTAAAATAAATTGGTTTAAGCAATAAAATTAGATTATATGCCAAGCGGAAAAAAACGTAAAAGACATAAAATGGCTACGCACAAGCGTAAAAAACGCTTGCGGAAGAACAGACACAAAAGCAAGTAGTCTAATAGCTTCTTTTCACTAAATACATGGTGCTTTTAGCATCATGTATTTGGTTTTTATATTTTGAATTCTCCTCCTCCTGCCTCATTTTTATATTGTTTAATAACGAAAGGCTTAAGTTAAGTCTTCAAAGCTTACTATAGTGAATAAAGAATTAGTAATTAACTCGGGGGATTCAGAGAGTGTAATTGCCTTGCTTCAGGATAAGAAGTTGATTGAGTTACACAAAGATCGCAACAATAATAATTATGCCGTTGGTGATATATACCTGGGCAAAGTTAAAAAAATAATCAGTGGCCTTAATGCAGCCTTTGTAGACGTAGGATATGAAAAAGATGCCTTCCTGCATTACCTTGACCTCGGTCCACAGATAAATTCTCAACTCAAGTTTACGCGCATGGCCATAAATGGCCGCAAGAGTCTACCTAAGATTGAAGATTTTAAGCTTGAAAAAGATATTGATAAAACCGGTAAAATTACGCAGGTTTTAAATCAAAATCAGTATCTGTTAGTTCAAATTGCTAAAGAACCTATATCAAATAAAGGCCCCAGGCTCTCTTCGGAAATATCTTTACCGGGTCGGTTTTTAATCTTAGTGCCCTTTTCGAATAAAATTTCCATATCCCAGAAAATTAAAAACATAGAAGAACGCAACCGCCTGCGGCGATTGGTTAAGAGTATAAAACCCAATAATATTGGAGTTATTATCCGTACTAATGCGGAAAATAAATTAACCAAAGATTTGATGACGGATATGACGACCCTGATGCAAAAATGGGAAAGTGCCATCAGCAAAATGCCGGATGCAAAACCACCGAAGAAAATATTCAGGGAAATCGACCGTGCTTCTACAATTTTGCGGGACCTGTTAAATGATTCTTTTAACAATATCCATGTGAATGATGAAGATTTAGCAGAAGAACTGAAATCTTATGTGGAAAGTATTTCACCAAATCAGGCAAATATTGTCAAACTTTATAAAGGAAAAACGCCCATATTTGAACATTTTGGTGTCGATCGGCAAATCAAAAGCTTATTTGGTCAAAAAGTTACACTCAGCAGTGGAACTTATCTGATTATCGAGCATACGGAAGCGATGCATGTTATCGACGTGAATAGCGGACACAGGCTGAAAAAAGACAAAGACCAGGAGGCTAATGCTCTTGCAGTAAATATTGAGTCAGCTGAAGAAATAGCACGTCAACTCAGGCTTAGGGATATGGGTGGAATTATCGTTGTGGATTTCATTGACATGCATGAACGGCAAAACAGACAAAAACTGTTTGAAGTTCTGGAAGAAGCCATGAAAAATGATCCGGCCAAGCATACGATTTTACCGCCAACAAAATTTGGTTTGATCCAGATCACCCGACAGCGTGTTCGCCCGGAAATGGATATGGAGACCTCAGAGAAGTGTCCTGTTTGTAATGGAACCGGCATTATCCAGGCCAGCATCGTTCTTTCTGATGAAATTGAAAATCGGTTAAGATATCTCATTCAAGAGCAAAATGAACCAAAAGTCAAACTGCAAGTACATCCCTATTTATATGCATATCTGACTAAAGGGCTTATTTCAGAGCAAGTACGCTGGTTTTTCCGGTATAAAAAATGGATCCCGATCAAAGCAAACAAATCGTATCATTCGTTAAAATATAAGTTTTTTAACAAAGATGATGACGAGATAAAAATTTAGGGTTTGATGCATTCCTCAAAACAAAATATCAGCCGGGAAGAAGCTCTTTCCAGAGCTATGCGTTATTGTGCATATCAGGAAAGGAGTACAGGTGATGTTATGCGTAAGTTAAGCGATTGGGGTTTGGTTAACCATAATGATATGTTATGGGTAATTGATAATCTGAAGCAGGAGAAATTTGTGGATGACCAGCGATTTGCCAGAATATTTGCAAATAGCAAATTGAACCAAAACCAATGGGGGAAGAACAAGATAAAATACGCTTTACGCGAAAAATCTGTTCCCGATGCATATATAAACCAGGCTTTAGAGCAACTCCCGGAAGATAAGTATAATGAGGTTTTGCAAAATCTGGCCGATGAAAAAGCGAATAAAACGGGCTTAAAGAGCCTGGAGCAAAGGGCAAAGTTGAATCGTTTTTTATTGCAAAGAGGGTTTTTACAGGAAGAAATTAACAAAGCAATTAAAGAATTAACAAAAAATATATGATAACAAAAGATGCATTAAAGAGCCTGAGAGAACGTGTAGAGGCTCTGAGGGGGTATCTTTGACGTGGACAGAAAACGTATAGAGATACAAGAACAAGAAGAAAAGACGATGGACCCTGATTTTTGGAACGAACCCCAAAAAGCGGAAGCATTATTAAAAGATATCAATGATAAAAAACATTGGGTAAAGAAATACGATGATGCCGTCGCAGCTGTTGAAGACCTGGAGGTACTCATGGATTTCTATCAGGAAGAAGGAGAAGGTTCGGAAGAAGAAATAGAGCAGAAGTATAGAGATGCCCTGAATCACGTGGAAGACATAGAATTTCTGAATATGTTAAGCGGTGATGAGGATAAGCTCAATTGTATCTTGCAGATAAATCCGGGTGCCGGAGGAACAGAAAGCCAGGACTGGGCTGAGATGCTCGAACGCATGTATTTGGCATGGGCCGAAAAAAACGAATTTAAAACCACAATTATAGACCGGCAGGAAGGTGATGTTGCCGGTATCAAGTCAGTATCTATAGAAATAGATGGCAATTATGCTTTTGGGTATCTTAAGGGAGAAAATGGAGTGCACCGCCTGGTGAGAATATCTCCTTTTGATTCAGCAAAAAAAAGACATACTTCTTTTGCTTCAGTATATGTTTACCCGGTAGTGGATGATTCCATTGAAATAGAAGTCGATCCGGCGGATATTAGTTGGGACACTTTTCGCTCCAGCGGGCCCGGTGGCCAGCATGTAAACAAAACGGAATCTGCCGTAAGGCTGCATCATGAACCAACTGGTATTGCTGTAGAATGTCAGGAGAATAAATCACAACTCAAAAATCGCAAAAAAGCGATGGTCATGCTCAAATCGAAACTCTATGAGATTGAAATGAGAAAGAAAGAGGAAGCGCGTTCTGAAATAGAAAATTCGAAAAAGAAAATCGAATGGGGATCACAAATCCGGAATTATGTTTTTCATCCGTATAAGCTTGTCAAAGATTTGCGTACAAATCTTCAGAAAGGAAATGTGCAGGATGTTATGAATGGCGAAATTAATGACTTTATCAAAGCCTATTTAATGGAATATGGCGGATAACAACAATTTATTCGATAATAAAAAAGGCTGCCTTTTAAGAGAAGACAGCCTTTTTTCGACTAAGAAAAACTGAATTATCCTTTTTTTACAATTTCTCCACTATTTAACAGATCATTCAATTTTTTTATTTTGGAATGTTCTTTAGCTAATTGCACCTGTTCTTCAAGCATGTGATCATATACTGCTGTTTTATGTGCACGAATTACACCAAGAGCCAAAGGAAATTCCGGTAAAGCCATTCTGGCCAGCATGTAGTGTAAGGTATCATCTGGCTCGTGAGCGTCATGGACCAAAATATCATCTTTGGTAATTCCATTTTCCCCGATTTTGACGACTTTTAATTTAATGCCATCCAAAACAAGGCCTTTATCATTTTCCTTACCAAAGATCATGGGTTCACCATGTTTAAGATAAATGGTGTTATCTTCTTTGACATCTTTGTCTGTAATTTCCTGATGGACTTTATTATTAAAGATAATGCAGTTTTGCAGAACCTCGGTTAGCGCAGCACCTTTATGCTTTGCAGCTTCCAGAAAGACTTCTTTCATCATCTTCGGATCAGTATCTATAGTCCGGGCGTAAAACGTGCCTTCCGCGCCCATAGCAAGCTCCCCTGGTTTAAAGGGATGCTCAATGGTTCCGTCGGGTGATGTTTTTGTTTTGCTGCCGAAAGGAGTTGTCGGGGAATATTGTCCTTTTGTTAATCCGTATATCTTATTGTTCAACAATAGGATGTTAATGTCCATATTCCGGCGAAGCAAATGGATGAAATGGTTTCCGCCGATAGCCATGCTATCGCCGTCGCCGGTAACCACCCAGACACTAAGATCGGGATTGGCTAATTTCACCCCGGAAGCAATGGGCATCGCCCGTCCGTGCAGACCGTGAAAGCCGTAGGTTTTTACATAATACGGGAACCTTGATGAACAACCGATACCTGAGACAAAAACAATATCTTCTTTTCTGACTCCTAATTTGGGTAGTGTTGCATTGACAGAGGATAAAATGGAATAACTTCCGCATCCGGCGCACCATTTTACAGGGCCATCGGTTTTAAAATCCTTTGATGTTAATTCTTGTGTTGTATTATCTGTTGTTGTTGACATTATTTCTCCTCCAGGATTTCGTTAAACTTATCCTTTAGTTCGTAAATCATGAATGGCAAGCCCTGAATTTTGTTGTATTGTAGGTAATTGAATTCAGGGAAATGAGCTCTGAGATAATTAACAAACTGGCCATTATTAATTTCCGTAACAATGATCTTGTTAAATTTGCTCAAAACTTCTCTTGTATTCTTTGGAAATGGTTTGATATATTCAAAATGTGCCAGGCTAATATCTTTACCTTGTTTGCGTAATTCGCTAACGGCCGTATAAACGGCTCCGTAGGTACCGCCCCAGCTAACGACTAACACATCACCGCCATCTTCATTCCCGTATATTGGTTGTTCCGGGATATAATTTGCGATCCGTTGAACTTTTTCTTCCCGGTATTTAACCATTATTTCATGGTTTAAGGCATCATGTGAAACTTCACCGGAAACATCTTCTTTTTCCAGTCCACCGATTCTGTGTCTTAACCCTTCTGTCCCCGGTATAGCCCATTCTCTGGCAAGGGTTTCGGGATTGCGGCGATAAGGAGCATAATCCTCATCGTTGGCTTTAGCTATTGGTGGCTTGATATTCGGCATGCTATCTACATCAGGAATATTCCATAATTCAGATCCATTGGCCAAATAACCATCCGTTAATAAGATGACCGGAACCATGTGTTCCATGGCAATTTTTCCTGCTTTAAAAGCTGCATGGAAACAATCGCCGGGAGTAGCAGCTGACATAACTACAACAGGGCTTTCTCCATTACGTCCATAAAGAGCCTGTAGCAAGTCGGATTGTTCAGGTTTGGTAGGAAGACCGGTTGCTGGTCCGCCACGCTGAACATCCACAATTACCAACGGAAGCTCGGTCATAACAGCCAGTCCGGCAGCTTCACTTTTCAGGGATAAGCCGGGGCCGGATGTTGTTGTTGCCCCAAAGTTTCCGGAAAAAGATGCGCCAATAGCTGATGATATTCCTGCGATTTCATCTTCAGCCTGAAATGTTTTAACACCAAGATTCTTTTTCGAACTCAGTTCCTGAAGAATTTCTGTAGCCGGAGTGATGGGATAGGATCCCAAAAACAACGGGCGACCGGATTTTTCAGCGGCAGCTATAAGCCCCCAGGCTGTAGCTACATTTCCGGTGATGTTACGAAAACTACCTGTTTTTTCGGCTGAGATGATGCGATACGTTGTTTCAAAAGCCTCTAAGGTTTCCGCATAATGGTAACCGGCCTCCAGAACATCAATATTCGCTTCAACCAACTTAGGCTTGTTCTTGAATTTTTCTCTTAAGAAATGCTTACCCTGTTCCAGGTCTCTGTTAAACAGGAAGTAAAGCATTCCCGAAACAAACTGATTTTTCGTTTTAAGTGCGATCTTTGAGTCCAATCCTTTTACGGATGACTTGGTCATCGTAGTAATGGGTGCTTTGATTATTTTATAACCTTTCAGCGATCCATCGTTCAGCGGATCTTCTTCATAACCGGCCTTTTTGTAATGTTTGTTATCGAAATTATCTATATCAATAATAATGGTTCCACCTTCGCGTACCCATTTTAGGTTTTTCTTTAGTGCAGCCGGATTCATTGCAACTAACACATCTGCGAGGTCTCCGGAAGTGTGGATATCCTTGCCTCCGATGTGAATCTGAAAACCGGAAACTCCTGCGATGGTTCCCTGAGGAGCACGAACTTCTGATGGATAATCAGGGAAGGTGGCCAGGTCATTACCTGCGTTGACGGAAGTATCTGAAAACTGGTTGCCAGTGAACTGCATCCCGTCGCCGGAATCTCCGGCAAACTTGATAATGACATCTTCTAATTCTACAACTTTGTTTTTATCTGACATACTTATTTTATTAAGATGGTGTTTATATCACTTTGCGAAATTAAAGCAAATCTTTTTCTTACAATAGAAAAAATGATAAAAATTTAACATAGTTTTTCTTATTTATATGTAGTCTTAATGATTTGAAAATGACGGAATCATTTATTATGCTCTATTATATAGTTTAGAGAATAAAATTATTGTTTTAACTTCAATCTTTTTTTTCTTTATCGATTAATGGAATAGTGTTTTTATCTTTGCTAAAATTTATATCGTGAGCCAAATATTTAAACAATCAGCCAAGAATAGTATCTATATTTACATCGGTGTATTGCTGGGTTTTGTAATAACAGGGATTTTGTATCCGGAACTCCTTGCTCCTGAGCAGATTGGCCTTATTCAAGTATTGATCGGATATTCTGTTATCATTGGTAAGATCGGCGGGTTGGGCATGCAACAGGTAACAATCCGTTTGTTCCCATATTTCCGGGATGAGAAAAATAAACATCATGGATTTCTTGCTTTAATTTTGCTTGTTACAGCAGCAGGTTTTGTTCTTATCGGAAGCTTATATTTGATTTTTAAGGATGTTTTAGTTGCGATGGGCAAAGACAATTCAGGTCTGTTTGCTCATTATGTGGATTTAATTATTCCTCTGATATTGTTCAATATGCTGTTTAACTTGTTTGACAATTATTATAAGGTGTTGTATGATGCTGTAACAGGAACATTTTATCAGGAAGTTGTTAAACGAGTATTTATCCTTGTTGCTATTTTGCTTTATTATTTTAATATATTTGATTTTCAGGGGTTTGTTTATGCTTATGTCCTTATTGCTGCTATCCCTTTTTTAGCTTTAAGTATGTCATTGAAGTTATCCAACAGGATTTATTTGAAAACTGAATTTAGTTATTTAACCCCTAAATTAAAGAAAGAAATTTCCGATGTAGCTGCTTTTGGCCTTCTTTCAGGGACTTCCGGGTTATTTGTTATGCATATTGATAAAATTATGGTACTAAATCTCACGAATAGTTTAGAAGCTACCGGGGTTTATTCAATAGCTTTCTTTTTTGGTGCTTTGGTACATAAACCTGCCAAAGCATTAACAAAGGCTTCCGCAGTCTATATTTCTGAAGCATGGAAAAAAAATAATCTGGTTGAAATTAATAATTTGTATAAGAAATCATCTGTTAATCAAATGCTGATAGGCCTGTTGTTGTTTGTTGGGGTGATGGTTAATTTGGATAATATTTTTGAATTTCTTCCTGAAGCATATCAGGAAGGCAGGATTGTTATATTTTTGATTGCATTGTCTTTTCTTATAGATATGACCGGGGGAATTAATGGACAAATTATTAATACATCCAGGTATTACAGATGGCAAACTTATTTGTTATTAGGATTGGTTGTTAGTATTGTTTTATTTAACTGGTTATTAATTCCGGTTTATAAAATTGCAGGTGCTGCTTTGGCCACCTTGTTGGCGAAATTTTTATTCAATTTGGCTAAATTTCTGTTTATTTATGGTACTTGGAAATTTCAGCCATTTGATTTACAATTTTTAAAGATTATTATAATAGGAGCTTTATCTTTTTTGGCTGGCTGGTACTTACCGCGAATGGATAATTATATTCTCGATATCATTGTACGCAGTATATTAACAGCCGTAATATATGGCTTTGGAGTGCTTATATTACGGCCGTCTGTGGATGTGGAATATTGGAAAAATAAATTTAGGAAGCGATATTTTTAATCTTCATATACTTTTTCATCCTCCTGAATTTGGCCATTATAATCAAAAGTTAATTTGTAATGATGGTCTTTTCCTTGTATTTTCATGATAACAATATACATTGGGCCTTTATCGCTGTTTTTAAGCCTTGCACTTTTCATCCTGTATGGATGAGGATATAATTCTTCGATATAATCCAGAATATTTGATGGCAGATTTTTCTTTTTAACCTTTTTTTCTTTAACTTTTCTAATCTCATCTGCTTCCTTATCCACTAGTTCAGCAAAATCTTCATCCATTTTGTCCTCGTCTTCTTCCTCATCATCGGGGATATATAAGTTTTCGATCGTAATGAATTGTCCGGATTGGTTAAACTGAATTTCCGTTTTTGGTGGATCATCCGCCTTTTTGTGCCGCATATAAATACTGTAGTACCTGTCTCGGCGCCCCTCTTCAATATAATACATTTCATAGGGTTCATATCTGGGATAATTATCATCAATATATTCCATCATGTTGTTTCTGATGTTATCTAATGATTGTTTTTGAACCATTTTCTCCATTTCCCCTTTTTTACTGTAATATTTATGCTCTTTTACGCCACGCCGGCTTTCATAGCTTACAATATATTTGTCGTTTTCTTTAACCCAGACAGTATTTTCTACATTACGGTTACGGCGTTCAAAGCTTTGGCGTACATTTTCAGGTACCTCCTTAGTTTTTAAAGTATCCTGGCCATGCATGACAAAAGGAATTAGTAAAAACAATAATAACCAGTTGAATTTCATTGTATAAATATTTTAGTTAAACATTTTTTTTATTTTAAATATAATACCATTTCTATCGGCACTTGTAGATATTACACTAACAGGTGTTGATGTTTCTTTTTCGATATAATCTATGAATCGGACCATGTTTTGAGGTAAATCTTGATATTGATCACAATGAGCGATGTTTTCTGTCCATCCGTTAAATTCTTTCAAAAAGCATTCCAAACTATTTTGTTCTAAAGCAAATGTACTAAAGTTCACTTTTTTATTATCAAGCATGTATTGATCACAAACTTTAATTTTTTCAAAACCATTTAATACATCAGCTTTTGTCATAATCAGGTCTGTAACACCATTGATCATAATGGCATATTTAAGTGCCGGTAAATCCAGCCATCCACATCTTCTGGGTCTGCCGGTTGTTGAACCGTATTCATTACCCTGATCGCGCATTTTTTGACCACAGTCATCATATAGTTCAGTAGGGAAGGGGCCGCTGCCAACTCTTGTGCAATAGGCTTTAAAAACGCCATATACACGATTAATTCTGGAAGGGGCGATCCCAAGACCTGAACAAACACTGGCCGTAATTGTGTTTGATGAAGTCACAAAAGGATATGATCCAAAGTCTAAATCGAGTAAAGTTCCCTGGGCTCCTTCAGCAAGCACTTTTTTACCTGCATTGAGTTGAGAATTAATGAAGTTTTCACTGTCGATCAGCTTCATGGTCTTGAAATGTTCAGTTGCTTTCATCCATTTCGCTTCATATTCGCTAAACGATAGGTTATCAATTTTTTCATCTTCAATAGTAAATCCGTATGTATTCAAAAGAGCAATATGCCTTTTTTTTAGGTTTTTATATTTTTCATGGAAGCCGGGAAGAAGAATGTCTCCTGTTCTTAAACCATGACGGGCTACTTTATCGGTGTAGGTAGGACCAATTCCTTTTAACGTCGAGCCAATTTTCTGATTTCCTTTGGAATGCTCCAAAGCCATGTCCAATAATCGATGAGTAGGCAGAATTAAATGAGCTTTATTTGAAATATAGAGGTTTTGATTGACATCAACACCTTTAGTTTCTAAACCATCAGTTTCTGCTTTAAATGACATGGGATCGATTATGACACCATTTCCGATTAAGTTGATTGTATTTTTTCTGAAAATACCGGAAGGGATATGGTGTAAAACATGTTTGTTTCCCTGGAATTCAAGTGTGTGACCGGCATTAGGGCCTCCCTGGAACCGCGCGATAACATCGTAATGGGGTGTAAAAACATCTACTATTTTTCCTTTTCCTTCGTCACCCCATTGTAATCCTAACAATACGTCTATTTGCATTCTATGTATTCCTTTTATTTTGTCCTGTTAAAAAATATGTAAAAGGCAGATTATTAGCTTACTATTAATTTTAGAAAGGTCAATCTGTTTTACTTCTTGTTTGGTAAAAATGCATAATTTTGAAAAATGCACACAAATCTAACGTAAAAAGACAGGATTAAGAAATAAAAATGAAACAAGTTTAACGAAGAATGTGTAATTTGCAGTAAATCAAATGGTAATTGTTGTATTTTTTTTGTCATCCTCATTACACTTTTCTGAACAGGAAGCATAAAAAGTAAGAGAATGATGTGTGATTTTTACATCCATAATTTTTTCTATGGATGCTTTGATTTCCTGTACTCTCGGGTCGCAAAACTCGATTACTTTTCCGCAATCGACACAAATAACATGGTCATGTTGCTTAAACTTATAGGACTTTTCAAATTGCGCTGAACTATTTCCGAACTGATGCTTGGATACTAAGTTGCAGTCAAGCAACAGTTCAATAGTGTTATATAACGTAGCACGACTTACTCTGTACTTGTTGTTTTTCATTCGAATATACAGAGTTTCAATATCGAAGTGTCCTTCTGATGAGTATATTTCTTTGAGGATGGAGAATCTTTCAGGGGTTTTCCTGTATCCGTTCTTTTCAAGATATGATGTAAATATCTGTCTTACCGTTTCAAATGTTTCTTTTGTTTTCGGATCCTTCATCGTTCTAATTTTTGGGTAAAAATAATAAATTTTTATTCAATCTAAATAAGATGACAAAAAAATATGATAAAATGTTTATTTTAAACTGTCACTTTTTTTTATTCGTTGAACTTTTTGCACTCCGTCAATATTTTGAAGTTTGTTAATAAGGTTTTTCAAATGTTCTGTATTGGAAAGGTATAGCATAATTATTCCTTCGGATAATCCATCATGGCTCCGGATTTCTAAAGACCGAATATTAACATTTAATTCTGTGGAGATTACCTTTGTAATATCATTGACAAGCCCCAATTTGTCTATCCCTTCGATTTTTATTCCCGTTAGGAATTGTACAGTAGGTGTTTCTTTCCATTTTGCTTTCACAGCAGAATTCCCATACGTAGACATTAATTCTATAGCTTTTGTACAATTGGTTTGGTGTACTTCAAGTCCTTTGTTAGGCTTAATAAAAGCAATAACATCATCTCCGGGGATCGGATTACAACAATCGGCCAGCATATAGTTCATTTTTCCAATATCTTGTCCCAGAAGCAATTGTTCTGGTTTGGACTCCAATTTTTGTCTGATGTCATTGTATAAGGTTTTTGATCCTGTTTTTCCTGTACGGGAAAACTGTTTTTTGATTTGACGGAGCCAGGTTTTCTTTTTATAAAAGTTGGAAAAGTCTTTAAGTTTTTCCTGATCAATTTCTTCTGTGGCTAACTTATAGTAAAAATCCACTTCCGATTGTTCCTGTAAGAAATTCATGAAAGCCTTTATGTTGGCATCAGTAAGCTCAATTTTGAATTTGCGAAAAAGCTGTTTAAGAACGCGTTTTCCGGGTTCGACATATTTTTTGCGTTTTTCTTTAATTGCTGTTTTTATCTGGGTTTTAGCCCGTGCTGTCGTCACCCAGTTAAACCATTCTTCTTTGGGTTCTTGTTTTTTTGATGTGATAATTTCTACCTGATCGCCACTATGCAAACTTTTACTCAACGGTTGCAATTTGTAATTTACCTTGGCCCCTATAGCCATATTCCCTACCTGGGAATGGATAGCATAAGCAAAATCCAAACAGGAGGCATTTACAGGTAATGTTTTAATGTCTCCTTGAGGTGTAAAAACATAAATCTCTTCGGAAAATAAATTCAGCTTAAAATCATCTAAAAAGTCGAGTGCATTTGATTCGGGATTTTGCAACCATTCACGAATCTTCGATAGCCAGTCATCCAGCCCAAGGTCTGTTACTGATCCATCGCCTTTATATTTCCAGTGAGCTGCGAATCCTTTTTCTGCAATATCATCCATCCGGGTGGATCGAATCTGGATCTCAACCCATTTTCCTTCATTGCTCATTACGGTAGTATGCAAGGATTCATACCCATTAGCTTTTGGTATGGATATCCAATCGCGAAGGCGATCCATTTTCGGACGGTAATAGTCCGTGACAAGCGAGTAAACATGCCAGCAATCCTGCTTTTCCTGCGGCAATGGAGTGTCTACAATAATACGAATGGCAAAGAGATCATATACCTCTTCAAATGGAATTTCTTTATTTTTCATCTTTTTCCAAATCGAAGTGATTGATTTGGTGCGATGAATGATTTTATAGGAAAATCCTTCCTGGTTTAAAGCTTTTTTTATTGGGAATATAAAACGGTTGATGAAGCGTTTTCTTTCCAGCTCAGATTCTTTGAGCTTTTTTGTTATTGTTTCAAAGACTTCAGGGTGTGTATATTTTAATGCCAGATCCTCCAACTCACTTTTGATGGAAAATAACCCCAAACGGTTAGCTAAAGGAGCATATAAGTAAGAAGTTTCTGATGCAATTTTGAATTGTTTGTCCGGAGGCATGGATTCTAGTGTGCGCATGTTGTGCAGCCGGTCAGCCAGTTTTATTAAAATGACTCTTACATCATCCGAGAGTGTTAAGAGGATTTTTCTAAAGTTTTCTGCCTGATGCGATTGGTGAGTTTGATCAAATATTCCGGATATTTTTGTTAGCCCATCGATAATTTGAGAAGTAGTGGTATCAAAAAGATCCTCGATATCCTTTAACGTATAATCAGTATCTTCGACTACATCGTGCAGTAGAGCGCAAATTGCCGAAGTAGCACCAAGTCCTATTTCTTCTACCGTAATGCGGGCTACTTTTACCGGGTGAATAATATAGGGTTCTCCGCTTTTGCGCCGCATATCTTTATGTGCCTCGGCTGCAATTTGAAAAGCTTTTTTTAGTTGCTGTTGTTCCTCTTCATCCGCACGTGTGCTTATTTCCGAGAGTAATTCACGGTATTCTTGTAATATCTCTTTACGTTCTGCTTCGGGGTCTGTGATTTTTGTCGTCACTGAGTTTTATTTTTTAGAC
>JBNJGZ010000011.1:0-27911 GCA_051748065.1 Bacteroidota bacterium
TACGAAAGTACGAAGGTGCGAAGGTACGAAGGTACGAAAGTGCGAAAATAGAAAAAGCTAAAAAAAGTACTAGCGACTATTCGCCGGGAGATTCCTCCTTCGGCGGACGCGGTCTATGTCGTCACCTACCGGTTCCTCCCTCTACATGACAGCGGTTTTAGGGAGCGGGGAGGAAAAATGGAAAAACGGCCACGCCTTTAAAATTAAATACGCTGTGGCCGTTTTTCCATTTTTCTCCCATTTAACATAACCATTGTCTTTTCGAGCGGAGCAAAACCGAGCGTTAGCGAGGGTTTCCGGAGTGAGCTGCGTCCGCCGGAGGCTCAAAAATCTTCCGGCATAATGATGCGACGTTTTTTAATTGGCTTCTATACAACAGCCGAATTGCAAATTCGGCTGAGCGGTGACTGGTTATCGAAGTTTGCCGGGCGCTGGCCAGCCCTTTTAGGGGCATGTATGAAGCAGGAAGAAAACCCCGGTTTATTGCGTTTTTAAAATTGCAATATTCGGGAATATTCATTAATTTTACGGCTCATTTTTTGAAGATGATAATTAAAAAGCAATCGATATGACACGTGAAGAATTTCGTAAAGATATTTTGACAGGTATTCCGGATGAATTGCCTGAGATGCCTGATTTTAAAGAAGACATAAACAGGGCCCCGGTACGCAAAGATATTTTAACGGACGAAGAAAAGAAGCTGGCTTTAAAAAATGCCTTGCGATATTTTCCGGAAAAGTTTCATGATAAGCTGGCCCCGGAATTTGCCGAAGAGCTAAAAAAATACGGACGGATTTATATGTATCGTTTCCGCCCGAATTATGAGCTTTCCGCCCGGAAAATTGATGATTTTCCCCATAAATCCAAACAAGCAGCATCGATCATGTTGATGATCTGTAATAATCTGGATAATGCTGTGGCTCAGCATCCATATGAGCTGATCACTTATGGCGGAAATGGTGCCGTTTTTCAAAACTGGGCGCAATACCGCTTGACGATGAAGTATTTGGCTGAGATGACTGATGAGCAGACTTTAGCTATGTACTCCGGTCACCCGATGGGGCTTTTCCCATCGCATAAAGATGCCCCGAGAGTAGTTGTTACCAATG
This sequence comes from Bacteroidota bacterium, assembly GCA_051748065.1. Classification (GTDB taxonomy): domain Bacteria; phylum Bacteroidota; class Bacteroidia; order Bacteroidales; family PWNQ01; genus PWNQ01. The sequence continues at coordinate 1,110 of JBNJGZ010000011.1, forward strand.
GAATGGTGGTCCCTAATTATTCCAAACCGGATGACTGGGAAAGGTTTAATGCTTTGGGTGTTTCTCAGTACGGTCAGATGACGGCAGGCTCATTCATGTATATCGGGCCACAGGGAATAGTTCATGGAACCACAATTACGGTGATGAATGCTATGCGGATGATCTCCGAGCAAAATGAATCCCTGGCGGGGAAATTATTTGTTTCTTCCGGACTGGGCGGAATGTCTGGAGCACAGCCAAAAGCTGCGGTTATTGCCGGAGTTGTCGGGGTGGTTGCTGAAATTAATCCAAAAGCTGTTCAAAAAAGACATGAGCAAGGTTGGGTTGATGAAGTGTATAGCGATCTTGGAAAATTAATTTCCCGCATCCGCGAAGCGAAAGCTCAAAAAGAAGCTGTGTCCATTGCTTACGAAGGGAATATTGTTGACTTGTGGGAAGCGCTTGCAGAAGCGGATGTGGAAGTGGAAATCGGAAGTGATCAGACCTCTTTGCACAATCCGTATGCAGGAGGTTATTATCCGGCCGGTTTATCGTTGGAAGCGTCCAATGAAATGATGGCACAAAATCCTGATGAGTTTAAGAATAAAGTGCGGGAGTCATTGCAGCGTCATGTAAAAGCAATTAACACATTGACAGGAAAAGGGATGTATTTCTTTGATTACGGAAATGCTTTTCTGCTTCAGGCCAGCAGAGCTAATGCCAACATTCTAAATGAGAGAGGGGAGTTTAAATATCCATCCTATGTTCAGGATATTATGGGGCCCATGTGTTTTGATTACGGCTTTGGTCCTTTCCGTTGGGTTTGTACTTCTTCGGATAAGGAAGACCTCAGAATGACAGATAAAATTGCCGGAGATGTGCTGGAGCAAATGTATAAAGATGCTCCGGAGGAGATCAGAATGCAATTAAATGATAACTTAACCTGGATCAGAGCTGCAGAAGAAAATAAACTGGTTGTAGGTTCTCAGGCCCGGATTTTATATGCAGATGCCGAAGGGCGCATCCGTATTGCGGAAGCCTTTAACAAGGCCATTAAAGACGGTCGTGTGAAAGGTCCCATTGTTTTGGGACGGGACCATCATGATGTATCAGGAACAGATTCTCCATTCCGCGAGACGTCCAATATTTACGATGGCTCCAAATATACCGCTGATATGGCAGTTCAGAATGTGATCGGAGATTCTTTCCGTGGTGCTACCTGGGTCTCTCTGCATAATGGCGGAGGCGTCGGCTGGGGGGAAGTGATCAACGGAGGCTTTGGTATGCTTCTTGATGGTTCGGAAGATGCAGACCGAAGACTTAAAATGATGCTCCACTGGGATGTAAATAATGGAATTGCCCGCCGGTCATGGGCAAGAAATGAAGGAGCTGTTTTTGCTATTAAACGAGCCATGCAGGATAATCCAAACCTGAAAGTGACGTTGCCGAATATACCTAATGATGACCTGATTGATAAATCAATATAAAAAATTATTGGCAGCCGGAGTTTTAAATGTTTCGGCTGCCAATTACTCCTTAACTAAAATTAAACCTATGAAGACGTATACTAAAATTCTGGCTCTGATCTTTGTGTCTGTTCTATTTGTTTTTACAGCTTGTGAAGATATAGTTGATGATGAAGATCCTACTGCAGAACCTCGCGACAAGTTTTTGGGACAATGGGAAGCCACTGAAACCAGTACCTTATATCCACAGCCGAATACGTTCCAAGTGAATATCGAAAAAGATGATAATTCGGCTCAGATACGGTTGTACAACATTTACCAGTTGGGAACGGATATGTATGCTTATGCACTGGTGACCGGAAATTCATTTACAATTCCGCAACAAACCGTGAATGACATGGTTGTAGAAGGATATGGAGAAATGGTGACAGATAATAAGATAGATATAGAATATTCAGTTAACGATGGGGCAGACAAAGACGATGTTATTGGGGAAATGATCCGGGCGAATCAGTCATTGCTGGCTGTTAATTTCACTCTGGAGTGAACTTAACCGTTCCATAACATCCGAATAAACGATTTGCATACGTTGGGTGTCTTTTGTATAATATTTCAGACTTCGCTCAAATTCTTCTTTTGAAATATTATGTTTGTCCCAGACAGTAGAATAGATCTTATCTGAAAACTGCTGAGGCTTTATGCCATAGCGCCTGTAATATTTTATGGTGTTTTCACTTAAATGATAATCCACTAAAACATCTACCATCTTTTCATGGTTGATAATATTGTCCGGCGTCTTAACCTTTTCCGGGCGCTTTTCCGACGGAGCGCAGGATGCGAGTAACATAATACTGACCAGAAAAATAAAAAATGACTTTTGCATAATCCTCATCAAATAAAAACGCAAAAATTTGAATTTGCGTATTCAACAAATATACGAACACTTTTGAGATAATTAGCGCCGGAAATGGTTTTTCTAATCTGCAATAAAGAATGCGCAGAACAAATAAAATATAGCATTATCTGTATATTTGTGTTCATATTTGATAACAAAGAAATTGGATCATGGAAATTTTATTCCTGCTTATCGGTCAAACCGGCGAAGATTATTTGAAACAAGGGATGGAAATATACCAGTCCAGAATAAGACATTATATTAAGTTTGATGTAAAAGAAGTAAGGCTAAATAAAAGGGAACTGAAAAAAGATCCGGAAGAGCTGAAAAAAGCTGAAGGTAGTGCGCTGTTAAAACAAATCAAAACTACAGATTTTGTCATTCTGCTGGATGAGCATGGACAGGAATTTACATCGAAAAAGTTTGCCGCTTTTTTACAGAAAAAAATGAACGCGGGAAAAAAACGCATCGTTTTTGTTGTAGGAGGGGCGTATGGTTTTGAGAAGCAGATTACAGAAAGAGCTAATGCTCAGATAGCGCTTTCCCGCATGACGTTTCCGCATCAATTGATTCGTTTGCTTTTTCTGGAACAGCTTTACAGGGCTTTCACCATCCTAAAAGGAGAACCGTATCATAACGAATAATTTTTGTTACGTATTCTTCATGAGAAATTTGCCAATAGAAGCCGATTTAAAGCTTATTGGTAACGTCTTGAATTGTTTTCCAGATATTTTTCGCTGTATAATCCCATGAAAATTGCTTGGATTTTTCAATACCTGCATTGACAAGCTGTTTTCGCAGCTCACTATCGTTTCGCAACTTGTGAATCGCCTTAACAACAGATTCATTATCAAAAGGGTCGACATAAAGGGCTCCGTCTCCGGCTACCTCAGGCATAGAGGTAACATTAGAGGTGATTACCGGTGTATGACAGCGGTAGGCTTCTATGATAGGAATACCGAAACCTTCAAAATAGGAGATATAAAGCAAAGCTTCCGCGGCTCCGTATGCTTTTCTCAGTTCTTCAGAATTCATTCGTCCACTAAAAATAATATCCGTTTTATGCTGCATGCTATTGAAAGTGGATTCCATTGTCTTGTTCCACCACATTTTTTCGCCTGCCAGAACCAGTTTTACGGGGTCCTCCGGATTTGCTGTTTTATACCGGTCAAAAGCTTTAAGCATGTTGTTTATATTTTTACGTGGATGTAAAGCTCCGACGAATAAAAGGTAGGGCTTCCCCTCAGTTAATTGATTTCGTGTGTCTTTTTTTTCCGCTTCAGTTCCCGGAGCAAACAAATCATTTGCTCCGTTATAGGCAACACTTATTTTGGATTTATCTATATTGTATTGACTTGCTATGTCTGTAGCGGAATATTCGGATACCGTAACGATTTTTGTAGCTTTTTTGGCAAAGCGGGGAAACATCTGTTTGTAATAATGCCTTATTAAAAAAGGCAGGTCTTTAGGGTAATGCTCAAAATTAAGATCATGCATTACGGCAATAGAGGGCGTCTTTGTTTTGAGCGAGAGATAACCGTCCGGCGATAAGAAAATATCAGCTTTATATTTTTTCAGAATACGTGGGACTGTCAACTCAAACCAGAGAAGAAATAAAAAAGGATGTCTTGCCTGAGGGCCGGCAACAACAGGATGTACATTCTTATCAAAAATAAATTCCTTGCTGAAAGGGCGGTCAAAGATAAAAATAAACTCATGCTCCGGATGATTGCGGGATAGCCGCTTCAGGACTTCATAGGCAAACCAGCCGATGCCTTCCAGCTTGTTTTTTATTAAAAGACGCGTATTTACAGCTATTCTCATTTGATTGTCAAAAGGTTTGAATAAGAAGGTTTGGGCATCAAAAGTAGAAAAAATATAGCATTCCTCCCTGATGATTACGCTCTATTTCTGAAATTGGATATCTTTGCAGTATGCAGCGGAAATTCTTGTCAAACCTGATATTGTTATTATCACTGAATTTGCTGGTGAAACCTTTTTGGATCTTAGGTATTGACCTTACCGTCCAAAATACCGTGGGATCAGCAGATTACGGGTTTTATTTCTCTTTGCTTAATTTTTCATTTCTGTTTAATATTCTGCTGGATTTTGGTATAACTAACTTTAATAATCGCAATATTGCCCAGAACCGTCAGCTTTTACAAAAACATTTTTCCAATATTGTCGTCCTTCGGTTGTTGTTAGCTGTTGTATATCTGCTGGTTACATTTGCTGTTGCATTGTGGGTGGATTACAGTGCTCAACAGTTGAACATGTTGATATTTTTGACCTTTAATCAGTTTTTGCTTTCCTTTATTCTCTATCTGCGTTCCAATATTGCTGCCTTGCATCTATTCCGGATCGACAGTTTTATATCTGTTCTGGACCGGCTTTTGATGATTTTAATTTGCAGTGTTTTACTGTGGGGGAATATTACAAAACAGGAATTTCAAATTGAATGGTTTGTTTATGCTCAAACAGTAGCTTACCTGCTTACCTTTTTGTTTGCTTTTTATAATGTTGTCCGACGTACGGGTTCTTTCAGATTTAAACTGAACCTGCCTTTTAGTTTAATGATATTAAAGCAAAGCGCGCCTTATGCTTTACTGGTCTTGTTGATGATGCTTTATTACAAAGTAGATTCCGTCATGCTTGAGCGAATGCTGACCAACGGAAAACAACAAGCCGGAGTTTATGCAACTGCTTACCGGTTGTTGGATGCCGCGAATAATATCAGCTATCTGTTTTCTGTGTTGCTATTGCCCATTTTTGCCCGTATGATCAAACTTAAGCAATCTGTTAACGATGTCATGCGTAATGCTTTAAATCTTTTGATTACGATGTCTTCCATTGTATTTATGTTTTCTCTGATTTACTCTGAGCAACTGTTAGCAGCAATTTATCCGCAGCACGAAACGGAAAGCATGGCTATATTTTTAGAGCGTATCGATCAATCGTCCATTATTTTTCGTTATCTGATGGGCTGTTTTGTGGCTATGTCCATTACTTATGTTTTCGGAACATTGCTTACTGCTAACGGAAGCATGCGAAAACTGAATATAGTTGCTGCATCAGGTATGATCCTTAATGTTCTTTTAAATCTGATTCTTATTCCGCAATTAGAATCCGTAGGTTCGGCTATTGCCAGTTTAATTACCCAGGGCTTAACTTCATTAGCACAGGTACTGATCGCCCTGAAGTTGTTTAAAATCAAAATATCAATTCGTCACCTGCTGAGATTTAGCGGCTATATCGCAGGGCTTGCATTTTTAGTAATTGTACAGCCGGAGTTTTTTGATCATTGGATAAAAAATGCACTTAGCTTTGTCGGGCTTGCCCTGTTTTTGGCCTTTGCACTCGATTTAATTTCTGTAAGCCGTTTTGTGAAAATTATGCGATCATCTGATGAAGAATAGACCGGTAAGTTGATGATAAGCCATGACTGCATTAGAGGCTTTGAGCCTGTCGTGTCATAGCAAAACAGAATAAATTAAATAAACAACAGAATGAGAAAATGAAATTTCGAGTTCGGACCTAAAATTATAAAAGAAAACAGGTCCCGTTCCCAACACTTATTGATCCACTCCTAAAAGTGCCTGCGCATTTTTCTTATGTTTTTTGTACAGATCGGCAGCGAGCCCATCTGCAAGACCGATTTTTGGAGCGATGATATTAGTTATACCAGTCCATTCCATAATTTTAGCATATATTTTGGCAGCAGGTACAATAACATCAGCGCGGTCGGGGCGGAATCCGAATTTCTTCATACGTTGCTCCACAGTATAGCTCCTTAAATGATCATAGGCATCTATTAGAGTCGTAAAATCAATATTATGGTGTATTTTTGAACCATATAGTTTTACAATTTTATTAATATTTCCTCCACTGCCGATACAGTTAATGGGTTCATCCAACTTTTTGATGTTTTTTAGCCATTTTTTCATTCGCTTCCATTCATCTTTTTCAATGCTGTCGTGCAGGGCACGTATTGTTCCTATTTTAAACGATTCGGAACGAACAAAGCGGGAGCCTTCAATTTCTGTGATTTCTGTAGAACCTCCACCCACATCAATATAAATGGATTTGGGATGAATTAGCAGATGACTGACATCATTGTATTTGGAAATGATTTTTGCTTCTTCAATGCCATCAATTACATTGATAGAAAACCCGGTTTGTTCTTTTACACTGTCTAATATAATGTCTTTATTATTGGCTTCACGGATAGCTGCAGTAGCGCAAGCGGTATAGTCAATGGGTTGATAGACATCAATTAAAAGCTTATAAGCTTTCAGGGTGTTGATAAGGTATTCCTGTCGCTCTTCTGAGATTTTTTGATTATTAAAAACATCCAGGCCTAAACGGATAGGGATACGAACTAAAGTAGCTTTTTCCGTTTTTATCTTTCCTTTTTTTTCAAATACGTTGGCAAAGAGCAGACGGGCTGCATTTGACCCAATATCTATTGCTGCAAAAATCATAGGGTTAAGATTGATCTTGATTTTTAACGTGGATTTTTTTCAGGAGTTCGTAAGTATCATATTGAGTCCGAACAGTAGTGTTAGGATTGTGCTTTTTATATTCATTCAGATGAGCTTTTTCTAATGTCCTGGCTTTGACGTTGTCGTTTAGTTGAATATCAAGCATTTCTTTTAGTTCTTTTTGGATTGTTTTATCGTAAACGGGTGTGGCGACTTCAATACGGTTATCCAGATTGCGCACCATCCAATCGGCCGAAGATAAATAATATTTTTCATCTCCGTTATTGTAAAACATAAAAACACGGGAATGTTCCAGAAACTTATCTACAATACTTATAGCCTCAATATTTTCGCTCATTCCCGGTTCATTGGGCAACAAGGTACAGGTACCGCGAACAATGAGTTTGATTTTTACGCCTGCGCGGCTGGCCTGATACAATTTCCTGATCAGGCGGTCATCAACCAGATTGTTTAGCTTTATTATGGCATAGGCTTTTTTCCCTGCTTTTGCATTTTTTATTTCATTGTGGATCATGCGGGAAAAAAAGCTTCGGAAATTAAAAGGAGATACGATAATATTTTTGAAATGGAATTGACGATAATTTGCCTCAAAAAGATGGAATACTTTATTGACTTCTTTTGTTAATTGGGGATTGGAAGTGAGCAATGCATCGTCTGCATAAAGCCGGGCCGTAGATTCATTAAAGTTTCCGGTGCCAATGTTGGCATAGAGTTTATCTCCATCCTTTTCCCGTCTTTTGATCAAAAAGAGTTTACAATGAACCTTAAAACCGGGTATGCTCTGGATAATCTTTACTCCTGCATCCTGGAGCTTTTCCGTATAGTAGATATTTGCTTTTTCATCAAAACGGGCTTTGAGTTCCATGAAAACCGTTACTGTCTTTCCATTGCGGGCAGCATTGATTAAGGCATTAATGACTTTGGACCCTTTTGCCACGCGATAAATTGTCATTTTTATGGAAGTTACTTTAGGGTCCATAGAAGCTTCTCGCAATAAGTCAATGATATAATGAAAAGATTGATAAGGATAATGAAGCATTACATCGCGTTCCCGGATTACATCCAACAGGCTTCGCTGGTTAACCAAATCTTTGTGCGGTAAGGATTCGATTTTTTTATACTCAAGATCTTTACTACCTACATTGGGGAAGTTGATGAAATCTTTAAAATTATGGTATCGTCCTCCTCTTACCGAAACATCCTCTTTTGTAATGTGAAGTTTTCTTTTTACTGTATTTAAAAGGTTATCCGGAATATGTTTATCATAAACAAAGCGGACCGGGGTTCCTTCTTTTCGCTGCTTAAGGCTTTCCGACATTTTTTCGATGAAACTTTTCGAAATATCGTTATCAATATCTAACTCCGCATCACGGGTAAATTTTATCGTATAAGCATGGAAAACATTGAAGTCAAACATCGAAAACACCTTATGCAAATTATGACGGATAATGTCATCCAGGATAATGATGAATTCTTTGTCATCTTCAGAAGGCAAAACAATAAACCTGGGCAGATTATCCGGGACCCGAATGAGCGCATAATGATGTGCCGGGCTTGACAATTGATCATTAAACATGTCTACGGCCAGATAGATCGACTTGTCTTTTAGTGAAGAGGCCGGATCAAAATTCTTCAGCATGATCGGGAATAGATTAGCCCTTATTGTATTGTCAAAATAGTCTTCTATGTATTTTTTTTGAGCATCATTGATATCTTTTTCATTGATGACAAATATATCTTTTTCTGCCAGCTTTCTGATTAAATTGCGATAAACAGAAGTGAAACGCTTTTGCTGTTCATTTACAAAAGTATTGATCTCATTTAAAGTGGCGATTGGGTCAAACTCAATGTAGTCATAATTTCGTTTCCCTAATTTGGCCATCCGGTTTATACTGGCTACCCGGATACGAAAAAATTCATCCAGATTATTGGAAAAGATCCCTAAAAACCGGATACGTTCAATAATGGGTGTGCTTTCGTCAGAGGCCTCTTGTAAGACGCGTTCGTTAAAATAAAGCCAGGATATATCCCTGTTAATCACCCTGTTCTTTTTTTGTCTTCCCATGCTGAATTGCTTTGTTGCAAAATTAATCAATTTTTACAGGCCCTGGGCTTTTTGGTTTAGACCCTGTCAACCTTAAGAAATAAAAGTCTGTGAAATTCTTTTGTTTCTGTTGACTGGTTTCTTTCTAATGTTTTTCTGAGTGGATATTCTTTTTTAAGATTATATATAAAATTTCAGAACAAAAATAACCAAAGTATGCTTGTGTTTGCTTGAAAACAAGATTGTTTTATATATAGTTTTATTCAATATGTTTATTAAAATTTGGATATATTTTATTTCTCTGAACTTATTTTGCTGTTATGTGTTACTTACTATTTGAAACGAGAAAAAGACTTTGATTTAATTTATAAGGCAAATTCTTTATAAAACCATTAATTATAACCAAATTTGCAAATGTTTTAAAGAGATAGAAAAAGATTAAATTTGATTATCAGGGATAAGAATGCAATAAATCAGCAAAAAAAAACAAAAGAATAGATTTTATTATAGGAAAATTAAAGTTACTTTTAGACTGTTAAAGAGACGTTTTTAGAATATTGATCCGATATTATTTTACAAGAAATTTGGAAATCAATATTAAATACCTTACATTTGCAGTCAAAAGTCAAATAATCAACCAGTAAACATATTAAATTTAATTTAATAATAATTCAAAAATTGATTGTTATGAGGAAAATTATGAAAAAAACATTGATCGCGCTTATGGGCGCTCTGTTTCTAACAACGTTATCCAATGGCAACTTATTTGCCCAGGACGATGAAGATGGCTTCACTATAGGTGGTGCGGTACGTTACAATATTATCGCAACAGACTATGAGAGTGATGCTGATGCCACAAACCCAAGTTTTACATGGGATACCTGGCGTTTAAATGTGGATGGCTCAATGAGTGGAGTTGATTTGAGTTTTGAGTATCGTTTCTATCCAACATTCGGAACCCATTTTATCCATCATGGATTTTTAGGTTACGGGTTTGGTGATGATGTTTATATGGAATTAGGTGCTACGCAGGTTCCATTTGGTCTTGAAACTTATGCCTCTAACTCATGGTGGTTTAACGGAAACTATTATGTAGGATTGGAAGACGATTATGACATGGGAATTAACTTTGACATTACACCGTCAGAAAATCTTACCATTTCCTTAGCTTATTTCCGTCAACAAGAACCTGAGGGACCAGGCTGGCAAGGTGCAACTTTCGGTAACTCTGGTCCGGGACGTTATTCCTATGATGTAGTACCTGGCTCTGTTATGATGCCGGGAGATACTGCAGCTACAGGGGTGAGTCTTCGTGAGTTAAACCAGTTTAATGCACGTGTTGCCTATAATATCACAGACGATATTGAAATCGGAGGTTCTGCTCAAATGGGTCAACTCTACAATTCTGTAGTTGACGAGAGTGATTGGACAACTGCCTTTGCGGGTCATGTAGATGGTAATGTAGCAGGTCTGGGCTTTAAAGTTCAGTATTCTATGTATGACTATACTGCTACTGCTGATGACGGAAGTGAAGCTAACATTATCCAAATGGGTGCATACGGTGACCAGTACTATGGTGGAGCTAACTACTCCGGTGGTGTTGCTACTCAGGCTAGTATGTATACTGCCAGTTTAAATTATCCGATTTCAGTTGACTGGGGACCAATTTCAAGTATTTCTCCTCATGTTGACTATACTTTTATTGATAAAACTGATGGAGATTTCTATGATACACAACACTTAGTGCCTGGTATCCTTGTTACTGCAGGTGGTATTTATACGTATATCGATTATGCGATGGGTAAAAACCAACCCTGGTTAACAGATGACTTTGGAAAAGGACTCGGTACCGGTGTTGAAGACCCGGACTGGAATTCCCGTTTCAACGTTAACATTGGTTATTATTTCTAAAATATTTTTTTGACAGGGACAACATTTTTTTGTATTTTAGGCTCTGCAAAAAACCACAAAAAAATGAAGTCCCTGTTGCTTTACAAGGCTAAAATAGTAAATGCCTATGTCAGATAAAATTAAAATTAAAGACCTTGATGTAATCTTCGGACGCCGCGTGAAAGAAGCGAAAAAGCTGAGTGATCAAGGTTTAAGCAAAGAAGAGATTTTAACTAAAACAGGTTGTACGGTAGCTGTTAATAATGTGAATATTAATATTCAGGAAGGTGAAATTTTTGTGGTTATGGGCCTTTCAGGTAGTGGAAAATCAACACTGCTTCGTTGCCTGAACCGTTTAATTGAACCTACCAGAGGAACAGTAATGCTGGGGGATATAGATGTCACAAAAGCTGATAATGCAAAATTACGGAAGCTACGGCGTGAAGACATGAGTATGGTATTTCAGCATTTTGGTCTTTTACCACACCGTACGGTAGCTTCTAACGTTGCCTTTGGACTGGAAATTAATGGATACCCGGAAAAAGATCGCCTCGAAAAAGCGTATAAGGTTATCGATACTGTTGGCCTTCAGGGTTATGAGGAAATGATGACAGGGGAACTTAGTGGTGGAATGCAACAACGTGTTGGATTAGCACGTGCATTAGCCAATGATCCGGAAATCATGTTGATGGATGAGGCCTTTAGTGCCCTTGATCCACTTATCAGAACCAATATGCAGGATGAATTGCTTACTTTGCAGGAAAAAGTAAAGAAAACAATTCTTTTTATTACACACGACCTTGATGAGGCGCTCAAACTGGGTGACCGCATTGCCATTATGAAAGATGGCTTGATTGTTCAGACCGGATCACCGGAAGATATCCTTACCAAACCTGCGGATGATTATGTTCGTTCTTTTGTTGAAAATGTAGATCGTGGAAAAATTGTTACGGCAGGAACGGTGATGTTTAATAATCCGGAACGCCTCCGGTTGAAAACAGCAGGTCCGGCAACAGCTATTCGGAAAATGAGAGCTGTAGGAGTTACTTCATTACCCGTGGTTGATGAAAACAATAATTTTATTGGATTTGTGAAAGACCAGGATATGGTTAAACTTCAGGATGAAGGAGTGAAAAATATTGAAGGTAAGGTGTATAAAGATTTGAATACAGTTAATGAAAATGTAGCAATAGCTGATTTGTTGCCGTTGTTCTTAGACTCTACCTTAAACCTTGCGGTTGTTGATGATGACAACAAATTAAAAGGAGTTGTTGTGCATTCTTCTGTTATTGCCGAAATGATAGGTAAAGAAAAGGAAGAAGTTAAACAAATTCGTGAAGACGGGTTGGATAATTTGACTAACGAAGAAGGAGGAAATGACAATGGATAAAATTGAAATTGGAAACTCTGTAGAACAAGCAATAAGTTATATTTCCTCTGAAGCTAGTGGTTTTTTAGATGCCATTACTAATGGTATTGATTTTCTGGTCACAAGCTTTCAGGATATATTGCTTAGCATAAACCCTTATGTGTTAATTGTGCTCCTGGCAATCTTGACATACTATTTAATGGCAAGACATCATGGACTGTTTACAAAAGCCGGTTTTAAAGCCGGGTTTGGTATGGCTGTATTTGTTATTTTGGGCTTTTTACTTTTATATGGAATGGAATTTTGGAAGCAAGCTATGCAAACATTAGCATTGGTAATTTCATCTGCTCTTATTGCATTGGTTATTGGGATACCCTTTGGTATTTGGGCTTCCAGAAATGATACAGTGGAAAGTATTGTAAGGCCCATTTTGGATTTTATGCAGACTATGCCCGCTTTTGTTTATCTAATTCCTGCCATTCTGTTTTTTAGTGTAGGAAATGTCCCCGGTGTTGTTGCAACGGTTGTATTTTCACTTCCACCGGCAGTACGCCTTACTAATTTAGGTATTCGTGGTGTTGCTCCGGATGTTGTGGAAGCATCCAAGTCCTTTGGCGCTACTCCAAAGCAGTTGCTATTAAAAGTACAAATCCCTCTGGCTATGCCTACTATTCTTGCAGGTGTAAACCAGGTGATTATGTTGGCACTATCCATGGTTGTTATTGCTTCTATGGTTGGCGCTGCTGGATTGGGACAAGCTGTATATAAAGGAATTCTAAAAGCCGATGTCGGCCTCGGTTTTGAAGCCGGGCTTGGTATCGTTATACTGGCTATTTTCCTTGACCGGGCCACGCAAGCATTGGCACCGAAAAAATAATTTATATATTAATCAAATAGAAATAACTTAAAACCAAAATTAGCTATGAGAAAAATGAACTTAAAATCAATTCTTGCGATGTTTATGGGCGTTGCCCTTATCGCAATGACCGCCTGCAATGGTGGCGGACAAAAAGCCGAAGACGGCAGAAAAGGAAAAAGAGGAGAGGATAAAAAGTCCTTAGAAATTCTTTATCCGAATTGGGCAGAAGGTGTTGCCTTTACTAATCTTGCAAAAGTAGTATTGCAGGACAAAGGATATGATGTGAAAATTACTCCCATTGAACCGGGACCAATCTATGCATCATTGGCCAAAGGTGATGCAGACCTCTTTCTTGATGCATGGTTGCCCCATACACACGAAGATTATTGGGAGAAATATGGTGAGCAACTTGTTAAAGTAGGAGAATCATTTAGTAATGGTACTACTGGTCTTGTTGTTCCTGAATATGTTGATATCAATTCTATTGAAGAATTGAATGAGCATGTTGATAAACTTGATGGCGAAATTATCGGTATTGGAAGTGGTGCTGGTATCCACAGAAATACCGAAAAAGCTATTGAAGAGTATGACCTCGACCTTGAACAGGTTACTTCCAGTGGCCCGGCTATGATGGCTGCTCTTGAGAAAGCTTATGATAATAAAGATCCTGTTGTAATTACTGGATGGAAGCCTCATTACATGTGGGCTGATTATGATCTTAAATATCTTGAAGATCCAAAAGACATCTATCCAAAAGATGTTTGTGCTATCGTTTCCAGAGAAGGCTTTAAGAAAGATTTTCCAACATTGGAAAAATTCTTTTCAAACTTTAACCTTCAGGAAAATGAACTTTATGAACTGATGGAAGCTATTGATAAAGGTGATGATGAAGAAGTAGCTGCCAAAGAATGGTACATGGGTAACAAAGTTATGGTTGATAGCTGGTGGCCCGAAGAAAAATAATGCGAAAACGAAAATATAGCATTTAAGAAAAAAGGCTGTCTTTTGCGAAAGACAGCCTTTTCTTTGTATGTATAAAAACATTCACTCATTAATAAGCAAATAAAGGGAATTCTTTCATCATCTCATTAACTTTATTTTTTACTTTATTAATGACTTGTTCATCGTCAATATGGGTGATGACCTCATCAATTAAATCTACAATAACAGGCATGTGATCTTCTTTTAAGCCCCTTGTTGTAATGGCCGAAGTGCCTACACGTAATCCGGAAGTTTGAAATGGCGAACGTGAATCAAACGGAACCATATTTTTGTTGATGGTAATGTCTGCATTTACTAACGTGTTTTCTACTTCTTTTCCTGTAATATCAGGGAACTTAGTTCTCAGGTCAATTAGCATTAAATGATTATCAGTACCCCCGGAAATGATCTTATACCCTTTGTCTATAAAGGCTTTAGCCATAGCCTGAGCATTTTTCTTTACTTGTAATGCATAGTCCATAAATTCATCCGAAAGAGCTTCACCGAACGCAACAGCTTTAGAAGCGATAACATGTTCCAGCGGTCCTCCTTGCTGACCGGGGAAAACTGCTGAATTGATCAGCGAGGACATTTTTCTGACAGTACCTTTCTTAGTGGATATTCCCCATGGGTTTTCAAAATCTTTTCCGATCAGAATAAGTCCTCCTCTTGGGCCACGTAGAGTTTTGTGTGTTGTTGTTGTAACAATATGACAATGTTCTACAGGATCATTTAGTAATCCACGGGCAATTAATCCGGCCGGATGGGCGATGTCGGCCATTAACAGTGCACCAATTTCATCGGCAAGCTTACGCATACGGGCATAATCCCAATCGCGGGAATATGCTGAAGCACCGGCAATGATCATTTTGGGTTTTTCTTTACGGGCAATCTCTTCCATTTCATCATAGTCCAATAATCCATTTTCCTCTTTCACATGATAGGAAACAGGATTGTACAGCTTTCCGGAAAGATTTACCGGTGCGCCGTGAGATAGGTGGCCTCCGTGCGCAAGATCCAGTCCCATGAAGGTGTCTCCGGGATTAAGTACGGCAAACATTACGGCAGCATTGGCTTGTGCCCCGGAATGAGGTTGTACATTGGCATATTCTGCATTGAAAAGCTTTTTAGCCCGTTCTATGGCAAGTTCTTCACTTTTGTCAACGACCTGGCAGCCTCCGTAATACCGTTTGCCCGGGTAACCTTCAGCATATTTATTGGTCATAACCGAGCCCATAGCTTCCAATACTTGTTCGCTGACGAAATTTTCAGAAGCAATTAGTTCAAGGCCATTCATTTGACGCTCTTTCTCTTCAGAAATCAGGTCAAATATTAGATCATCTCGTTTCATATTTTCATATTTTTAATTGTTCTTATCAAAAAGATTAATTTAACATAGCAAAAGTAATATTTTTATTTTTCAATTGATTATATATCTCACCGATAAACTGTTAAAAATTGTTTTTATAATAATCACTACATTAGTTGTAGAGGGTGTTTTATTTTGGTTGTTTCATTTTGTCAAAGAAATCGAACCTCAGGCAACTTACATTAATAATTATGACTCTTGTAACATAAGATATTTGTATGTATAAGTTGTAAAAATAATGACGATCGCTTGAGTGTATGTTGTTAGAATAAGCAAAACAATGACGAATTGGTTATCATGTTTACAAGGGAATGATTAATTTTGTAAGAATAAAATAGCATTATGGTACCATATAAAAAATATAATTTGAATAATGGACTAAAAGTATTGGTTCATAGAGACAAACAAGTAGATATCGCTGCTGTAAATATGATGTATAACGTGGGCTCCAGAGATGAAGACCCTGATATTACAGGGCTGGCACATTTGTTTGAACATTTGATGTTTGAAGGCTCCGAAAATATAGCGATATTTGATCGGGAACTGGAAGTTGCCGGAGGTGAAAATAATGCTTTTACAAATAATGATATAACCAATTACTATATTACTTTGCCGGCAGTAAACCTGGAAACAGCGCTTTGGCTTGAGTCAGACAGGATGAAGGCTTTGAAATTGACGCAGGAAAAACTGGATATTCAGAAAAGTGTCGTGATTGAAGAATTTAAACAAAGGTATTTGAATCAACCTTATGGCGATGTGTGGTCAATAGCACGAGAGCTGAGCTATAAAGTGCATCCTTATAAATGGCCGACGATCGGCAAAGAGATTTCCCATATTGAAAAAGTGGATCGCGATATTGCATTGAATTTTTATTCAACGTTTTATGCTCCGGATAATGCTGTGTTAGCGATTGCTTCACCTATGGAAGAAGACAAAGTTTTTCAGCTTGTCAAAAAGTGGTTTGATGATATTTCGCCGGCACCTGTTCATTACGAGCGTTCATTACCTACGGAACCTGAGCAAAAAGAGCCCCGGTTTCAGGAGGTTGAACGGGAGGTGCCTTCTTCAATGATTGTCAGAACATACCACATGGCCGAAAGATTATCTGAAAAGTACTATGTTCATGATTTAATTTCCGACATTCTTGCCAATGGAGAATCTTCCCGTTTAAAACAAGAGCTGGTGAAAAACAAGGAGTTATTTTCCCAGATAGATGCGTATATTTCAGGAGATATTGATCCGGGATTGCTTGTTATTGCCGGGAAAGTGAATGATGATGCGGATATTGAAAAAGCAAATCAGGGTATTGATAAAGAGTTAAAAAAGATAACCAAAAATGAAATACCTTTAGAAGAATTGCAAAAAGCTCAAAATAAAGCCTTGCTAAGAATGGAAGAAGAAAAGACCGGCGTGCTGGAAAAGGCTATGAATTTCTCGTTTTATGAACTACTCGGCGATGTTGAATTGTATGAAAGACAAGTCGACTATTATAAAGCTATAACTCCCCAACAACTGCATAGAGAGTGTAAACGAATATTTGCAGAGACCAATCAAAATACATTATTCTACAAGGCAAAATAAAGTTGATGAGATTTTTGAATATAAGACAACCTTTTCGACTTATCATCTGTCATATACCTGAAAACAATGGCTTCTGAAAAGGAAATTATAAAGGGATGTATCAGGAAAGATAAAAAGTATCAAAAGTTATTGTTTGATCAATATGCTCCGGTACTAATGACTGTGTGTATGCGCTATAGCCATGACAGACAAAGTGCGGAGGATATTTTGCAGGAAGGCTTTATAAAGATCTTTGATAATATAAAAAAATTCCGGAGCGAAGGTTCATTGGAAGGTTGGATGAAAAGAATTATGGTTAATACAGCATTAAACCATTATAGAGCAAATTTAAAAAGTCTATATCATCAGGATATAGATGAGATTTCCGATATTTTGCCTTCCAATAAAGACATGTATGCAGATTTGCAAGCCAAAGATATTTTGGCTTTAGTGCAGGAATTACCTCCGGGTTATAGAACGGTTTTTAATATGTTTGATATTGAAGGTTATTCTCATAAAGAGATAGCTGCCAAATTAGGCATTACGCAGAATACATCAAAGACCCAATTGCTAAAAGCACGGAAAATGCTTCGTAAATTAATAGAAGACCAGGAGAAAGAAAGAAAATGAAAGAATACGATCATATAGGAAAATTTGTTAAAGATAAACTGGACGGATACCGGGAAGTTCCACCGGATCATGTGTGGGATAATATTGAATCTAAAATTCCTTCAGCCCCGTCAACGGGTATTTCGAATTGGTGGATAGCAGCAGCAGGAGCTGTGATTGTAGCTGCTGCCGTCTATTTCTTTGCTTTCAGCGATCAGGATAAGTCCACCCAAGCCCCGGAAAAAGCTTCTCAGGAAATGGTAGAAGAACCTGCTGAAACAATAAAAAAAGAAGCTGAAGACCGTGAAAAGCCAGAGCAAATTTCAGAAAAAGAAAATATCACGAAACAAGATGAAAGAAAATCCCAAGAGGAAAAGCAGGAGCAGCCAAAATCTGATGAAACAACAAATGTAGCTGAACAAAAAAAAGATTTAAAAAAAGACAATATCAAAGAGATACAGCCGATAAACCGTCAGGAAGCAAAATTGTCATCAGAAAGTTTAGCAATTCAGAAAAGTCAACCTGAACTAGAAACATCTTCTTCCGGCTCATTGTATAACTATGACTCTGTAAGAAAAACTTTCGCTGTGCAAAACAAAGAACTATCAGAAGATACCACTCAAAAGATTAAGTTTTCTGAAGATAAAGTTATTTGTGCAGGAGAGAAAACAACACTTTGGGCCAGCGGAGGCGCTAATTACCAGTGGTCTGATGGAAGTAGTGATAGTTTGATTTCAGTACAACCTAAGCAAGACGAAAAATATACTGTTACTGTTTGGAAAACAGAACAGGAAAAGGTTGTTCATGATTTTAAAGTAGGAATTAAAGAATGTGGAGCATTATATGTGCCCAATGCTTTTAGCCCGAATTCAGATGGATATAATGATAAATTCAAAGCTTATGGTGTTGCCATAGAAGATTTTCATATTCAAATCATGAACAAAAATGGCGTTATAGTATACGAATCCAGGGACATAAATGAAGGCTGGGATGGAGATTATAATAACCGCCCCGCAACTCCAGGCGTTTATCTTTACCGCATTGTTTATACCGGTGTTGAAGGAGAAACTAAAACAAAGACCGGTACTCTTACGTTAATTAGATAGCAAACAGAAAAATCATGGAATTAGATCGATCAATAGCTCCCGAAATACATCAGGTTCGGAGCGTAAAGCCTTTGGTGTTCGATATGTTTAAAATGTACCGGGATACGCCGGTATATTACGCGGAAGGAAGAGAATCCAATTTATTTAAGTTGGTTGTAAGAATTAATGGAGGAATAGCTGCAGAAGATAAACCGCTACAGGCACAACTGCTGGCAAAAATGCTTTTGCAAGGGACCAGGAATAAAAGTTCTGACCAAATTGCTCAAATAATTGATTTTTACGGCGCTTCTTTAATGCCAGTTGTGGAACATGATTTTATTTCCATTAAACTAACCGGCCTGAAAAAAGATTTTCAGCCTTTGGTGGAACTGGTAGGTGAGATAATCCATAATCCGGTTTTTCCGGAAAAAGAATTCAAACAACAAGTCAATAAGCTGCGTGCACAATTCAAAACCAATATCCAAAAGAGAGCTTATGAGACTCAAAATGAAATGAAGCCTTTGTTATTTGGTGAGAATCATCCGTATGGGCACAAAACGGATATCAATGCTTTTCATCAACTTGATTTAGATGATGTTCGTAAGTATTATCAAAATGTTGTTCCAAAAGGATATATGCGAATATTTGTTTCTGGGATTACTCGTGATGAAGCTCAGAAATCCCTTGGTAAAATCACGGATTCATTGAAAAATGAAGCGGTACATCACTTTACAAAGGCTGAGATTCCTGAAAACGAAAGAAAGGAACTTCATGTTCATCACAAAAACGCAGTGCAGTCTGCTATACGTTTAGGATGGAAAACAGGGAACAGGAACCATTCTGATTTTATCGAACTCAAAATACTGAATACCTTTTTAGGCGGATATTTTGGGTCTCGATTAATGAAAAACCTAAGAGAAGAAAAGGGATTTACCTATGGTATAGGGTCTGCTATTGTCAGTACACAACAAACCGGAATGTGGCTGATTGCCACCGAGGTTGGTTCTGAATATACCAGGCAATCCCTGGACGAAATATATAAAGAGATAGAATTATTAAAGAATACAGCGGTTGGTGATCAAGAGATTAATCTAATAAAAAATTATCTGCCCGGCAAAATCATTCGCTCTTTAGAGAAAGATTTTGATAAGTTGGATTCTTTTATAGAACTGTCCGATCATGGGCTACCGGCAGATTATTATTCACAGTTTCTTGAAAAAATAAGAAATATTGACAGTGATCGCATAAAAGAATTAGCTGACAAATATTTTTCATTGGACCACATAAACGAAGTGGTATCCGGGAAATTCTAAAAATATACGAATGAATGTTAAGCGCCACGTACTTCTATTTGTTCATTTCCTGTTTGTTCTTATGCTACATGCATCTGTTGAGAACAACATGGAAGCGTTGGCATCTGCTGAATCCAATATTCAAAAACTTTTAGGAGATACATTACCGGCTCCTGAAATGAAATGTCTTTCTATGCAGGATACCGGCCATGTAGAGGCTTATTGGGCGACAGTGCCGGATCCGACGGCTTCATTTCATTGTTATATTCTATACCGTAATCAAAGTGCTACAGGAACTTTTGATTTGGTTGATACAATCTGGGACAGATCATTAACTAACTATCAGGATATATCAGCACAGGCAATTCCCGGTAGTTACTACTATATGAGTACGGTATCCGAAGTACAAACCGGAACTTATATGGAGGTAGCAGGAGATACGTTTCAAACAATTGATCTGGATGTTACCAATCCCGGCTCTTCCAATGGCGTGGCACAACTCTCCTGGAACGATCCCGGATTTAAGAACTCATCAGGATTACCATACTATCATATTTATAAAAAGCAAAATGGTTCCGCCTGGAAATTAGAAGACTCAGTTCAATCATTGAATTATACGGATACAATTACGGTTTGCCAGGGAGAAGTATCTTATCAAATAAGACTTCCGGAATCTTCTTTCTGTATTTCACAATCAGATATTGACGGAGGTACATTTGAAGACAAAATATCTCCAAATACACCTGAGATTGATAGTGTTTCTGTATTGGCTGATGGTATTAATATCACTTGGAATAAAAATTCCATAGAGGATACCTGGGGGTACATCATATACAAAAAAATAAATAACCTTTGGACGCCCTTAGATACACTTTATGGAGTGGAAAACAATCATTTTATTGATACATTATCGGATGGATGCACAGATCAGGAGTTGTATAATGTACTTGCTTTTGATAGCTGCTGGAATACAAGTTCTTCCGGTAAAAATCATCAAAATATAGTGCTTGATCTGGGTTATAGTATTTGTGATTTAAAAGCAGAGCTGAACTGGAATGAGTATATCAACATGAAAGACTCTTTAAAAGAATACAGAGTTTATAGAAGTACTAATGGTGGAAATTATCAGGTTATAGATGTGCTGCCGCCCGGGCAGACGCAGTTGGTTGATAGTAACCTCACGGACAGCACCAAATATTGTTATTATGTGAGAGCTTATAATTACCAGGGAAACAGGACTTCATCTACCTGTGAACAATGTTTTTATTATACGATGCCACCCGGGCCGGAATACATTTATCTTTCCTCTGCCTCAGTGAATCACGGTAATGGTGCCGTTGAATTACGCGGAGTTGTTGATACAAGTAATATTGTACAGGGTATTCATATTTATCGTTCGCAACAAATAGGGTCCAATTACAAACTTATTGATACGATACCTTGGGGCGGATCTAAAGAATTTGATTACCAGGATAAAACAGCCGATAGTGATAGCATTGTTTATTATTACCAGGCTTTTGCTGTGGATAGTTGCGGACAAGAAACTACCGAATCCAATGTTGTTAATAATATATTGTTAGAGGAGGCAAATATCGATTTTATGAAAAATCGCTTAATATGGAATGAGTTTGATGGCTGGGAAGGCATGCCTTCCAAATATGATATTTATCGTCGCGAAAAACAGGAGCCGGATTATCAGGCTATTGAAAAAGACCTGTTTTATAATGGGGGAACCTATGAAGATGATGTTTCTGCTCTTTATCCTACCACTGGTGATTTCTACTATTATGTAAAAGCCCGTGAAAGTACTGTGAATTCTTTTGGTATACAGGACTCAAGCTTGTCAAACCGGATCCTTATTCGTCAGGAGTCAGAAATATACATTCCGAATGCCTTTACGCCGGACGGCCAAAATCCTGTTTTCAAGCCTTTTAATGTTTATGTTGATTTGTCATATTATCGGTTCCGGATTTACAATCGTTACGGCCAGGAAGTTTATTTTAGCAAAGATCCTTCAGAAGGCTGGGACGGAAGAGTTGGAGGAGAAAAAGCACCGGCCGGAACCTATGTTTACTATTTGGAATTTACTTCAAAAAACGGAGACAAACGACAATTGAAAGGGTCTGTTATTCTGCTCCGCTAAGGTTATTTGCTGTAATTTTTTATTAAAAAAATTTGAAGACAGGCCATAAAGAAACTAACAGAACTTTGGGGCAACCTTTTAACTATTTCTGTCTTTCAGATTAAAGGCAAATTCCCGGAGTTCATTTTTGCTTTCATCCCTTACATTGATACTTTCTAACGATTTATTTGCTAAGTGAAAATATTTTTCCATTTCATCCTTTGCTATTTGATCTATTTTCAGATGGTTGAAAATTTTCTTTACAGCATCTACCTTTTGTTCAGGACTTTCGTTGTTTGAATTGTATGTTTCTTTTAGCGAATGTTTTGTGTTTTCTTTTGCTATCTCCAAGGCTTTCAGATAAAGGTAGGTCTTTTTGTTCGTAACGATGTCATTTCCGATTTGTTTTCCTACGAATTCTGCATCCCCAAAAACATCCAGATAATCGTCCTGAAGTTGAAACGCAATACCAATGTTAATCCCGAATTGATATAATTTTTCCTGATCATCCGGAGAGGCACCTGCAATAATGGCTCCAATCTTGAGACTTCCGGCAATTAATACAGCTGTTTTTAACCTTATCATACGGATATAATCGGCGATGGAAACGTTATTACTGGCTTCAAATTCCATATCATATTGCTGGCCTTCGCAAACTTCCCTGGCTAATTTATTGAATTCTGCCAATACATTCTTAAGATATCTGTTATCCGTTTTGCATACCTGTTCGTTGGCATAGATAAACATCGTATCTCCGGCAAGGATTGCCGTATTGACATCCCATTTTTTATATACGCTGGGTTTACCACGGCGCATGGGTGACTTATCCATAATATCATCATGAAGCAAGGTGAAATTATGAAATATTTCCATACCAATTGCTGCCGGTAAAGCTTTGCTAATGTTTCCATCAAACAAATCACAACCCATCAGTGTGATTACAGGTCTCAGACGTTTTCCTTTAGAGTCCATGGTATACCGGATCGGCTCATATAAGCCATCCGGCTTTTCCGGAATGGTTATTTCTGATATTGCCCTGTCAACACGGTCGGAATATTTATTTAGTACGCTCATATTATGCCTTAATTTAATTAAATAAGTAAAATGTCCCGGGCATTATTGCCTTTTTGTAATCCAAGTATTTATGCTGTTTGATTAAACTTCGTATTAAATTTGTTCAGCCAAATTTAACAAATAATCACCATATCCACTATTTAATAATGGTTCTGCTAAATGACGAAGTTGCTTTTTATCAATATACCCCATTCGATAGGCAATTTCCTCGATGCAACCTATTTTTAAGCCCTGGCGTTCCTCAATAACCCTCACAAATTCGCCGGCACTTTGTAAAGATGCAAATGTTCCGGTATCTAACCAGGCTGTTCCCCGGTTCATAATTCCTACCTTTAACTTACCCTGATCAAGGTAATGGCGGTTAACATCTGTAATCTCATATTCGCCGCGGGCACTTGGTTTAAGATTTTTGGCTATGTCTACTACGGAATTGTCGTAAAAATACAATCCCGGAACGGCATAGTTCGATTTAGGCTGTTCTGGCTTTTCCTCTATGGAGATAGCCTTGTTGTTTTTATCAAATTCTACTACACCATAACTTGACGGATTGCTCACATGATAGGCAAATATCACGCCCCCTTCCGGGTCTCTGTTTTCTTGCAATACCTGGCTCAGACCGTTTCCGTAAAAAATATTGTCACCTAAAACCAACGCTACCTTATCATTCCCAATAAACTCTTCGCCCAAAACAAAGGCTTGCGCTAAACCATTAGGCTCTTTCTGTTCCTTATAACTAAATTTACAGCCCAATTGCTCTCCTGTGCCCAAAAGTTTTTCAAAATTTGGTAAGTCTTCAGGAGTGGATATGATCAAAATATCTTTAATTCCGGTCATCATAAGTATAGACAAAGGATAATAAATCATGGGCTTGTCATAAACCGGCATAAGCTGTTTGCTTATTGATTGAGTGAGAGGCTTTAGTCTTGTTCCGGAACCTCCGGCTAATATTATTCCTTTCATAGTCGAGCGTTTTTAAAAGGTTGCTATAAAAGTAGAAAAAATTATGGAATTAATTCTAATAATCCCTGAATAATCTATAGTAATCCGGTTTAATCTATGTTGTCTTCCTCTAAATCCGATGGTTTGTTAAAGATTTTAAGAAAAGGATTTCGAAAAGTTTTTGTTGTTACCAATTTGTTGAGCGTTAACAACAAAGAAGGTAATAATAACAGATTTGAAAGGACTGCAACAATTAATGTAAAGGATATCAGAAGCCCCATGGCTTCGATCCCTCCGAATGAAGACATGGAAAAAATGATAAAACCAAAGAATAATACGATAGAGGAATAGATCATGCTATATCCGGTTTCTATCAA
This sequence comes from Bacteroidota bacterium, assembly GCA_051748065.1. Lineage (GTDB taxonomy): Bacteria > Bacteroidota > Bacteroidia > Bacteroidales > PWNQ01 > PWNQ01. Next base: position 25,522 of record JBNJGZ010000011.1, read on the forward strand.
GGCTTGATAAACAGATGGTTTTATATACCAGTTGTTCATCTTTAGCTCCATGCGATATCTTGACAAGAAGTGGATTGTATTATCTACAGATATTCCCAAAGCCACACTAAAAATTAATATTGTAGATGGTTTTACAGGAATAGACAAAAATCCCATCAAAGCAGATGTCAACAACAAAGGAAAAAGATTGGGCAGCATAGAAATGAAGACCATCTTAAATGAGTTAAACAAAAGTGTCATGAGCAGTATTATGATAACGATGGCCAACAGCAGACTTTGCTTCAGGTTTTTGATCATATAATCCGATCCCTTCAGGGATACAATACTGCTCCCTGTAAACTGAACATCATAATCGGCGGGAGGGAAGATTTCGTTGGTCTTGTGTCTCAGATCTTCTTTTATCCTTTTGACCTCGTCAGTTCCTAAATTGGCAATCTGTATACTAATTCTTGTTTTTTGCAGGTTGCTGTCAACAAGATTGTCCAGTAAGCTGTTCTCAGCATTGTCCATGGAGGGAAGATAGGAAAGGATAAAGTTTTTTTCCTGATTGTTCGGCAAACTATAGAATGCCGGTTTTCCATTAAAAAATGCTTGCTTGCTGAACTTCACAACTTCAACCAAAGAAAGAGGAGATGAAAATGTTTCGTATTCTGCCAGTGTATCCTGGAGTTGGTCCATTTTTTGCAGGTTGCGTAATTGAAGCAAGCCTTTGGGTTTTTTAGTGTCAATCGTAATTTCAAAAGGAAGCACACCACCAACCTGATTTTCAAAAAACATCATGTCCTTATATAAAACATCCTTTTTGGCAAGATCATCGACAACCTTACTGTTTGTTTGCAGTTGATTCATGCCAATAATGCCGATAATAATAAGCACTCCGGAAGTTAAATAGATTAATGTTCTGTTTTTTCGAACCCAGTTGACAATATGTTTAAGCACATTTTTTGTGAATGGGTTATCAAGATGTTTGGTGTGTTTGATTTTTGGTGGATCAATATAGCTGAAGAATATGGGGATCAGGAATAAGGAAAGTAAAAACACAAACATAATTCCGATGGAAGCAACTAAACCAAATTCCATCAACGATCTGTTTCCAGTGATTAAAAAAGCGGCAAAACCGGTTGCTGTAGTTAAGTTTGTTAAGAATGTAGCATTTCCCACGCGTTGAACCATGCGGGAAAGGGATTTTATCTTGTTCCCGTGTTTTTTGAATTCCTGATGATACTTATTTAGAAGGAAGATGCAATTCTCCACCCCGATAATAATAATCAAAGGAGGAAGAATAGCAGATAGCATAGTGATTTTAAATCCCAGTAGTTCAATTAAGCCCATCAGCCAGATTACGCTGGTAATAACGATGATTAAGGGAAAGAAAACTGCCTTGAATGAACGAAAAAATAAAAATAACGCAGTAGAGGCTATGAGTAAAGCAAGTATTACAAACAGAAAAATCTCTTTTTCTGTTTTCTGTGTGATTTTTGTCCGTATATAAGGTAGACCGGAATAATGGACTTCTACATTATTTACCTGTCCGTAAGCATCCGTAATTTTTTTAATGTTTTGAATTAAAGCTACACGGCTTTTGGAATTGAGTTTGGACTGATCCAGAAAAACCATGGCTAAAGCCGTATTATTATCCGGATTATACAGCTTGTCTTTGTAAAAAGGTAAATTGTAAATTTCCTTTTTTATGGAGTCCAATTCTTTTTGACTATCCGGCCTATTGCTAACTACGTTATAAAAATCGAATGATTTTTTTTTCTGATTTTTCTTTAAAGAAAACAAACGTGTTACCGATAGTACTTCCGAAACTCCTTCGAGACTTTGTATTTCTTTGTTTAAATCGTAATAAGCATTATATTGGTCTAACTGAAACAGGTTTTTATTCCGGATGCCAATGAACATGGATGTCCCATCCTGACCAAATTCTTCTTTAAAATTTTGATAATGGATGCTCGCGCTGTCGTTTTGAGGCAACATCCGTGTCATGTGATAGGATATCTCTATATTCAGAGCGTGGTAACCCAGAAAAATAGTTATCAATCCAATGACAATAAGATTTGCAAGTCTGTTTCTTAAAATTAAGGCAACTAAATTCGACCACATTACTTTTTATCTCTTCTCCGTGTGCATTAATACCCGATTTAAAACGCTGCGAAAATAATGAATTTAGGCCTAATGACAGGGGAAACCGAAAAAATATGTTAATCGTTTGTGCTACAGAATTATGACCCGGGGTAAGATGCCGGAATATTTACATCCTAAGTAGCGTTTTTCTTCATACGATTGCGAATCGTATCCCATGTTTTGGTGATCAAAAAGCTTTCGTCCATATTCTTTATCATTTGAACAAACCGGTTAAAGGGTGTAGCAAAAGAAAGTAGTTTTTC
>JBNJGZ010000011.1:28011-31131 GCA_051748065.1 Bacteroidota bacterium
AATCGTATCCCATGTTTTGGTGATCAAAAAGCTTTCGTCCATATTCTTTATCATTTGAACAAACCGGTTAAAGGGTGTAGCAAAAGAAAGTAGTTTTTCTTCTATAAAGGGACGTGCAGATGGATCAAACATACCCAAAAAGGCTTTTTGTTCTTCTTTTTCCTTTTCCAGATAGGGATACAAGATCGTTTGTGAACAGCCTGATCCCATTGTGCTGATCACATTATTGTTCCCGGGCCGGTCGTAGTTGGCTAACATAAACAAACCGGAAATAGCATCAGGGTTAGCATAACAGATCACAACTTCCGGCCGGTCATTTTCTGTTAATTTATCCCAGCGCTTAAAGACAAGCGATTTATCGCCGGCTTTAATTTCGGGAAATCCATCCATCATTTCTTTGACTAACTCCGGGTCTTTTTTATAGCGTTCCCCTTCAAGCTCTCCCTCAATGCCACAAGAAAGGAAATAGGGAAATGTGGAGGTCATGCCTGAGCGATATCCGGCATATTTTTGGCCACCACCGCAACCAATGTTATCTTTATAAAATGCCAATGATTCCCCTTTGCGTACTTTATTGATGTCTGCAAAAATACAGCGATGACCTGATGGTGTCTTTGCCGGCGGCACTTCCGGAATGTTTGTGTAGAAAAATACAAGTGGTAATTCTGTATTGGGAAAATATTTTTCCCAATATTCCATTAATCGATCTCTGATTTGAATATCCATAATAAAAGTTTTTACATAAATATTAAAAAACGGATAAAATGTCAAGTGTATTGAATGAAGTTAAATGATTTTTTTGAATATTTTTACAGAATATAATTGTACGCCCTTTTTTGCTCTTATCATAAAAGTATTGGTAAGTGGAGAATTTGGCCTGGAATTTGTGATAAATCAAAAAAAAGGAACCATGGCGCAACGTATACTTCTATTTCTTCTTATTCTCAGCTTGGCAGGGTGTGTGTCCTCAAAAAAGTATTTACAGAGAGGACAATACGATAAGGCGATTGAGAAATCCGTAAAAAAACTATCCCGTAAACCGGATAAAACAAATGAAATAGGCGTTTTGAAAAAAGCCTATCACATGGCTATGGAAGAAGATGAAAAGCGGATAAAAGAATTAAGAATGACCGGTCAGCCTTCTGTCTTCGAGGAGATATACCATATTTATGAGCAGATGGAAAATCGTCAAACCAGAGTAAGACGACTACCGAATAAAGTGCTTGATAGAATTGATTTTACCTATAAAGATTATGCGCAGGAAAAAATCAATGCTCAGAAAAAGGCTGCCGAATATTTATATGCTCATGCCCGTAAGCTTCTCAAATCGGACTCCCGGTTCGATGCCCGCAAAGCATATAATGAGTTAAAACGGGTTCAGCGTATCATGCCATCATACAAAGATACGGATCAGCTACTTCAGCATGCATTAGCAAAAGGGCAGACACAGGTGCTTTTTACAATGACCAACAATTCGCGAACTCCATTGCCGGAAGGATTTAAAAATGAACTTTTTAAAATCAGTATGGCAGACTTGAATTCCCAATGGAAAAATTACGATACCCAGGCAAGAGACGGAGTTAATTATGACTACTATATTGATCTGAAATTAAAAGCAATAATGGTTTCACCGGAACAGGTCAAGCAGTCGGAATCTACGGAAACCAAAACTGTTGATGATGGATGGGAGTATGAATATGATGAAAATGGCAATGTTAAGAAAGACAGCCTGGGCAACGATATAAAAACAAAGAAAACCAAAACAATATCCTGCGATGTTTTGGAAACCCGGATGAGGAAACATACAACTATCAAAGGAAGACTGGAATTTATTGAAGCCGGTTCCGATCAGGTGATAAAAACAGATCCGGTTACGGCAGAATGGCATTTTGAACATGAATATATTCAGACAAATGGAAACATTGATGCGTTATCCAAAGAGACTAAAGAAAAGCTGGGCGTAAAACCTGTTCCATTCCCGCCTTCTGAAGCGATGATACTCAATGCTGCTTCGGTATTAAAAGAAATGAGTAAAGAAGCAATTTACAGGCATCGCCGCGTTTTTGAATAAAATAGAACAAAAGAGTACATAGATCAAAGTTTTTAAGCTATGTACTCTTATTTAGTCTCTGTCCATAAAGTCCCATTTACTGCGTTACGCTTGCCCGAAAATTGCTCATTTACCTGAGTAAACTGCGCATTTATCGGGGGCGTGAAGATTTTATCAACAGTAGGCCCGATTGAAATATACAAATGAGAGGGTTTTGTTTTGTATTGATAAAGGCAATTATGGATTAGTATAAACCGCAGAGTTATAAAATGGCCCCATACAGGTAACGATAAACAACGGAAAAATTTTCAATAAATGTCGCGACTATTCGCCGGGAGATTTCTCTGTCGGCTTTTTCTCCGCTCCGCTTCGAAAAAGTCTCCATCCTCATAACATACAATCTGTCATTTCGAAGCCTGAAACCCGAGCGTCAGCGAGGGTTTCAGGGCTGAGAAATCTCCCGGCACATCGTCGCTGGGATTTAATCTCGTTACCATCTTATGGACTAAAATCCGCAATATATTTTCATAGCTCTAATCGTCATTTGATAATGTGAACTATTAAAATACGGGATGACTGTTTTAAATTCGAGCAACAACGCAGAAATCGGACATTATACCCGGACACTATTTTGCTTATACCATTTTTTCGGGATCAACCCATTCGTCAAATTGTTCTGCTGTAACCAGCCCGGAGTCGAGAGCAGCTTCACGCAGGGTAAGATTTTCTTCGTGAGCTTTTTTTGCAATTGTAGCAGCATTATCATAACCGATATGTGAATTTAATGCAGTAACAAGCATCAATGTATTGCGCAGGTTCTTTTCAATATTTTTATAATTCGGTTCTATACCTGCTGCGCAGCGGTCAGAGAAGCTTTGGCTTGCGTCACCCAATAACCTTGCTGACTGGAGGAAATTGTAGATCATAACGGGTTTAAAAACATTCAACTGAAAATGTCCGTTCATGCCTCCGACATTGATGGCTACGTCGTTCCCCATAACTTGTGCACACACCATGGTAAGTGCTTCGGCTTGCGTAGGATTCACTTTGCCGGGCATGATCGATGAACC
>JBNJGZ010000012.1:0-28394 GCA_051748065.1 Bacteroidota bacterium
GAAGATCAAAAATCATGTGATTGCCACGGGCGGCAGTGCTGTTTACAGTGATGCGGCCATGGCGCATTTGAAATCAGACGGCATCATTGTTTTTCTGGATCCGGCGTATATTGTTTATGCGCTGTATGTTCACTATCGCCTGATAACCTGACAAATCATTATTGAGAATATTAAACCGGCTTGTTGTAGAAACAATCAGATTTTGGGGATTAGTATAATCCACAAATCTTTTGATATAATAAGTGGCTGGCACACCACATTCATCAAGCACTAATTTTTCTCGGGTACTCTGTTGGGGAATACTTTGCTCACCAGCATCAGCCTCCATCGTGTCGGGGGCTCTATGATTCGCACTTGTTTTCAAGGTTGATGTTTGCAATAAACTAAATGTAAACATGCTTCATAAATTACTTATTTATTAAACCAAATTGTACTTTTTATTATGATCTCTTTTTATCATTAACTAACGTTGAGCATTTATGCCATACCTTTATTTTATTGTTTTTTACTTCCTTTCTTTGCCCGGAATAATATCCGGATGTATTATTCAACAAATAAACTTGAATATAATAATATTGCACAAACCCCATTTACGATTATCAAAAATAAAAAAAAATCAACCAAATTGCAAGTTTTTGATAAAAAAAATACAATTTTATTCCCAATTCGTCCCCTTTTATTAATTATAGAGTTCTTTTTATCACAAAATGTATCTGATATTCAGTATTTCGATATATGTATTAAATATTTATTCAAAATAAAACAAAAGAAAAAAACTTACAAACTTTTCCAATTTTGGGAAAAACCGCACCCATTTACTCTTGAGCGTATCTGCTCCTAAAATCAGCAAAACACTTTTTTCATTATATTGATATCGATCTGCTATTTCCACCATCGATCACATACGTTTGTCCGGTTACAAATCCGGAAAATGGTGATAACAACCAGGTTGCTAATGAAGCCAGATTAGCAGGATTTCCGGCAAACCCCACCGGAATACCTGAAGTAATTTGTTCCTTTGCTTTTTGTTTCGAAATATTTTGCATTTCGGATTTTTTGCTAATGATACGTTCAACTGCATTGGTTTCATGAAAGCCGGGAGCAATAATATTAACTGTTATCCCATCACCGGCAACCTCAAGAGATAATGTTTTGGCAGCTCCGGCAATCGCCAACCGCAGTGAATTACTCAACACCAAATCTGACACTGGTTGCCGAAGCGATGCACTTTCCAGAAATAGTATTCTTCCATAATCATTTGATTTAAAAACAGGTAATAATCCTTTGACAAGCTTGATCTTCCAACGAACAACTGTCTGATATGCCTGATCCCAATCACTTATTTCTGACTCTTGAAAGCCCATAGGAGTTGGCCCGCCTGCATTGACAAATACACCTTGTAAATGTTTATCCTGGCATTTAGCAATCAGTTTATTCAGAAATACATCATCAAAAAGATCACCGGGAATTGTTTCTATCAAGCCCGGATAACGATCTGATAACTCCTTTAACTTCTCTTCATTTCTTGCTACTGCCAATACCCTGGCCCCTTCTGATGCAAGTGCCTCAACTACCTGCCGGCCGAAACCATCGGAAGCACCTGTAACCAAAAATTGATGTTTTGTTATTTGTAAATCCATAAGAAATTTAACCTATCTGTTCATAGAATTAGGTTAACAGATTAATCGATTAAGTGTTTCCATTGTGTCTGCAAAAAAATATTTTCATATTCTTCTTTGATCTTTGATTGAAATTCGTTTCTTTCGTACTCCCATAAAAAAAAGCTATGTATCGTAAGATTATATTTATTATTACCGCATTATTATTGGCGTCCAATCTGTTTAGCCAGAAGAAATTTGAAGTCCCTGAAGTATATTATGAGTGGAATAATATTCAAAATGCACAAATTAGTAATGATGGAAAACTCATCACTTATGAAGTAAATAAGCTAAAAGGAGATGGTTTCCTGCATATCCACATCCCTGCTCAATCATTTCATGATTCTGTTCCTCGTGGCAAAAAGGCTAAAATATCACCTGGCAGTTCCTTTGTTGCTTTCCGGATAAAACCACATTACGATACGTTAAAGCAAATGAAATTAGATGATGTCCCCAAAGAAAAGTTCCCAAACGACTCCCTTGGTATTTTTTTGGTAATTCAGGATACGATTGTTAAGTTTCCCGAAGTAAAGTCATTCAAAACTCCGGACGAAAAAAACGACTGGGTTGCATGGTTGCATGAAAAAAAGGGGAAAGAACAAAAGAAAGCCCGGGATAGCACAGCCAATGATACTACTCAGGCTGACACTAACTCGACAAAACAAGGAAAAAAACTTGTCATCTGGCATCCGGGATCAGACTTTAAACAAACCTTCTCTCAGGTTAAAAGCTATAAATTTTCAAAAAACGGGAAAAGGCTGATTTTTACTCAACAAATTAAACATAAAGAAGAAAAAATAGATACCGCCCGGTTTTGGGAATTCGATACAGAATCACGTGAAGCGAAACAAATCTTTGAAAAGGCGGGAAAAATAAAACAAATTGCAACTGACCGGAAAGGAGATGCACATGCTTTTATCTTTACCGGTGACACTACAGAAGTAAAAGATTTTCAGTTGTTCTTAAACGGCTCTAAGATAGCCGACAGCACAACGGCCTTTCTCCCCGATGGATGGCAAATTTCAAAACATAGCAACCTGAAATTTTCAAAAAACAGAGAACGGATTTTATTTGAGACCGCTCCCATTCCCGAAAAAAAACCGGAAGATACACTTACCAAAGAAGAAAAATACAATTTAGATATATGGCACTGGCAGGATAAAAAACTCCAATCCCAACAAAAAAAAGAACTAAAAAAAGAAAAGAAAAGAGATTACAAAGGATATTATGACCTTAAAAAAGAGGAATTTTTGCAACTTGAAAACAAAAAATTAAAGCAGGCTAAAATACTAAGAAACAACAATAGTTCACATGCGTTCGGATTCAATCGCGAACCCTATCAAAGACAGGTTTCCTGGACAGGAAAAAGATACAGGGATGTCTACCATATCAACCTAAAAAACAATAAGCGCAAACGAATTTTAAAAAAGCATTCAAAACAAGTGCGTTTTTCACCGGATGGGAAATATATAGCCTATTATCAAGAGAAAGACAGTTGTTGGTATTCATACAACATAAAAAAAGACACGAAAATTAATCTAACGAAAGAACTGGATATTTCTTTTTATAACACAAGACATGACATGCCGATCAATCCCGGTTCTTATGGAGCAGCAGGCTGGGATAAAAAAGGAAACATTTACATTTATGACAAATATGATATCTGGAAAATAGATGCTTCCGGTAAAAAATCACCTATAAACCTGACGAATAATTCCGGCCGTGAAAAGAAAATCCGTTTTCGGTATATCAAAACGGACCCGGAAAAAGAATATCTGCCGGAAGAAATGTTACTCTCTGTTTTTAACAGGCAAAATAAGAATGCCGGATATGCCACTTGTACAACCACTAGGGTTAATGAACCGAAACTTTTGCATACCGGTGCATTCAAAAACTATGGACTCAAAAAAGCAAAAAACGCTGAAAAAATCATTTTCAGAAAAGGAAATTTCAAAGATTACCCGGAGGTATTTTTATCCGACATCACATTTCAATCGATTTCGAAATTATCCGAAGCCAATCCACAGCAGAAAAACTATTTATGGGGCTCTGTAGAAAGCACGAATTGGACAGATAATAATGGAGACAGCCTTTCAGGATTGATATATAAACCTGAAAACTTTGATCCTCAAAAAGATTATCCAATGATCGTGTATTTTTATGAGCGTTATTCGGATAATATCCACAACCACTATATTCCCAAACCATCTCATTCGGTAATCAATTTTACACGCTATATTAACGATGGCTATATCATTTTTATACCAGACATAAATTACAAAACCGGATATCCCGGCGAAAGCTCCGAAGAAGCAGTTCTCAGCGGTACACTGCATATGTTAGATAAGGGTTATATTGACAAGGAACGTATCGGAGTGCAAGGACAAAGTTGGGGCGGCTATCAGGTGGCTCACCTGGTAACGCGTACCAATATCTTTTCTGCTGCAATGGCAGGAGCGCCTGTTGTAAATATGACCAGTGCTTATGGAGGTATCCGCTGGGGTTCCGGAGTGAGCAGAGCATTCCAGTATGAACAAACCCAAAGCCGCATCGGAGGTTCTCTTTGGGAAAAACCAATGCATTATATTGAAAACTCCCCGCTGTTTTATGCTCCCAAAGTAGAAACACCTCTGCTTATGATGCATAATTCAAACGATGGGGCTGTGCCCTGGTATCAGGGAATTGAATTTTTTAATGCATTACGGCGACTGAATAAAGAAACTTATCTGCTCGTTTATAAAGACAAACATAATCTCAGGCACTGGGGAAACAGAGTGGATTTGAGTATACGTATGAAGCAGTTTTTTGATTATTATTTGAAAAATAAATCCATCCCTGAATGGATGAAAGAAGGACTGCCGGCTATTAAGAAAGATAAAAAAACAGGCTATAAACTCATGGATTAAATTAAATATAGCAAACAGAATATTCATATAATGTTTGCGTTTATTTATATCATTGAATATCAAACTTCAGATATAAAATAACGATGTTGTCAGCCTGATGAATAACTTTTAATTTTTAAGACACCTATTCCATTATGGATCATATAAATAAATTTTATTTGATTAGTAGTAAAAAAAGAAACAGTTTTAAGCCACTCCTGACATTTTTGTTAATTATGCTTTCAGGACTGCTGTTTGTATTTACAAGCTGTGAAAAAGATGAATTTTTGGAAGACCCCGTGAATTTGAAGTTTTCGCGGGATACAGTACTTTTTGACACCGTTTTTACCAGCATTGGCTCTTCCACACATCAATTCAAAATTTACAATCCCAAAGATGAAGATCTGAAAATCTCCAATATACACCTTGGCAAAGGAAATAATTCGCAATTCCGTATTAATGTAAATGGACTTTCTGGCACTGACTTTAATGATGTCACCCTAAATGCAAAAGACAGTCTATTTATATTTGCCGAGGTAACTGTTGATCCGAATAATACCGATCAGCCCATGATTATCACGGACTCGATTGTTTTTAATACCAATGGACGAGTGCAAGATATCAAACTTGTAGCCTGGGGACAGGATGCTAATTTTATTGTTGCCGACCAGCATATTCAAGGCCTCCCGCCATTTAACATTGTTGCGAAAGAAGGGGAAAGCATTGTTTGGGATAGCCCCAAACCGTATGTAATATATGGTCATGCCGTAGTTGATTCTACTGCAGAATTAACCATCCCTGAAGGCACTGATGTTCATTTTCACGCCAACTCAGGGCTTTGGGTTTATAAAGGCGGAAGCCTTAAGGTAGAAGGCACTGAAAATAATCCTGTTCATTTTCAGGGAGACCGGCTCGAGGATTATTACAAAGATATCCCCGGGCAGTGGGACCGGATTTGGATCAATGAAGGAAGTGTGGACAATAAAATTAGTCATGCCATTATCGAAAATGGATTCATCGGAATACAGGCCGAAACTCTGGATGCACCAATGGGAAATGACCTACAACTGGATAACGTGATCATCCGCAATATGACAGGAATTGGCTTATTGGGAAGGAATTACTCTATTTCCGGTTATAACATGGAAATCAGCAATACCGGTAATTATGGCGTAGCCCTTACAAACGGAGGAACCTATGACCTAAAACATATTACTGTAGCTAATTATTGGTCATCGAGTATAAGGCAAACGCCATCGGTGTATTTAAATAACTATTATGAATTATCCGATGGAACGATTTTATCAAATGATCTTAATGCATCCATTGAAAATAGCATTATCCATGGAAACCAATCCAACGAATTTCATGCTGAAGATATTGATGACGGCTCACTTCTGGAATATACCATAAACCACTGCCTGGTCAAAACTGAAGAAAACACAAGCGGAAACAAGTGGAATAATTGTATTATCAATCAAGATCCGGAATTTGAGGATAAAGGAAATTCTGATTTTACCTTAAAATCTTCGTCCCCGGCTATCGATAACGGTGACCCTGCTATAAACATACCAACGGACCTTAAAGGAGATAACAGAGATGCTCAACCCGATATAGGGGCTTATGAATATATCCCCTAATTAGTGTTTGTCCAGAATGTCCGATATCTGCGTTGTTGCTCAAATTTTAAATCCTCTAATCCGCCGGATGGCGGATACTGCGGTTTAAAATTTTCGCACGCCCCCGGTAAATGCGGGGCAGGCTTTGATCTCGAACATTCTGAATCAAACACTCGACTTTATTGACAGACTCTAATTAGAAAAAGGTGCTCAGGTTATAAACATTTGGGTTTTGTCAAATGGCTTTTTTACAATTACCAGATCCACACCAATTGAATTCCCGATAAATGCTGTTTCGTTTTCTGCACATTTTGAAAGAGACTCAATTCGTGTCTTTCTATACAACCGGGTGTTTAACTCATTTAATCTAAGCACCTTTCATTATGTTTTAACTTCATCAACCCTATTATGTTGATGATGGCGTGCGGAATATATCGTATTTATGGAAATACTTTTGCTGGTGAATACACAACAGTGGAACATTGGCTTTGCGCAATAGTTCCATAACGTTACCGCCCAGGTCGAATGAAGATAGTGTTCTTTCTTCCTCAGCCATAGAAGCAATAAGATCCACATCATATTTCCGTGCAGATTCTAAAATATTTTTCACAATATCTCCCTGAGCTTCACTTAGCTGATATTTGACATTTTCTTTCTCCATATATTCAATCACCTGATCCGTATATGCACGAACTCTATTCGTAATCTGCGGATCATCCGTTAAAGAAATTGACTGAATAATTATCTCTGCATCAAATCTTTGTGCTAATTCTGTAGTAAAAGGCACTTTTTGCCGTGTTTCAATAGTATCATCAATAGGCAGCAAAATACGATTGAAGGTTCGTGGCGCCACACCATGGCGGATAAACATAGTAGGAATTTGAGAACTTGCAATGATACGATGTGCATTACTTCCTATAAAAAATTCTTCAAAGCCCGAAGCACCATGCGTTGAACCGATGATCATATCCGCACTGTTGTACTTGGCATGATTGACAATTTCATGATGAATCCGACCTTTATGAATTACATAAGTCAGCTCATTACCTTCTTTCACCTGATCCTGAAACTCTTCCATTACTTTTTTGAAAGATTTCTCGGCATGTTTACGGTGTTCTTTTTCTGCAGCCAGAAAAAACTCATTACTTTCTTTTATAACATGAACCATTTCAACACTGGCTTTCATGTGGTTAGCAACCTTAATGGCCAGGTCCAGTCCATTCATGGATTCTTCGGAGAAATCTACCGGAACAATTATTTTTTTCATAAGCCTATATATTTAAGTTAAATTATTTATCAAGTTCATTCGAAATAAAAACCCTTCTCTGGTATTGGGCGATTTTCCGATTAAGTTTTATCACTATAAAAAACCACTTGTTTATGGTAATCTTTAGTAACTTTTCAAAATTACAAAAAAAATAAAAAACCGCTACCTTAAAAGATAGCGGTTTTATTTCATTCAGTTTATTTACTGAACGATCATTTTCTTTGTCCGCGTTCTTTCTCCGGCTTTAACTCTATAGAAATAAATACCGGGTTTCATTTGATCAGCCAGAATCATAAAGTTATATGAGCCCGGGCTTACATTTCCTTTATCTTCCTGATAGACTTTTTGTCCAATCATATTAAAAACTTCCAGTTGAAGGTTGGCACCTTTTTCTAAGTCGACAGAAATATTTGTTCTGTCATTGAAAGGATTAGGGAAATTTTGATTTACAGTAAGTCCTAAGTTTCCTTCAAATTCTTCCGTATTAATCGTGGTTCCATAACCCACAGTCATTAATAAATTATGAGTAATCTCATCAAGCGGAGTGTTTCCTATGTCTACTGTACTAACAGGAATAATAAGATTATTATCCTGGTCAACATAAGTAATATCCGACGCATAATGAAAGAAATTATCGCCCCAGAAATTTGTTCCATTTGTAAAACTTGTAACCGGATACGTTGTATTATCCGCTAGGTCTTTACCGGCAGCATAAATATCGGGTGCGGAATTAATTAAAAATCCATCTCCATTTTGAGTTGCTAATGAAGAATCTGTATCCCCCCAGACTACAAAAATCTTTTCACCATCTTCGGTGCGGGAAGCATTAATACGATGTGACCAACCCATAGCATCACCACCGGAACCAAACAACTGATCATCAGCAGTAACATCAAACGTATTCATAACATTAATAAGCTCAGCTTCCCAGCCGCCTCCGGGTAACATATAAACATGGAATAACTTATGGGGTTCCCACAGATAGGTATAACCCAATGAGTCTTTATGGTCTGAATAACTTCCCTGGATAAGGGAGAAAATATGCAGCATCCCCTGATTATCAACGACAGGCTCCATTGTAGAAAAGAAAGCCTTAGTGACCGTGGTGTCAGCTATTGTTGGCCACAAATAATCAGTGATACTTGGGAGCGTGCTAAAATCAAAAACAGGCTCCTGATTCCAGGTATCGCCCTGATTTGTTGATTTATAAACAATTGGTTGAAACGCTCTGGTATCATTTACTGAGTCGCGGCCACGGAAAATATAATACCCGACAGAACCATCTTCATTCCAGGCAGTAGAAGTACCGGAAGCAGCAGGAGTCATATCGCTTGAGTCAATTGCAAAATTATGATTCATCTGCTCGAGAGGTTCCCAGTCAATCTCATTGGTAGCAGCATTAAATTTACCATTATAAAGCAATCCGCTGCTCCAGTAATAATCGGCACTTGTTCCGGAAAAAATATCACCGGCAACATGCACTGTAGAGTCATCACAAACCGTAAGGTTTGAATTGGCATGGGCAAAATATGTTCCTGAGGGTAAGCTTTCATAGGTTATTGCCTCATTAGACCCTGTACCATCCAATTTTACAGAACCTGTAAAATTGTGGGTCCAGCCGGAGCCACCTGTAATCGGGCCTGAAAATGCGGCATAGGCGTCATCAAGGGATGCAGACCCCGAAAAACTAAGAATTCCACCTGAGGGATAACGGACATTTTTTCCACTCTCCGGTGTTATCACCGTTTCATTCCATGATGTATAATCATCAAATGTAGTAGTATTAATTCTCAATTCATCACCAGATCCTCCATAGTTGCCGCCGGCACGGGCAAAATGTGCAATAGCTCCCAGGTCCTGATCTACCGTCAATACAGATTGGTCTACCGATATTACACTATAAATATTAGCAGAAGAAGTAAATGGGATCTTTTCCATTCCTTTGCTTTGGGAAGCATCCTTTTTAGGTGCTTCGGAAGATTGAGCATTTATCTGATCGTAAGATATCAGATGTTTGATCTGATTCGGCTTGGAATCTTTCAAGGTTGGCTCATACTTTTTCGACTGGCTTATTGCCGAAAAACCGAACGCCAACATAAATAAGAAAAGTAACGTGTGTTTCATAATTATAAATTTTTGGTTCATATATCTATTGTACAAATATAACTACAATTTTAATAAAAATAAACTATTTATAGTAGAAAAAAATTCTTGAAAATCAGGAATGCAATAAGGTAATTGGAACTTGTTGAACATTTATGCTTTATGCCGGTTAGCTCTTCCCAAGGTTAATAACATAACACCAACTAAAGAAATAATCCCTCCGATAACCTGGTACAAAGCAGGTACTTGCTGAAACATAAAATAGGCTCCAATTAAAACAAAAATACTTTTTGTACTGCGAATAAGAGAAGCACGCGAAGCTTCAATGTATTTCAAAGCCGCATAACCGACAAAAGCCGTCAGAAACGGACCTAAAAGTGAGCCAATGAACATATTTCCAAGGGGTTTTAATTCAATAGCAAACGGTTGTTGAAAAACCAACATCATTATAAATGCATAGATAAAAAGGTAAACGACACGATTTAAAGAGATCAATAAAGGATGAACATCCCGGATTGATATTTTGGCAACAATCATACTTACAGCAACAAAAAACGCTGATAAAAAAGCATAAGAAGAGCCGGGAATAAAAATATCACTTAAACTGGTTCCCGGTTTATAACTAACAAGAAAGGCACCACCAAGAGCCAATATTATTCCGGGGATTTCCAATTTGTTGAATGTTTCTTTCAAAAAAATAATTCCGAGAAGTGTCACAAAAAAGGGAGACACATTGCTAATAAAGGAAACAAAAGCAGGATTCTCCATAATTTGTATGGCAGAAAACATGAATGTTGTTGCCAGAATTTCCAATACGGCAATAATTCCCAGGGTAATCCAACTCTTTGTTGTCGTTTTCCAGATATGCCTATACCGGCAGCTAAATAGTCCATAAATGAAATTCCAGACCACTGCCATTCCAAACCAGTAAAATCCGAATTGAGCCAAATGGAGGTCATTCAGAGCCGCTTTACTGAAAATATAAACATTGGACATTGCAAGAGTTGCAACTAAAGTGAGCAGATATCCTTTTCCGCGGTCTGAAATTATCATAGACTCAAAACATTTATTTAGTATTTTTGTTTTTTCGGTTTACTAAAATTCTTTTAACCAGATTGATATCAGTCATTTTTAACCAGAAGTCTGAAATCTTGATTTGTGTTTTTCTGATAAAAATAAAAATCATAAACCCTGTCCCCGCCACATGCGCTATAGATGAAGTAATTGCTGCTCCGTTAAGTCCCCAGACAGGAATGAGCAACAGCCCGGCAATAACTGTTCCGCTAAAACCCAATAATGACCCGATTGCATTAATCCGTTGTAGTCCTTTACCGGCAAAGTAGTGAGAGATACTATTATTCAGGGAAACAGCCAATATCCCGGGGGATAGCAATAAAATCAGTTGCGGAATTATTTGAAATTCCTGTCCACCAAACAGCCACTCGTAAAAGGTCCCTGGTAATATTACCAAAACCAATGTGATAAAAAAGGTGACAAAAAAGGAGAGCTTTAAAAAAGATAGAGTTAAGTTTTGAGCATAATCTTCCCCTTCCCGGTTTGCTAAAACAGAATACTGAACCAGAGAAAGTGATTTACTAACCAACCAATTCCCTTCCACTATTTTATTTGTTGATCCGTAAACCCCCAGCGGAGCAGTGGATCCTCCGGAGCTTATCCAAAATGTCTGAATAAAATAATAGGTTAGACGGTAATTAAAAAATTGAGTAAGATTGGCAATTTGTGTATAAAAACCAAGGGAAATTACTCGCTTGACAACTTCTTTGCGAATCAAAAATTTATTTTTTTCTCTTTTTAGATACCGGAAAACAAAAGAAAAACTGATAAGAAAAGCCAGGCCATAACTGAAGTACAAAGCATATATATACAGGATAGGATCATTACCCGGCATCAGATTAACAAACAAAAACAAAGAGGAAAGCAAAATAAAAAGCTGAATAACAATAAGAATATTGAAAATACCGATCCGCTCCTTACCCAAAAGAACTTTCTGGTTAATTGTAAACCAATTATGTAATACTGCCAGAAAAAAAACATGTATGGCATAAGGCCCGACCAGTTCTTTATCAAAATAATAAGCAATAATACTACCCGCTAACGCTGTAAAAAAACTCCATGTATAAGAAATACTTAGTAACTCTGATAATTTATTCCTTGGAATTAGATAAACCAGAGCACCTCCCCCCATAAGATCATTAAACATCCCGATAAACATTATACTCAGGATAATCATCGTAATAATTCCATATCCATCAGCACCAAAAGAATGCGTACTAACAATCAACACTGTAAATGAAAGTATAGCACTGAGTAGCCGTGCCCCGACAGTTCCGAAGATTTTATTGATTAACATAACCTTGCTTTAGCGCACTATCGTACATATCTTTTATTTGTTGCAAAACAGCATCTTTACTAAAATAATGTTTAGCATAATTCCTCAAGTAATCTGTTTCAAATTCAGGTTGTTCTTCGATACAGTATTTCATAGCTTCAAATAAGCCTTGCTGATCTTTTACATCTACTAATATACCCTTTTTTTTATCTATATTGTGATCAAAATCGGCCGTTTTTGTTGTAATTGCAGGCAAACCGGCAGCAAATCCCTCATAAATAACAATCCCGAATGTTTCATAATTACTAAAAAGCACCTGATAGTCTGCTTGCTGATAATAATCTGCCAAAGCCTGACCTTCTAAAACGCCCGTACATGTAATTACAGAATTCAACTCTTTATCTGAGATCATATTCTGTATCATTTCAAAATCTATCCCGTCACCAATCATTGTCATTTTAAAATCATAACCCTTAATTTTGAGCTGCTCGATGACATTTATTATTCCGCTAATATTTTTGGATTTATCCTCAAAACAACTCACATGAAGAAAATGAATCACTTCGTTCTTTTTGTTTTCTTTGGGTGGTTTAAACAAATCCGTATCTACATAATTGTAAACCAATTTATAATTTGGATGTTCTAACCCGGCGTCTTTCATGCTTTTCATAAGTTTTTGAGAAACAGCTGATACAACCCGGGCATTTTTCACTACTATTTTTGTTAAATGTTTATGTAACCATCCTCGAAACGAATTATTCTCCGGTATATATCGCGACCAATGTTCTGTGATCACATAAGGGATCTTGTGAATATATTTTAGATATAAAGCTTGCAAACCGGCGCGTGTAAGAACATTTACATGGGTTATATCAGGCAATTTGAAATTTCCTTTATAAAAACGCCATACCTTAAAAAATGCCCGTAAATACCGGATCATATTACTAATGCCTGATAAACCTCCTTTATTCGATTTTTTGGAGAAGTAAATACGAATTTCCTGAAGATTATCTTTTCCGGAAACTTCAATTTCAAAATTTCTTTCAAGTTTTTGGTCAGTGCCATGTATATAAATTACAACAACTGATTCATCAACTGAAATTATTTCAGCATGCCGTTGAACAAACAACCCAAACATCGAATCGTATCTATTTGGATACCAAGGTGTAAATATTAATATTCGAGAGCTATTATTACGTAATTTATTTGATTTCATAGCAAAACATAAATACTGCAAACATAGCATGAATTTTTTTGAAAGAAAATTTAATTCATGATAGATTTTTTATATATTTGCACTCGCTTAAACATGGTGATCGTAGCTCAGTTGGTTAGAGCGCTGGATTGTGGTTCCAGAGGCCGTGGGTTCGAATCCCACCTTTCACCCAAAAAAAAACCGCTTTTTTGAAAGCGGCTTTTTTATTTTCCAGCAACCATTTAAAGGTTTTATTAATCTTCAGAGCCCGAACTATCCGGTTCAAAATCTAAAGAGACCGAATTCACACAATGCCTCAAATTCTTATCTGTAAAACCTTCTCCTTTAAACACATGCCCAAGATGAGCACCACAGTTCGCACATAATATTTCCGTACGCACGCCATCCGCATCGGTTTTTCGCTCAACGGCACCCTCTATTTCATCATCAAAGCTGGGCCAACCGCAGCTAGCGTCAAACTTATCACCTGAGCGAAATAAAGGCTGTCCACAACGTTTGCATGTGTAGGTTCCGTCTTTTTCATGGTCTACATATTTGCCGGAAAAAGGCGGTTCAGTACCTTTATCCAGAATAACATACTTTTCGAGATTATCTAATTTTTTGTATTTCATAGTATCTGTTCCTTTCGTTTCCTGGGCTAATGATGTTCCGGAAAACATCACTACTACAGCCAGTAAGCTTATTATATTTTTCATCATTTATTCTTTTAACCGGAGAAGTTCCTTAAAACTTATCTGTTTCATTCATTATAATGAATAACTATTCGATGAGATACAATGTTCAAATGGGAAGCGTATTTATACCGGATGCCTGAAATAAAAAACAGAACCCTCGCCGGGCGTTGATTCGACATGAATTTCTCCATTCAGCTTATTGGCAAAAAAGGCTGATATCGCCAGACCTAACCCCAGACCACCATATTTTCTCGTATTTCCTTCATCAGCCTGGCGAAACTTATCAAAAATAATATCCTGTTTATCTTTTTCAATTCCAACACCTGTATCTGATACAGAAAAAATAATATTATTGTCTTTTTGCCGTATTTTAAAAACAATATCTCCCTCCGCTGTATATTTCACTGCATTGGAAAGCAGTTTTTTCAGGATATGTTCAAGCATTTTCGGGTCCGTATTAAGCCTGGCTAAATCATCAGGTAATTGATTATCTATCGAAAACCGGATATTCTCTTGCTTATTAGCAACTTTTATTTGGTTCTTTACAAATTCTACAGCATTATCCAGATGGGTTTGAATATCCTCTTCTCGAAAATTTATTTCCACATAATTGGTTTGCATTGCCGAAGCTTCCAGTAAGTTATCAATAATTTCGGTTAAATAACCGGAACTATGATTGATCAGTTCTATCATTTCCGCTAAGGATTCTTCATCGGAGTATGACTCCCGGATGACATGCAGTAATCCTGTAATTTGATTAAGCGGGGTACGAATTTCGTGCGAAATCGTATTTAGAAACGAAGACTTCAGCCTGTTTGATTCTTCCGCTTTTTCTTTGGCAATTTCTAATTCTTTCTGCTGTTTTTTGATATCAGAGATGTCTTTTAAAATCAAAACACATTCATCAGGAAATGGACTAAAAACAGTTATTAAAAACCACTTTTTCACTACCGGAGAATATAATTCATCAAAGTGTTCTTCATTATTATCAACTATTTTTTCAAATAGCTTTATCCAGTCATGAGCTCTTTCACTTATCTCATCTGGTAAATCTAACTCAGAAATAGCCTTATCTTCAATATATTCATTCTTGGGTTGTACTAAATTTAATAGTGATTGATTGTATTCTTTCACAATAATATCCGTAGCCTTACCGGAATTATCGCGTAGTAGCCGGAAATATCCAAATGAATCCTTCATCTTAGAAAACAAAGTCGTATATTTTTTCTCCGTTACTTTATGTGTTTGCTTAGCCAGAAACATAACTTCGTGTAATAAATGCAACACCAGCGATGCCATTAAAAATGAAGTTAAAAGCCCCAATAAAGCAGCAATAAAATGAGTTATATTAACAGAATTAATTTCTCCGTTAAAGGTGGTTTCAACAATAGCTATATAATTTACAAGTAAAGTAAGGATAGATAAAAAAGCATAACCCAACATCTGTCTGCGCCGAATCGCAAACAGACTGATAAAAAGCAAGCCAAACACTAAAAATGCAAGTGTTGCAAACAAGGATTCCAAAGAAATTTCAAGGCCTTGCTGATAATCCTCAATAATGTGGTAAAAAAGCACGGAGAAAGGTAAAAAATTAATCGAATTCCCAGCTGTGTAAGGCTTTTTGTAATAAACTCCTAAAATAGAAACAAGGAGCAAAAGTCCGATAAAAAGATCGCCTATAATAAGGTAAACATTCGAATTACCAAATATGCGTAAAAATATAAGTGCCAGAAAAAAACCAAGTCCTATCTGAACAAAATAAAAGAGATATTCCATCTTTTTTTGTATATCATAGGACTCATCCTGATATTGATTCAGAAAGTTTCTTTTGATCTTATTATATTTCTCTTTCACCATAACATTTTAGTAAAAAATAAGTCCGATTTTAGTATCGGATTATCAATAAATACGTGTAAAACATTTTTACTATCATTTGTGTTCACATAAAAAATCAAACCGCATCAATCAATTATTTGCATCATATCCTTCATTTTCCGGCGTTTTTGTGCCAGAGTTTCTCATCAAAAAATAATCATACAAGAACAAAGCTAATGCGGTAGTAAGTCCAATTGCAAGCAAAACAACCCATATTTTTCCCGGTTGATAATTATTCCATAGATAAGTAGTTAATTCCTGTTGGGTCATTTGTAATTTCTGAGCACCTAACTTTAATAAATCATTTTGGGTAAATTCAGCACTCAACTGTGGAACATTAATCCCCTTTTCAAGCAGATCAGTCCTTAATAAATTAATTTTATCCGACATCCTCCCATAAACATCCCCTGAGATATATCCAGCAATCAAATTCCCACCGGCCATAGGAATAAATGATGCGCCCATATAAAGTGCTACCTTATCTTTTGGAGCAATTTTCCCGATATACTCATTAATTTTTGGAGAACTGGACATTTCGCCCACAGCAAAAATCAACAAAGAAAAGATCAGATAAAAGGGATTATTAGTAGCAAAAGAGAGCGCCAAACCGAAAGAGGCGACTACAATTCCGGAAGTCATGGCTGTCAGAGGGCGAAACCGCATAACTAAAGTTGAGATCAGGACCTGGAACAGAACAATATACATTGCATCAAGATTGGTCATGATCTCCGGCTCAACAATCCCTTCGGATGTGCCAATAGCATTAGCCAGACCGGGAGAAACAGAATATAAGAAATCATAAACCAAACTAGTATCCATCCACTGATCAATAAAAACAGGCAACGTATAAAACAGCTGGTTATACATGGACCAAAATCCGATTATAATGATCAGAAAAAGCAAGAATTTTAAATCTTTAACGGCCAGCCAAACGTTTTTAAACATTGTTTTTATCGAGTCTATTAAAGGCTCATCACTAAGTTCCCTTTTGGGTTCTTTATAAATCAATAAAACCAAAATCATGTTCAAAATAATAACTCCGGCAGATATCCAGAAAACCGTTTGCCATGAAAAAACACGCATTTTTGATGCAACAATAGGACCAATAAAAGCGCCAAGATTAACCATCATATAAAACAAGCCAAAACCAACTGAAGACGTCTTTGAGTCTGTAGTTTTGGCTATCGTCGCTGTAATTACCGGTTTAAACAAAGCTGCTCCCACGGCCAGCCATAAAAAAGCAATATAGAACAAGGTATAATCCTGAATATAAGCCAGCATAATATATCCTGATGCCATGATTGCATAAGAAACAACCAGTACTTTTTTGTAGCCATAACGGTCGGCAATGGCCCCCGTGATTAAAGGCAAAAAATACAAGATCGCTACTACAGGGCCCATTAACCGGCCTTTTTGAACCTGCGTAAATCCCAGGGCACCTTCATCTTTAGAACCTGTCAGATACAATGCCAAAAGCATAAACATCCCGTACCATGCCCAACGCTCAAACAATTCCATTGTATTAGCCGTCCAGAAAGTGCGACTATAACGGCTGAAAATATTCTTCTTACTCATTGCTCTCTATTTTCTGCTAAAATAGAAAATATATAAAATCAATCCGTCGATATGTATGGTTCTATTTTCCGAATAAGTGAATCTGGTATCTGATTTATGTTTTTTAAATCTTCAAATGACTGAAAATCTCCTTCTTTACGACGATATTCCGTGATTTGATAGGCTAGTCTTTTATCTATATATGGATGCGCTAAAATATCATAATATTCAGCCGTATTTATATTCAACGGATTTGTTATCAATGTATCAACTTTAAAATAAGTGAGAAATTGCTGATACTTATCTTCCATTCCATAAACTTCTTTTAATTGGCGCTTATCTACATACCCTCCCAAAGCAGAACGATACTTTAGAATTTGCCTGGCATAATAAGGCCCTATTCCCGGGACCTGAACAAGGTCAACCGTATCCGCTTTATTTAAATCAATGACTTTGTCAAACGAAGGTTTTTCATTTTCTTTTTTTGCTATACTTTCTTTATGCAGTTCAGATGTATCAATACGGATATACGCTTTCAGCTTATTATACTTTTGATCATCAACGCAATAAAGTTTTTTAACATCCTCTTTCTTTTTAAAGGTGCCTCCTGCATTTTTATATTTCATAATCATATCTGCATCAGAAGATGAAAAACCCATTTTCTTCCATCCTCCCCTATCCAGTTTATTAGGATCAAAAGGAAAAGGTTTCAAGGGTTTTTCCTTCTTTTCAAAATTGTTATTATCAAAGGATTTTTCATACGCATACTGTTTTTTCTTCTCCTTTTCAATGATAGTTATATTTTGTTGCAAAGAATCCATTCGTTGCAGAGCATGTTTGCTTATTTGAACTTCGTGATCCGTCCATTCCGGTAAAAATACCCTGGCCGCAATCGAAAGCAAAATAAGAATAATCAGTGTTATTATCCCGCTTCGTTCCTTTCTTGTAAAGGCAAATAAATCTTTCCAGTTAAATTCCTCCATTGTACACTTTTTACAATATTAAAAATACATAAAAACAAGCTCAGACACAAGAAAATCAATGATTTTTTCTAAAAAAAATTGCTGTTGATTCATTATTTTGTATAATGTATATTTGAACCAGTAATCAAAATTTCAATTATGACATCCGTTCGGGACAGGCAATTAGAAGATGAATTTGAGATAAAGGCCATACAAAGCAGTGGCCCCGGCGGTCAGCATGTCAATAAATCAAACACTAAAATTCAGTTACGCTTTTCTATCGGGACTTCCCGTAAACTTAATGATGAAGAAAAAGATAAAATCCGGGAAAAGCTGCAATCCATGGTGACCCAAAGTGACGAATTGTTGATTACGTCTCAGGATAGTCGTTCACAGTCTTTAAACCGTGAAAATGCCATTGAAAAATTTTACACTTATATAGACAAAGCTTTAACGCCGGCTAAGAAGCGTAAGAGAACCAAACCACCCGGGAAAGTTAAAGAAAAACGCCTGGAAGAAAAGAAGCAACAATCGGAGAAAAAAAATTTACGTAAACCTCCGGAAAATCCAAAATCGTAATGCTTTGGATGATATTTGACGGTTTGGATCAAACAACGATTGGAAAATAAAGGATAATTTTGCAAAAAAGCCAATCATGCGAATAGATATTATAACCATATTCCCGGAAATGTTTGAAGGACCATTTAGTCATTCGATCATCAAAAGGGCAATAGAAAGAGAAAAAGTAGAAATATATTTCCATAACCCGAGGGAATATCCGGTAAATAAATACGGAAGCATCGATGATTATCCTTATGGCGGAGGAGCCGGGATGGTTATGCGTATTGAGCCGGTAGCTGCAATTATTGATCCCTTGCTTGAAGAACGTTCGTATGATGAGATCATTTATACCACTCCGGATAGTGAACAGTTTAATCAGCAAGAAGCCAATCGATTATCGACTTGTTCCAATATCATTATTTTATGTGGCCATTATAAAGGTATAGACCAGCGTATTCGGGACATTTACGTCACCAAAGAACTTTCAGTCGGGGATTATGTACTCTCCGGCGGTGAGTTGGCAGCTGCCATTTTTACAGATGCTATTGTTCGCCTAATTCCGGGTGTTCTTGGTAATGAAACTTCCGCCCTTTCTGACTCATTTCAGGATGGTTTACTGGCTCCGCCTTTATACACAAAGCCATTGGAGTATAAAGGGCATAAAGTTCCGGACATATTACTTTCCGGGAATCACCAAAAAATTGATGAATGGAGAAATGAACAAGCTGAAAGAATTACGCGGAAAAGAAGGCCTGATCTCTTGAAATAGCATATTTATTTTGTTTTCTTATCCGGGGTCATGTGGTCTCGTGTTTCGTTCTCAGGAGATATGCGAAAACCTGTCAGCGTGCGAAGCTCCTGACAGCGTCGAGGCGACCGGCAAACAGCAAGCAAATTTTGTGATGAGACCTTCAGTATTATTCAAAAACGGATTAGACCCCGAAAGATATGAAATATCTAATACTGCACACAAAACGAACTTTTAAATCATTTCTTCCAGAAATAATAAATTCCATCTTTACTGATTTTATTATGGTCTAATAACCATTGCAAAACTTTTAGCACTTTGTTTTCATTGTTGATATCGGCGATCTTTACTATTTCCTCCAGGGTAAGGCTCTTTTGATCGAGCTCCGGTTTGATTCTTTCCAGCACCAGATCAAACTCGTATTCGGACAGGTTTAATTTATTACGTTGGCGGCACACATCACACTTCCCGCAACGAGGTGCATCTTTTTCTCCGAAATAACTAAGTAGCATCTGGCTTCTGCATCGTGTATCAGAAGTCACATAGTCTTTCACTGTATCCAATCTTTTTCGGGCAGCTTCTTTACGATCTTTATACACTTCCTTTGAAATATTCAGATCTTTCGTATTATGCCGGTGTGTAGTGAAAACAAGTTGCGGCTTTTCTGTTTTGGGTTGATATTCTAAAACATTCATTTGCTGTAACCGCTGCAAGATTTTCATCACCTTATCTACTGTCAACCGGGCACGATGTGCAATTTCAGTTTCGTTAATACTAATATAATCCGAAAACAATCCCGGATAGGAACGTAAAATAATTTTTATAAAAGGATCGTAATAGGCTTCGCGAACCTGAAACTTATATAAATCCGTCCGGTTTAAAAGGATATGAAGCTTTGACCTCTCATGTAAAGCATCACTTAATAAAATGTATCCTTCTTTTTCTAAAAACGCCAGCGCATTAAAAACAATGACAGGTTTAAAATTATACGTTCTGGCAAAAGTGTTCAAATCAAAAACAAAAGATGTATTCATCCCTGTTCCAACGGGAATCTGAAAATAATTTCCAAGGGAATTATAAATATTTTTTATCGTTTCAAGCTCAGGGAAAGCCATTTCATAAAAACGTTCCGCATCAATCAAATCAGCATTATTAAATAACAACACCGCCCAGGCTTGCTTTTGATCCCGCCCGGCTCTTCCGGCTTCCTGAAAATAAGCCTCCAGATTATCAGGAACATCCATGTGCACTACAAAACGAACATTGGGTTTATCAATCCCCATTCCAAATGCATTCGTAGAAACTATAACATGGGTAATTCCTTTCATCCATTCCTCTTGTCTTTGTTCCCGCATTTTTTGGTTTAGTCCGGCATGATAGTAATCGGCTTTAATATTTTGTTTTTGCAGCCACTGAGCTATTTCGCGGGTTTTGCGTCGATTCCTCACATAGACAATGCCCGTTCCCCTTACGCGGTTGATCACTCTCAGTAAACGGCGAAACTTATCCTCCTCATGCTGAACAACGTAAGTCAGATTTTTTCGCTCAAAACTCTTTTGGAACACATTCTTCTGAGGAAACTGAAGTTTTTCCTGTATATCTTTAACAACATCAGGTGTTGCAGTAGCGGTAAGCGCCAAAACCGGAACATCCGGAATTTTAGGGCGGATATCGGCAATTTTCAGATAAGGAGGACGAAAATCATATCCCCACTGCGAGATACAGTGCGATTCATCTACGGCAAGTAAATTAATATTCATGCGGGAAAGACGATCCCGGAACATCTCTGTTTGCAAGCGTTCAGGCGAACAATACAAAAATTTAAGTTCCCCCTTGGTCGCATTTTCCAGGGTTACATCAATCTCACGCGTTGTCATTCCGCTGTAAACAGCTGCTGCTTTAATGTTACGCTTTTTCAGATGTTGTACCTGGTCTTTCATTAAAGCTATCAGCGGAGTGATTACAAGGCACAAGCCTTCACGTGCCAATGCCGGAACCTGAAAACACACAGACTTTCCGCCACCCGTCGGAAGCAAGGCTAAAGTATCGTTGCCCTCCAAAACCGAACGAATAATGTCCTCCTGCAAAGGGCGAAATGCTTTATAACCCCAATGATTATACAGAATTTTATGAATATCCTGATCTGCCATTTTATAAAGATAAGAAAATCCTGCCAAACAGGCAATTTCAATAAACTAACTATCTGACGATAACCTCTTCAACAACCTGTTTACCAAGCTCTTTATTGATCATATTTTTAATCTGCTCCTTTCCATAGCTTAATTCGCTGCGCAAAGCTGCCGAATCCATTTCAATAATCAGCGTTTTTTTATTCAAATACAGATTCCGGGTATGGCGTATGATCATATTGCTCATGTGTTTATCCCATACATGCCCGATATTAATTTCATCCAGTTTTGGACTTAATCCATAATATTCGATCAGTTTTTTAACAACATCGCCTAAATTCTGCTGATTATCTTTGCTTTTCATAATTAAAGTTGGGTTAGTTCTGCATTTTCAACGTAAAAAAACCGTTTGTCCGTATTTATATTTTCAAAGGCTGCCTCTATTCGCTCCTGTTGCGTATCGGTAATAAAAATCTGCCCGAAATTATTCTCTGAAACTAAAACCATAATTTGTTCCACTCGCTTTTGATCAAGTTTATCAAAAATATCATCCATTAAAATAATCGGATTATATCCTTTTACATTTTTGATATGCTCATACTGCGCAAGTTTAGCAGCAACAACAAATGATTTCTGCTGCCCCTGGGAACCGAATTTTTTCAAAGGGAATCCATTGATTTCGAATTCAAAATCATCCTTATGCGGTCCTACAGTAGTATATTTTAATATCCGGTCTTTATCATTATTTTGCTTAAGCAGATTTTCCATTGTCTGATTATTCAACTGACTTTCAAATTTCAGTTTTGCACTTTCGTTACTCCCGGCTATAAATCGAAAATATTTCTCAAACACAGGGATAAAGGAATCTACAAAAGATTTCCGCGATGCCTGAATTTGTGGTGCCAGCCGGATCAACTTTTGATCCCAAATATCAATACTCAAAGGATCATAACTTCCTTTTTCGGCAAAAGATTTTAACAAGGCATTCCTTTGTTGGAGTGCTTTGTTATAATTCAATAACACATTCAAATAATTTTTGTCAAATTGGGAAATTATGCCGTCTATAAATTTTCTTCTCTCTTCACTCCCATGATGAATTAATCCATTATCTGAGGGTGTAACCATCACCAAAGGGTACAATCCGATATGATCGGCCAAACGGTCATACTCTTTGTTGTTACGTTTAACCTGCTTCCTGTGATTACGTTTCATAAGCACCTGCAAAGTATCAGGAGAACTTCCGTTTTTCCTGTAAACGCCGGATATCCGGAAGTATTCTTCCCCACGTTTAATATTTTGCGAGTCAACAGGATTAAAATAGCTTTTACAAAAAGACAAATAATATAATGCATCCAAAATATTGGTTTTTCCTGCCCCGTTGGGTCCTAAAAAACAATTTACGCGGGCAGAAAATTCAATTTCAGCCTGAGTATAATTTTTAAAGTTCGCCAGTTCAATCTTTTCTACAATCATGACTCAATAAAAAGTTTTAAAAGATGTATCAACAAAATTATTTAATAATTTGAGAAAATTACGTACTTTTGCAAACTAAAATAGAAACCCTATGGCAAATAAAAAGAAGAAAACCGAACAAGGTGATGAAAATTTGGTAGCTGTAGAAGATGCACTATCCAAAACCGAACAGTTTATTGAAGATAACAAAAACGTTTTATTATACAGCGTTATCGGTATAGCTGTTTTAGTACTGGCAGTTATGGGATATCAGCGTTATATAGCCATGCCCAATGAACGTCAGGCTCAGGAAGAAATGTTTATGGCCGAGCAATATTTTGAAAAAGATTCTCTGGATCGTGCCCTTCATGGTGACGGATCTTATATGGGTTTTTTAGACATTATTGATGAATACGGGAATACGAAATCCGGTAATCTGGCACATTATTATGCCGGTGTTTCATTTTTGAAGTTAGAACAATACGATCAAGCCATCGAGCATTTGAAAAAATTCAAATCCGATGATGAGATGGTTAAACCAATGGCTTTAGGTAATATAGCGAATGCATACATGGAAAAGGGAGAATTGGAAGAGGCAGCAAAGTATTATAAAAAAGCTGCTGAAGCCTCCGAAAATGATTTCACATCAGCTGAGCATTTATTCCGGTTAGGACTTACCTACGAAATGCTGGAAGACTATAAAGAAGCTTTGGATACGTTTAAAACCATCAACAAAGAATACCCCAAAAGTCCTGTAAGCGAAAACATTGAAAAATACATTGCCAGAGCGCAAGCTAAAATATCCTGATATTATGTCAACAAAGAACTTGTCGGATTACAAACTTGAACGTCTTGAAATTATCAATGATGTCAGTATTGGCATTGTGGTATCCGAGTGGAATCAAGAAGTGACCGGAAAATTACTTAAAGGAGCTACAGACACCTTAAAAGCCGAAGGTATAAAAGACAATCAAATACAAATAGAGAGCGTTCCGGGCAGTTATGAACTGCCATTAGGAGCGCAATTTATGGTAGAACATGCAGAAGTGGATGCTGTCATTTGCCTTGGAGCTGTTATTCAGGGCGAAACCCGCCACTTTGAATTCATAAGCCAGGCTGTATCACAAGGTATAAACCGGGTTTCTTTGGATTATAATACACCGGTTATTTTTGGTGTGCTGACAACAGACACCCAGGATCAAGCGCTGGAACGTTCCGGCGGCAAACATGGAAATAAAGGTACAGAAGCTGCTTCTACGGTTCTTAAAATGCTTTCACTGGAATACAAACTACTCAGTGATTCACTACCGGAAAATGAAGATCTGCAGATATAACCTTTATCAAATTTCATTCCCCCCTAACTCATAAATTTATCCATACAAGAATTAATAACATTCTGTAATGGCAAAACGCGATCGTATAGTTTTTTATGGAACACCTGAGTTTGCTGTAGCAAGCTTAAAAGCCTTGTTTGACAAGGGATTTAATGTTGTTGCTGTGGTAACAGCTCCAGACAAGCCGGCCGGTAGAGGAAAGAAATTACAACCCTCCGCTATTAAGCAATTTGCTTTACGAAAACAACTCCCCGTTCTTCAACCGGAAAACCTGAAAAGCCAGGATTTTCATGAAGAGCTAAAAGCTCTTAAACCTGATATTCAATTTGTAGTTGCTTTTCGAATGTTACCCAAACAAGTCTGGCAACTACCACCCAAAGGAACAGTAAACCTTCATGCTTCCTTATTACCAGCATATCGTGGAGCTGCACCTATCAATCATGCCATCATCAACGGGGAAAAAGAAACCGGATTAACGACATTTTTTATCAACGAAAATATTGATACCGGACAGATTATTTTTCAAACGAAAACACAAATCCACCCGGAAGATAACGCAGGCATGCTTCATGACCGCATGATGCTACAAGGCTCAGAACTTGTAGCAAAAACAGCTAAAGCCATTGAATCAGGTAATTATAAAACAGTACCACAAAATGAACTTTACGATGGAGTAAACGAAAATAAGATGGCTCCCAAAATATTCCGGGAGGACTGCCGGATTCCATGGTGCAGAAAAAAAATGGTTCAACTGCGTAATTTCATCAGAGGACTAAGTCCTTATCCCGCCGCCCATACTTTCCTTATCTCTCCTGACGGTCAGAAAAACCAACTAAAAATATTTGAGATCGCTGCTATAAAAGACAAACACCATTATTCTTGCGGAAAACTACTTACTGACGGAAAAAAATACATGGATATTACTACTTCGGAAGGGTATATTCAAATCTTAGAATTACAGCTTAGCGGACGTAAAAAAATGACAATTCAGGATTTTTTACGTGGATTCCCGATTGATGAAAATTGGAAAATTGAATGATTTACCCGTAAAAATCCCTTTGAATCCCCTGTAAAACCCCCGAAGTTATTAACAAAACCCCTTAGTTATTAACAAAACCGCGAATTTTCGGGCTTTTCTCTTGCCTTTTTTATCATTTCCCTTATATTTGCGGGTGTTCTTAACCTTTTAACCAAAAAAACAAGTAAACATGAACAAAGCAGAATTAATCGAAGCAATTGCTTCAGAAGCTAACATGACAAAAGCTGATGCTAAAAAAGCACTGGATGCTTTTATTGGAACTACCTCAAAAGCACTTAAAAAAGGTGATCGTATTTCACTGGTAGGTTTTGGGTCATTCTCAGTAACCAAAAGATCAGCAAGAAAAGGAAGAAACCCACAAACGGGTAAAGAAATCCAAATTCCAGCGAAAAAAGTTGTTAAGTTTAAACCAGGCAGTGAATTATCTGATATGGTAAACTAAAAACGCTGGAAAAACAATTTTAAGCTGCCTTAGCAGGGCAGCTTTTTTTTGTTATCTTGATTATGAACACTGAACAAACCAAAAAGTTACGAGATTATTTATATTCCTTTATTACCAGTCAACGGGCTGAAAGAATGCGGTCTGTCTTGCAGCAGCGAACCCGCCATATCACCTTTGCTCTGGAAAACATATATCAGGGTCATAATGCAAGTGCTGTATTGCGGAGTTGCGAAATCAATGGTATACAAGATGTCCATATAATTGAAAACTCCAATACTTTTAAGCCAACGAATGATATAGCATTGGGTTCTTCAAAATGGTTGAGCCTTTATAGACATAGCAAACAGGAAGAGAACACTTTATCCTGTATAAATCATTTGAAATCTCTCGGCTATACGATTATTTCCACCACTCCCCATAAAGATGATGTTACTTTAGAGCAGCTCCCGCTGGAAAAACCAGTTGCTCTGTTGTTTGGTACGGAACTTTCCGGATTAAGTGAAACAGCCATCGAACATTCTGACCAATACGTGCGTATTCCTATGTATGGGTTTACAGAGAGTTATAATATCAGTGTTTCGGCGGCAATTTGTGCATATAGTCTTATGCAACGTCTACGCAAATCAGATATCCCATGGACACTCTCCGAAAATGAAATAATAGAGCTGGAAACTGAATGGTACCGTAGAAGCATAAAAAGTTCAAAATTACTGGAAGAAAAATTCTGGAAAGAAGAAGCAAGAAAAAAATAAACCGGTTAGCCTTCACCCTGTATCTCAGACACTAACTTTCGGAATGCATCTCCTTTTTCCGCAAAATTCCTGAATTTATCATATGAAGAAGCTGCCGGCGACAACAAACAAATTTTTCCTGTCGCTGTATTCTTCCGGGCATAATCCACTGCTATAGCCAAACTATCTGCTTGAAAGAGCTTGGGTGAAATCTCATTCGATAAATTTTGCATAAGTTCTAAAATACGCTCTCCGGCAGGACCCATAAAAACGATATTATTCAGTTCTGCAAAAAGTAAAAATTCAGCTAAATCCGAATAATCTACTCCCCGATCAAAGCCCCCTAATATCAGTGTTCCTACATTTCCTAAAGCCTCCACCGCTGCTATTGTGGCTTCCGGAATAGTCGCTATTGCATCATTATAATACGAGACTCCTTGTTTTGTACCAACATATTCCATCCGGTGCTGTAATCCCTTAAATTCATACACTGCCTTTTGCAATACCTCCAACTCGCATCCCAATTGCAATGCAGCCAGAGCGGCAGCCATTATATTTAGCACATTATGCTTCCCTTTCAAAAACTCCAGCTTTTTATAATCGGCAAAAATTACTTCTTTCTCTTTCTGGGAATAGATGATGTTATCCCCTTGCAAATACATCCCATCATGATTATGCTTCTCCAAAGAAAAATACAACAACTCCCGTTGTATCTCCGTTTCATCAATCAATCGCTGTATTCGCTTGTCATCATAGTGGGTGATGAGTGTTGCAAAATCGTGTTGTTTAAGTGTAATATTAAATTTGGCCAATTGATAATGACGAAAGTCCATATAGTGATCCAGATGCTCCTGAAAAAGATTAAGCAGCAAAGCTATGCCTGGGCCTTGTTCGATATGCTCCAGTTGATGCGAGGATAACTCAAAAACAATGGTTGTATCATCCTCAATTTTTTCCCAAAAATCAAGAGGAGGTTCACCAATATTCCCCAAAAGCAACGTTTTTCTTCCGGCTGCCGCAAGCATGGAATATATCAAGGTGCTTGTTGTGCTTTTGCCCTTTGTTCCGGTCACCCCTACACACTGATCTCCAAACTCCTGCAAAAAAATATCGGATTGAGATGTAATTTTATGCTCAGGTATATATTCTTCGGTCTTACTTAAATTTATACCGGGAGATTTTATGATAATATCATAATTGTCAATTCCGGAAAGATAATCATACCCATATTTTAAATCACAGTTACACTTTTCCAATTCTTCACCATACAATGAAGTAGGATTTTGATCCGCTATTGTAAGGGATTTAATATCATTATAATAATATTTCCATATCCATCTTAATGTTGATTGGCCTTCGCGACCATAGCCAAGAACACAGACATGCTTATCTTTGAGGTTATCTTTTACTTTATTCATTTTAACAATATACTTTAACCAAATAGTGCCTCAACCTGTCCAAAAGTACTTCAGGCAGATTATTCTCATGGAGTCCTTCACTTAATACCCAGTCGGGCTCTACACTTTCTTTATATTTTTTATACATTGGAGTTTGTTTGAATTTCTGCAAAAGCAAAGGCATCTCGTCAGAGTCATTCATTTGTTTAGCCGTCAGTGTCAGGGCTATATTCACTTCATTAACGGTGCCAACACATTCAAACGGCTTTTGGTCAGTCTGTCCGGTCAATTCCATATAATTTTGAATATGATCCGGATCATCCAGTAAGTCATGCCCTATTATATTTTGCAGTCTTTCAGGCTGGACAAACGGGGATAAAATAATATATGTAAACAGA
>JBNJGZ010000012.1:28494-30396 GCA_051748065.1 Bacteroidota bacterium
TTTTGAATATGATCCGGATCATCCAGTAAGTCATGCCCTATTATATTTTGCAGTCTTTCAGGCTGGACAAACGGGGATAAAATAATATATGTAAACAGACATTTGGGACATTTTCCACACCAATTATCTTCTTTACTCCCCACATTGCAACTCTTGAAAACTTCAAAGTATTGATTAAACTCAGAAAAAATACGTGCTATCTGAAATTCCGTTAACGGTCGAAGGAAGCTAAAATATTCAAAATCCTCCGAGATATATGTTTTCACATAACGTCGAAAGTCATTTTCAAACTCAAGAGATTTGCTGTACTGGTGATTAATTTGTGTCCCGGGAACAGATGATTCGCTGGCACTGCTTTCATTGGACAACGCAATATACCGATGAGAAGTAATGGCTGATACTAACAAAGAAGTAAACGCCAACAAAGCCGAAAATGGCGTATGGCCATTTAAAAAGCCTTCTTCGTTAAGTTTTAATAAAGCCGGATCGATCGATCTTTCAATAACAAACACTTCCTCTTCGTCAAATCCTGCTGTTTTAGCTGTGTCTAAGGACGCTTTTCTGGGATTCATTATAAAAGGTATGATATCTTTCTTTTGATTGACAAAAGCATTTAGGAGCTCCAGGGTAACAACAGAGTCTTTCCCTCCGCCTACAGGGACGATATAATGATTGGTTGTATGGTAAAGTTGTTTTTCCAGGTGGTTTTTAGATACTGACTCGATATCCATAAACTGATTTATATCCGTATGGATATTATTCGTATAAAAAAATTCTCCTAGACCGTGAAAATACATTTTTTTCCAAAATTGAATTTGCTCTTCATTTAAATGAAAAGGCTTGATCACAACCTTCTCAGGACAAGCTGCTTTCCAGTAACTTATTAACTCAACCATTCCAATATGAAAAGCCAATTCATCCAGTTGGGCTTTTGACAATTTAGCTGCTTTAAACTGATCATTTATCTTAACTGTCATTTTAGGATGAAAGGAATATGCATTATCCAGATAAAATTCAAACTTAATCTTTATCTCATTTGCATTTTGAAGAACTTCAAAACCTTCATAGTAGAAAGCTTGAAATTGCTTTCTCAGGTATGTATATTTGTCACTTGCAGGCATGCCTTTCATAGGTCTGTAATTTATCAAACCAATACTAAAAATCTCGAAATCAAAAACTTAAAATCAATCATGTGTTATAATACGATACATAAAGTTCCAGATTTCATGAGATGGTATTGTTTTTGTTATTTTAAAATAGAGTAACCAAAGATATATAAATTAAGCCATAAAAAAACATTTTTATGAACTCAATTGACAAAATACTATCAAAAGTACCGAATAAACTAGCCCCGGCAAAGGGAAGGCTTTTATTATCAGAGCCTTTTTTACAGGATATGTTTTTTAAACGTTCCGTAGTGCTGTTAGCAGATTACAGTGAAGAAGGATCGTTTGGTTTAATCCTGAATAAACCCATCGAATTTTCCTTCAACCAAATCGTTGAAAACTTCCCCGATTTTGAAGCCCCGGTTTATATGGGAGGCCCTGTTAATCCTCAATCAATATTTTTCATCCATACATTAGGGGATCAAATCAAGGATAGTCAACAAATCATGCCCGGATTATACTACGGGGGAAGTGTAGAAGATGTAAAAACATTAATGTATGAACAAAAAGTCCACCCGGACAATATCCGTTTCTTTTTAGGGTATTCCGGCTGGAGCGAAAATCAGTTGGAGGAAGAGTTGGAACGAAAATCATGGGTTGTAACTGATACAACGCCGCAAGAAATAATGCAGGAAACCAATGAATCTTTTTGGAAATCAATTGTGAAAAGCCTGGGTAAAGAATTTGAAATCTGGACGAAATTACCATCCGATCCGAAGTTAAACTAAACAGTGTC
>JBNJGZ010000013.1:0-30154 GCA_051748065.1 Bacteroidota bacterium
TTAAAATTTTCGCACGCCCCCGATAAATGCGGGGGAACCTTCTGAACAGAGACAAGATCACTAAGACACCTTGTCCACTTTATTGACAGACTCTAATTAACGTGTGTTGGCTTCAAAATGCACTGACAAGAAAAAATGATTTATTCTCTGTTATTAAACCTTTCCTATATTTTACTTAAAAGCAGTTAATGCTACAAGGAAGACATATGTTTTAAATTGGGCATTTGAATTATTTATCTATGCCTGGTTTGGTTACATAAACAAGTCTTTATTATTGATTATGTCAGATATATGGGATTACTCCAAAAATCACCAAAAATACAGATGTTACCTTAACAAATATCCGCAATTTTGAAACAGGAAATTTCTGTGCTCAACACGATTAGCACATTTTATAAAAAAGAGAAGGCATTGCTTAAAGTCTGTCAGATATGCGCTTGACGAAAAAGAAATATCCATTGGCAATGCCTGTTTCTCCTTTATTTGGGATTGAGAAGTTAGCAAAAACGGAGTAAATAAAACTTTACGGAGAAAGATTTCTTAATTTCTTGCTCGTTTTGATGGTTCCGATTGTTCGTTCATCCCCTGAAGTGACGCATTACGAATACTGGCATTAAGCTCGAATCCAATGAGCAATACAAGCGAGTTGAGGTAGATAAAAAGCATAATTACAATTAATGTTCCGATGGAACCATATACCGCATTGTAGTTGCCAAAATTACTGACGAAAAACTTAAAGCCAAGCGTTATCAGTAACGATAAGGCAGTGGCCAATGTTGAACCTGCGGATATCAGGCGGAATTTAAATTGTCTGGCCGGGGCCAGGTAATAGACAAAGGATATTAAGAAAAACAGCATCCCTGCAGAGACAATCCATTTGCTGATTTCAATGGCCGTGAGCTCAAATCCGCTTCTTAAAAGTCCTTTTCTGACCAGAAAATGGAGGAAGTCTGTGCCAAAGATGATCAAAGCAATGGCAACGATCACAACCATAGATAATATAAATACAAGCATGATGGCAGTGATCCTCTTTTTTAAAAAACTACGCTTTTCATCAATATGTATCGTATTATTAAACGATTCAATAATGCTCGTAACAGCATTGGTGGCAAAATATATGGTCATCAGTGCACCAATAGATAGCAAACCGCCACGCTTGTGATTGATGATATCCTCAATCGTACCTTCGGTAGCCTTAAACGCGTTATGAGGCATAAATTCGCGAATAAGTTCCATCAATGTTTCATGAATCCCTTCAATTGGAATATAAGGAATGATCGTAAAAAATATTATGATCGATGGAAAAATGGCCAGGAAGAACTTGAAGGCAATGGCAGAAGCCCGCGTGCTTAATGAGCCTTTGCGGACGCCTTTTATAAAAAAGTCTAAAATATCATACAGGGGAACACCATTAAACCCTGGTAAAATCAGGTGCTTGGTTTTTTCCCTGAAATTTTGGTACCAGTTCTTGTTTTTTATATGTTGTTTGTATTTTTCCTGCAAGGCCCTGCTTAGTTTCAGAAGTTAGCTTTCAAGCTCATGTCCAGACTTTTGATATGGTGTGTTAATGCACCTACTGAAATATAATCCACGCCGGATACGGCATAATCCCGGATCGTGCTGAGGGTGATACCGCCGGAAGCTTCGGTTTCAAAGCGCTTGTCGATATTTTGAATGGCTATGATCAAATTTTCAGGACTAAAGTTATCAAGCATAATTCGCGATAAATTGCCAACGGGAGTATGATTTAAAACCTGATCCAATTCTTCGAAATTTCGCACTTCTATTTCAACAGGAATTGACAGTTGATTTTGTGTCAGATATTTATTGGCAGCATCAATAGCTTGCGGGATGCCTCCGGCAAAATCAATATGATTGTCTTTGATCATAATCATATCATAAAGTCCCATTCTGTGATTGGCACCACCGCCATCTTTAACAGCTCTTTTTTCAAGTTCCCGCATTAACGGAGTTGTCTTTCGGGTGTCTAAAATTGTAGCAGGATAATCTTTCACCAGCGAAGCATATTGATGAGTAACAGTAGCAATGCCACTCATGCGTTGCATAAAGTTCAGGGCAACCCGTTCAGCTTGCAGAATGGAGGAAGCAGCCCCTTCTACGGTAAAAATGATGTCTCCGGAGCTCACTTCACTACCGTTTTCAACACGAATATCAATATGTAAAGATTCATCTACATAGCTGAATACGGATGAAGCAATATCGGTACCGGAGATAATTCCGTTTTCTTTGGCTACAAGGCGGGCGCTGCCGGTAGCTGCTCCGGGAATGGTTGCAAGTGACGTGTGATCACCTGCCCCATGGTCTTCTGCTATGGCATGTGCTATTATATCGTTTATCTTCATACTGGTTGCTGATTGATTTTGCAAAAGTACTAATGCTTCTCAATTTTGAAAATGTGAATAAGCCATTTATTTGATTTCTGCCTGCTGACAAAATAAACACGGAATTTTTTTCCGGATTTTGTTTGTAATTCACCAAGATAAAAGATGGAATTATCTTCAAAGTCTCCGCTGTGTTTTATGGTAAAATCTGCTACCTTGTGATCCCGGAAAAATTCTTTCAGTATAAGTTTGGTTTGTTTTAATGAGTAGCTCCCGGTCTTACCAGGGGTTGTAAGTTCAACAGTAGAGTTTAAGTATTGACAGAACCGGTTGATATTTTGATTACTTAAAATCTCTTCATAAGTTCCTTTTGGTATTCCCTGGGAAAAGGAAACGATCGAAAGACTGCTTAAGATAAGGGACAAAATAATTTTACGCATTAAAATTTGTTTTTAAAAGGAATCTAATTATAATACAAAAAGTACACCAAACTTATTTTCTAAATTATTGTTGTTCTGATGAAACCAAAGAGTTGGATTTGCAAAAATCTGTAAAGGCAAAGATATATATTATTACGAAACATACTTTTATTTTTAAAGATTCTGTATATTCGTAAAAAAATATAATATGATTACAGCAGGCGATGTTATACAAAAAATTGAGTCAGTAGCTCCTTTGTCCTATCAGGAGTCTTATGATAACTCAGGCTGGATTACGGGCGATCCGGAACAACGGGTTCAGGGTGTATTGGTGGCCCTGGATATGACCATGAAAGTGCTTGAGGATGCAATTAAAAATGGCGAGAATTTGATTATCACACATCACCCGTTGATATTTAAACCCATTAATCAATTGGTAAAAGGTGATCCGGTTCAGGATATGCTCATCAAGGCCATCAGGCATGATATTATGATTTATGCTGCGCATACGAATTTGGATAATGCCTGGGAAGGAGTGAACAGAGAGCTTGCCAATAAATTCGGGATAGAGAATTTCAGAATTTTACAGGCGCGTCCCGGTATTCTGAAAAAGCTTGTTGTTTTTGTGCCTGAGAATTATGCAGAGGATGTACGTACAGCTATATTTAAAGCCGGAGCCGGTAATATCGGTGATTATGACAGTTGCAGTTATAATCTGCAGGGCAAAGGCTCCTTTCGGGCCGGCGAAAATGCAGATCCCTTTGCAGGTGAAAAACAACAATATCATTTTGAAGCCGAACAGCGTGTTGAAACTATTGTTCCGGTGCATCTGCTGAATCAGGTATTATCCGCTATGATGCGAGCTCATCCTTACGAAGAGGTGGCGTATGATGTATATCCGCTGGAAAATAAACATGATCGGGTGGGGGCAGGCGCCATCGGTGAACTCCCGGATGAAATGAAAGCGGAAGACTTCTTGAAAATGATCAAAGAAAAATTGGGAACAAAAGTGTTGCGTTATTCAGGAATTTTTCCTGAAAAAGTAAAAAAAGTTGCTGTTTCCGGAGGAGCAGGAAGTTTTCTTATCCGGGATGCAATTCGTGCACAGGCAGATGTTTATGTCACGGCAGACCTGAAATATCACGATTTTCAACAGGCTGCAGATAAGATTTTATTAGTTGATGCCGGCCATTTTGAAACGGAACAGTTTACAAAACATTTAATCAGAGATATATTAATCGAAAATTTTTCTAACTTTGCAGTCCGAATTTCGCAGGTAAATACAAATCCTGTTAATTACTATTAAATCAGCAAATACCGATTGATATGGCAAAGAAAAAGTCAGATACTGTTAAAAATGAAAATGAAGCGGCGCCGAAACCACCCGGACGTGACGTTACTGTTGAAAAAAAACTCGTAGCACTATACAGTTTACAAAAGATAGACTCAAAAATTGATAGTATCCGCATGGTTCGCGGAGAATTACCCTTGGAAGTGCAAGACCTGGAAGATGAAATTAAAGGCCTGGAGACAAGGTTGGAGAACTTTGAAAATGATCTTGAAGAGCTTGAAAAATCAATCGAGCAGAGACGAGCAGCTATCAAGGAAAGTCGCGATCTGATTAAAAAATATGAAGATCAGCAGATGAATGTTCGCAATAATCGCGAATACGACTCGATTTCTAAAGAGCTGGAATATCAAAATCTCGAAATTGAACTCAACGAAAAGAAAATCAAACAGAGCCAGGCGGAAATAGAAAGCAAAAATCAAGCTATAGAAGAAGCCAAAGCTGTGCTTGATGAACGTAAAAAGGCTTTGCAGGAGAAGAAAGATGAGCTTGATGACATCGTCAATGAAACAGAGAAAGAAGAGCAGAATCTGATCAAGATGTCAGAAGAGCATGAGGATACGATTGAAGACCGCTTGCTTAGCGCTTATAAACGTATCCGGAAAAATGCACGTAATGGGCTGGCGATTGTGAAAGTAGAACGCGGGGCTTGCGGTGGTTGTTTTAATAAAATTCCCCCGCAGCGTCAACTGGATATCAAAATGCATAAGAAAATTATTGTGTGCGAATATTGCGGACGTATTCTTGTGGATGATGATATTGAAGAAATGGTTTATGAGAAAGAGCCTCAGTTAAGAAAGGTAGAAGAATAAAATTTATCTTTTTCCCGGGAGTGTATCAAAAACGTTGTTTGGTTTTCCCCGTTTGGGAAATGCTTGCAAATTAATCTTTTTGATACACTTTCTTTTTTTTATCTTTGAAGGGAAATGAAAAGGATATTTCTATTCTGGTTGATTTTTTTGGCTATCGATGTTAGTGGTCAGAAAAACAGTACGTCTGAAGGCTATGCTACTGCTCATCAGTTTATACTGAGTCATCAGTTTGAGTCATTTGAAACGTATAGCAGCGATGCTGACCTTACCGATTTGGAAGGGGTGTATCTGAATAGCCTTTCTGAGTTTATGAAGCTACACCTGCAAGGGAGCAAACAAGAATTCCAAACGTTTACTGATAACACTAAAGAGCGATTGAGTTCAATCGAGAACAGGTCTGATAAAGAAGCCCGGTTTACACAAGCTGTTGTTTTGGTTCAATCTTCTGTTAGTTACGGCCGGTTTAAGCAATATCTTACCGCTGCAGTGAAATTTAAAAAAGCTTATAAATTAACACATAAACTTGTTCAACAATATCCCGATTACATGCCGGCTAAAATGCTGTATGGAACGATGCTGGTGATATTTGGTAGCACCCCTGATGATTTTCAATGGGTTTTGAGTTTATTAAATATCGAAGGACAAACACAGAGAGGCTTGACCATGTTGGAGGATGTTTTTCATCATCAGTATAACAAGGCAAACCCCAAATATATGGAAGAGAGCCTGATGCTGTTGACATTTGCCTATTGTAAGTTTAAACCGGAGTCTTCAAAACTGAATGAGATTTATGAATACTATCAGGAACCTGAAATCGACCGCTTAATTACGTCAAGTCCGCTTATTCGTTATAATGCAGTCGATTTGGTAAAAAACCTTCCGGATAATGAACAAGCTTTGGCTTATATGCAACGGGCCTATCCTGTTTATCCTGATATTCCGTTTTATTATCTGGACTACTATTTAAAAGGCCTTTCGCTACTTCAAAAGTTAAATTTTAATGCGAAAGGATATTTTGAAGCATATATAAATCAATATCCCGGCGATATTTATAAAAAAGCTGCAGTTCAAAAATTAGCCTGGATAGCATTGCTGGAAAACGGTAAAGGCGAGTATGAAAAAACCTTTGAGCAGATAAATAACTTTTCCTTTGATGCACAGGGATCGGATGGAGCTGCCCAAAAAGAATTTGATAAAAAGAACAGGCCGAATGCTAATTTATTAAAAGTTCGATTGCTGTTTGATGGTGGGTATTATAATAGAGCATTAACTGAATTGACAAGCCATAACCCATCGCATATTTATACTTCGGAAAAGGACAGGTTGGAATTTATTTATCGTTCAGGAAGGATACATCACAAACTAAAACATCTTTCCAAAGCCATTAGATATTACAAAATGACGATCGATCTTGGAAGAGAAAAAGAATATTATTTTGCTGCAAATGCCGCTTTACATTTGGGGAGGATTTATGCTGAAAAAAATCAGTATGAAAAAGCCAGAAATATTTTAGAGGATTGTCTGGATATGGATCCTGACAGTTATAAATACGGAATTCACCGGAAAGCGAAAGCGCAATTAAAAGAAATACCTGCGAAATAATTCTTTTACAGGGATTTCTTTTATCTTTATCTTGGTGGTGGTGGAAGTTTATAATTTTAAACCGACCGTTAAAACAAACCGGTTTGAATTATAAGAGTTTTTTGCAGCTTTTACGTATTCCGGACTGTAAAGGTAATAGTCCTCATCATACTGCTCCATGACATAAGCCAGATCCGCATAATAATGTTTTTCATGGATACCAAAACCAAAGGTGTAGTATGATCTTTCGCCATCATTAATATCGTTAGCATAAGGACTGCCATATAAAGCATAGCCGGCCCTTATTTTAAAAGGCTGAAGGTTAAGTTCTCCACCTACCTTGATGTTATGAGCA
The DNA here is from genome assembly GCA_051748065.1 of Bacteroidota bacterium. GTDB lineage: Bacteria > Bacteroidota > Bacteroidia > Bacteroidales > PWNQ01 > PWNQ01. Next base: position 6,858 of record JBNJGZ010000013.1, read on the forward strand.
TTGGTATATTTTGCATCCACAGCATCGTTGTCTTCTTTGAAATCATAACTGCTTGAGGTAGAAATATCATTTTCTGCACTTAATCTGGCGGTGGAATAATCAGTATATTGATATTCGGCTGTTATAAGGCCTTTTTTGCCAAGAATGAAAGCAATGTTGCCTAAGGCTTTCATCGGGGTCATTAATTCATAGTTGAATTCCCCCTGAACAGATTCATCACTGTTAAAATCTGCATTTTCAAAATGTGAAATCATATTGCGGCTGTAATTCTCATGCAATGAGTAAAATGTGGGTGTGTGAATGGCTCCGCCCAATCTGATCCAGTTAGCCGGTCTGTATAATAGTCCAAATTTAAAGTTAATACCGGAACCTGTTGTTTCAATTTTTTCATCCAATGAAAATGACTCAAATACCGGAATGCTGTCTTGAGTGTCGGTTTCGGCATGCCTTGATACCATTGTGTAATTCAAAATCGGGATGCCTATAGTTACACCGGTATATAATTTATCATTGTAATTTCCCCCAAAAGAAAAGGTCATTTCATTAATTGCTCCACTTTCTTCTATAGTTTTCCGTTGGTTGATGCCACCATTGGGTGCATCTACCCGGTAAGTGCTGTTCAGGGAATCGTAATATAATAAGTTGGTGTTGTATGCTAATTCGGTATCGTAAAACGATAACTCGCCGCCGCTGTTTTTGACCTTGTCCAGGTATTCCGTCATTAATGAATTTTCATCATTGAATCCTTCTATCTCTGTGTTTTTGTGGAAATCCTGAAGTTTATTAAAGCCAAAACCAAACTGAACATTTTTCCAGTTGCTGTTTTCATTCTCCAGAGTCAGGATTAAACCGGCTCCTGGCATGTTAAAGGTATAATTAATATCATTATTGGTGGAGCCGTAAAATGAGCTCTCTACTTTATTGTACAACAAGGAAGGGGAAAGATTTATTTCGGAATTTTTATAAAGCCCTATGCCTGCAGGGTTTGTACTAAGCGTGGAAAAGTCAGCGCCTGCAGCACCAAAAGCGCCTCCTGTAGCTATATTTCTCGCTGTTCCTCCGAAACCTAAATATGAAAACCTTAAGGCATCTACATCATACTGGGCATAAGCCGTGGAAAGGGCTAACCCCAGTAATAACCCGATTGAAAGGAATATTTTTTTCATTGCTATTTTATTTTGGTTTTGAATTAAAAGCATCCTGCGATTGGAATTGGATAACTCGAAGGATGCTTGTTTAGTTTATACTGAATTTTATTTATCGTCTTCCACCGGAGCGGGAAGAAGAAGAGCTGCTAGAGCCTCTTGATCTGTTTGAACTACTACTTGAGCTGCTGGAGCTGCTTGAACTACTTCTTGACGGAGAGTAGCTTCTGTTGTTCGAGCTACTGCTACTGCTTCTGCTATTTGATGGGTTCGAGTAGCTTTTGCTTCTTGAACGGTTTGGACTGCTATAATTTCTTGAGCGGCTACTGTTTGAGTTTGAATTGTTATAAGTTCTTCTGCTCGAAGAAGGTTTATTATAACTTCTGTTATTATTAGAAGTATTTCTGTTATTTCTTACAGAAGAAGAACTGCGCCTTTGTTCCTGGTTTTTGTTGTAAGAACTCCGTGAGCGTGATCCGGGGCTTGTATATTGTCTGCTGGAACTTGCTCTTGTGTTCGGCTGTCTGTAAATTTTGTTTTTATCTGAAGAAGGAGCAGAATACCGTGGTTTTTTCGCTGTTTGCGGTTTTTTGTATTGCTGATCCGGTTTTGTATACCGGTATTCGGCTTTACTTGAATTGGCTGAACGATTATCATCGCTGGTATTCATATTTGCTCTCCGGTTATTATCGTTGGTACGATCAATCGTTTTTCTGGCTTCTTTAGAGTCTGCTTCACGATTAACATTTGAAGAAGCTCTGCGCGTTGCTGTTTTTTCTTCATTCGAGCCTTCTATTTCTTTATTCTTCGAGACCCGTGTAGCTTCATTGGAACGTGTATTTTCTTCAGAGACTTCTTTTTGTGTCTTTCTTCTTTCATCGCTACCACTTGAAAGATCGGTGTTTTCTTTTGAACGCTCAAGTTTGGCTTCAGATTTGTCTCTGGACAATTTACTGTCATCATCTACTTTTCTGTTAGCGGAAGCATCGCTGCTCATGTCTCTTGAGATTTCATCAGTGTTTTTGCGCAGGTTTTCATGCTCGCTTTCATATACAGCAGCAAGAGAGTTACGGTTAACACTTTTGTTTGAAGAAGAACTTCCGGAGGCTGATGAACGGCTGTTGGCTACTCCGTTAGTGGCGCCAATACCATTTCTCGGGCCATAATGTCTGGAGTTGTTGTCTTTACTGTTATAGTAGTATTGGGAATTATTATATCCGTAATATCCGTCATAATATCCATCATGATATCCATTCCAGTAGCCGTGATTATATCCACTCCAATAGCTGCCATATCCTGAATAGTATGGGCTATAGCCATATCCGAATCCGTATCCGTGACCAAAATATCCCCATCCTGAGGAGTAGTACGGGCGGTAATACCCATAATGTCTGGGATACCAAAAATCGTATCCATAATAAATGCTGGTGCCGTAATGGTAAGGATTATGGTTATAATAATACATGTTTGTAAAAAACGGATCGTAATATCCAAATCCCATGGAATATCCTGAATGGAAACGGCGTATGCGTGAGGAATAGGAATAATCGTAATAGTTATTGGTTACATAAGTGCCTCCGTTTTCATCCGAACTATAATAGGTTTCGCTTTCGGTTTCTGCCGGAGCTGTATTATTCCTGTTATTTTCCTGTGAAGTGGTGCTTTTGTTATCGGAAGCTTTATCCGGTTCTACGGTAGTATATTCTTCCCGGGCTTCCTCATCAGTTCCTGCATAATCAGTTTCTGAAGTAGAAGTAGATTGATTATCGGCATACTCTTCATCGGGAGAATAATATACGCTATCATACACCGATGCTGTTTTGTAACCGGAGCAGGAAGCTAATGCCACTGCCAGTATTGATGCGATTAGTATTTTTGTGAAAGTTTTCATGATTATTCCTCCTAAGGATTTATTATGTAAATCGTTTTTATTGCAAAGATATTTTTACTTTTGTTGTTTTAATTATTCATATATAAGTATTCAAATACTATACCATAATTGTTCGTATGGCAAAAAATTTCACAACCCGAAAAGAAGATTACGCAAAGTGGTACAATGAGCTCGTAATCAAAGCAGACCTTGCTGAGAATTCTCCTGTTAGAGGCTGCATGATCATTAAACCCTATGGCTATGCTATCTGGGAAAACATGCAGTACGCTCTGGATAAAAAATTTAAAAAAACAGGGCATCGAAATGTTTATTTTCCCATTTTCATACCAAAATCTTTTTTCTCCAAAGAAGCCAGCCATGTTGAAGGTTTTGCCAAAGAATGTGCGGTAGTTACGCATTATCGCCTAAAAAACGATGAGAATGGAGAAGGGATTGTTGTAGATGAAAGTGCTAAGCTTGAAGAGGAATTGGTGGTGCGTCCTACATCAGAAACCATTATCTGGGATACGTATCGTAAGTGGATACAATCCTATCGTGATCTTCCGCTATTGTTAAATCAGTGGGCAAATGTTGTGCGATGGGAAATGCGGACGCGTTTGTTTCTCAGAACAGCTGAGTTTCTTTGGCAGGAAGGGCATACGGCTCATGCAACTAAAGAAGAAGCTTTGGAAGAAACAGCCAAAATGCTGGATGTGTATGCGGATTTTGCAGAGCGTTATATGGCTATGCCGGTGTGGAAAGGACGTAAATCCGAGTCTGAACGTTTTGCCGGAGCGGTAGATACCTATTGTATTGAAGCAATGATGCAGGACGGTAAATCATTGCAGGCCGGAACGTCTCACTTCCTTGGGCAAAATTTTGCCAAAGCCTTTGATGTTAAGTTTTTGAACAAACAAAATGAGCAACAATATGTCTGGGCTTCTTCATGGGGTGTTTCTACCCGGCTGATGGGGGCATTGATAATGGCGCATTCAGATGATAACGGCTTGGTGTTGCCACCAAAACTGGCTCCCGATCAGGTTGTGATCGTGCCGATTTACCGGAAAGAAGAAGATTTTGAAAAGGTAAATCAGAAAGCTCTTGAAATTAAAGAGGAACTGGAAGAAAAGGATATTCGTGTGCAGTACGACAATCGCGATACGCATAAGCCGGGATGGAAGTTTTCGGAATATGAGTTTAAAGGTGTTCCAGTTAGAATTGCCATAGGTCCTAAGGATATAGAAAATGGAACTGTAGAAGTGGCCCGCCGAGATACGCTGGAGAAATCATTTTATCAGGCTACTGATATCGGAGCTAAAGTCAGCCATTTATTGGATAATATACAACAAAACCTGTATAACAAGGCAATGGATTTTAGAGAGGAGCGTACCTCAACCGCTGATAGCTGGGAAGAGTTTAAAGATATTCTTAAAAATCGCGGAGGTTTTATTTTAGCTCACTGGGATGGTACGGCTGAAACCGAAGAAAAGATTAAACAGGAAACAAAAGCGTCCATCCGCCTTATTCCTTTTGAAGGTTATGATGAACCCGGAAAGTGCATTTATAGCGGTAATCCCTCGAAAGGTAGAGTGGTATTTGCTAAAGCATATTAATAGTGCCGGCTCATAATTTCCGTCCTCTTTTTTGATGCCGTATTGTATGCATGGATCAGGAGTGTTATTGTGAGGCCTGTGCCTGGTAAGAAAGAAGACAATTGCAAATGTGATTAAGCACGGAGCTTGATCATTTTTGCTAAAAAGATCAAATTTGACAAGTATGGCAGTAGAAAAAGCTAAAGAACAACAACTGAAAAGTTTTGAGCGCTTACTGAATATTATGGATGACTTGCGGACACAATGTCCATGGGATCGCAAACAGACTTTGGAGAGTTTGCGGTATCTTACAATTGAAGAGACGTACGAATTGTCCGATGCCATTTTGGAAAATAATCTTTCGGAAATAAAGAAAGAACTTGGGGATTTAATACTGCATATTGTGTTTTATGCAAAGATTGGTGAAGAAAAAGGAGCATTTGACATAAAAGATGTACTGAATGGCATTAGTGAAAAATTGATTTTACGTCACCCGCATATTTATTCGGATGTGAAAGCCAATGATGCTAAGGCTGTCAGTGATAACTGGGAGAAGATTAAGCTTAAGGAAGGAAAAAAATCTGTTTTGGAGGGAGTTCCCAAGTCACTACCCGCACTTGTAAAGGCTTATCGGATGCAGGAAAAAGCCAGTGGAGTTGGTTTTGATTGGGATGACGATAAACAGGTTTATGAGAAAGTAAAAGAAGAGCTTGATGAATTTGAAACCGAAGTTAAAAATCAATCGGATCAGGCTGCTAAAGAAAAAGAATTCGGGGATATTCTCTTTGCTTTAATTAATTACGCAAGAAAAATGAATATTAATCCGGAAGATGCCCTGGAAAGAACAAATAAGAAATTTATCCATCGTTTTCAATATCTGGAAAAAACAACACAAGAAAAGGGCAAATCCTTAAAAGATATGACTGTTGAAGAAATGGATGTTTTTTGGGATGAAGCCAAAAGTTTGGAAAATAAAATCCGGGAGTGAAAAGCAGACTGTTTTTCACAATTGAGTTTTTAACATCTTGTTAATAAACAGAATATTGTAAGATGCGGCCCTTTTGTATTTGTTGGTATGTCTGGCATTCGGAGGTTTTTAACAATTGTTGATATCTACTGTGAATTAATTGTTAACGGAAAAGACAAAAAAATGCTTGCTATCGCTTGCGTTTTGACTTATATTTGTTTTCAGAAAGTTCATTGAAAATCTGAGCAGCAAAGCCTGAAATAAAATAAAATTATCTTCGGATAAACTAAAGTTTAAAAAAGGCTACATCAGTTAATGAAATCCAAAAGTAATTAACGGGTGTCAGAGCTGAGCGATGCAGGAACAAAATGCAAAGCAAATTGAAGCATCGCTGGTTTGTCAAAGTTTGGGCATTGACCCGGGTGAATTTAGCGGGGAAACTTGCTAAAGTAGCCCTCTGAGTAACCTAAACAGGTTCAGGTGAAAAGAAATGTAAGCTTTCAAAAAAGCTTATATGCGTAGCCCTTACACAGAACTCTCAGTGAACATGAACCTGGCTTCTGATAATGCTAAGGCATTGCAGGAGTGCAAACAATCCTACCATAGATTGTTTGTGAACAGGCGTTAAGCCTGTAGAACTTTCAAGGGGTGGAAATATTTTCAAAAAAATATTTTCACCCCTTCTTATTTTTTGCGCTTTCTGCCCATTTTCTCTTTCTTTTCCACCGAATATCCGAATTTACCGATTCGCTGTCCCGTCTCAAAATAACGGCCGTGAATATAACTGACAGGATTGGAGCCTGCTAAGTCAAACTTCCCTGTCTTTTCATCATAAAAGCGTTTGTCTGCATTCACTGCAACAACATCTGCCAGAAACATGTCATGGGAACCCAAATTAATAATATCAAATACTTTGCATTCGATATTCATTGGTGATTCAGCAACTATGGGAGCATTGACTTTTTGAGAAGGTTGTGGGGTAAGCTCCATCTCCTTAAATTTATCGTAGTCTCTGCCTGAACGCACACCGCACCAATCAGTGGCTTTTGCAAGTGTCTCGGTAGTCAGATTGATAACAAAGTCTCCATACTTTTTAACCAGTTCATGCGAGTGACGGATAGGCTGAATGGAAATATAGCAGCGTGGAGGCTTACTGTTTACTGTGCCTGTCCAGGCTATTGTGATGATATTATGGTCAACATTGTATTTTCCACAGCTTACCATTACTGCGGGTAAGGGGTATATTAATGTGCCCGGCTTAAAATCTATTTTTTCTTTTTCCATAAAGCAAAAATAGAACCTTTATTTGAAACGAGCATAATTGCTTTTAATACACAAGAAAATGATTGAAATCAGGCTACCATTTGCAAACATAAATCATTGACAGGCAAGGTATGATTACTTCAGGCGAATAAGGAAAAAGCCGCTAAGAGTTAATACTCATTAGCGGCTTAAAACTACAGATATGTTCCGTTTAGTTATTTGCCAGATAACTGGCTATACTTTCATGTTTTTCTTCAATAGCTTTATCACCTTCGTGCCAGTCGGCGGGGCAAACCTCACCATGCTTTTCGCAATATTGGAGCGCGTCTACCATGCGCAACGTTTCATCGACACTTCGTCCTAACGGCATATCATTTACTACCTGATGACGAATTATTCCTTCCTTGTCGATCAGGAATAACCCGCGATAGGCTACCGGTTCTCCATGAAAAACGGAATTTCCCGTTTTCTCATCATAATCATACTCACCGGCAAGCACATCATAATTGGTGCTTATGGTCTTGTCCAGATCGGCAACTATCGGGAATGTTACGCCATGTATTCCTCCTTCTTTTTGGCTTGTGTTGAGCCATTGGAAGTGCGAAAATTCCGAATCAGTGCTGCAACCGACTACAGCTACATTGCGTTTTTCGAATTCCTCTATTTTCTTTTGAAATGCTATGATTTCCGTTGGACAAACAAAGGTGAAGTCCTTAGGATAAAAAAAGAAAATGACATATTTTTTGCCTAAATACTGCTCCAGAGAAAAGTTTTCTACAATCTCTGAGCCTTTAATTACGGCTGTTGTATTAAAACCCGGTGCTTTTTTACCTACTAATACACTCATATTGCTATTGTTTTTTAACGTTTTCAATGCTACAAACAAAGCTAAGTTGCCTTTGTTTGTGAGTTAACAGAACTTTAACAACAGGCATTTATGCCGGCATATCGATAAGCAATTCTTATACTATCATAGAAACATAATACCTGTATAATCAGGATCATGAGTTAAATATGAAACATCCATTAAAGAGGAAAGGAAACATTGGGATGAGGAATACTACAGATTAGAATAAGTATTTCGAAAAGAGATTAACGTAGTTGACAAGGATCAATGAATATTTTCTAAATTCGCAGTCTAAAATAAAAAACATAAAAAGTTATGACTGACGACAAAAAAGTAATTTTTTCCATGGTGGATGTAAACAAATATACTCCGCAGGGAAAGCATATTCTTAAAAATATTTATCTGTCTTTTTTTTACGGAGCAAAAATAGGTTTACTGGGATTAAATGGTGCAGGGAAATCCACGGTTTTGCGAATTATAGCCGGGTTAGATGACGATTATCAGGGGGAAGTTACGTTTTCTCCCGGGTATTCTGTAGGCTATTTGCCGCAGGAGCCTGAGCTGGGTGAAGAGAAAACCGTAATGGAAACTGTAACAGAAGGAGTGCAGGATGTTGCGGATTTGCTTAAAGAATATGAAGCTGTTAATGAGAAGTTCATGGACCCGGATTTGATGAGTGATCCGGATAAAATGAACGAGCTGATGGAAAAACAAGGGAAACTTCAGGAGCGTATCGATCAGTTAGATGCCTGGGATCTGGAGTCCAAGTTGGAGTTAGCGATGGATGCTTTGCGGACACCTCCGGGAGATGCGAAGATAAAAACACTTTCCGGTGGTGAGCGGCGCCGGGTGGCTTTAACGCGCCTGTTGCTCAAGGAGCCGGATATCTTGCTTCTGGACGAGCCTACAAACCACCTGGATGCGGAGTCTGTCCATTGGCTGGAACAGCATCTGCAACAGTACAAAGGAACGGTTATTGCCGTTACCCACGACCGGTATTTTCTTGATAATGTGGCAGGCTGGATATTAGAACTTGACAGAGGTGAAGGACTGCCCTTTGAAGGAAATTATTCTGCATGGCTCGATCAGAAGTTGAACCGGTTGAGACAGGAAGAAAAGCAAGAATCGAAAAGACAAAAAGCGCTTCAGCGCGAGCTGGAATGGGCTCAAAAAGGGCCTAAAGGTAGGCAAAGCAAGGGCAAAGCCAGACTGAACAATTATGAGTCTATGATGGCGGAGGATATTAAGGAAAAAGAAGCTAAAGTGGAAATTCCTATTCCCAATGGCCCGCGTTTAGGTAAAGAGGTTATTGAAGCCATCGATTTGGCAAAGGGATATGATGATAAGTTATTGTTCGAGAATTTAAATTTTAAATTGCCACAGGCAGGCATTGTAGGCGTTATTGGTCCTAATGGGGCCGGCAAAACGACCTTGTTCCGAATGATCATGGGTGAAGAAGAACCGGACAGCGGAGAGCTGAAAATCGGGGACACTGTAGATATTGGTTATGTAGATCAACGACATGCTGACATTGACCCCGAGAAGACCGTTTATGAAGTCATTAGTGGTGGATATGATGACATTCAGTTTGGTGACAAGACAATTAATGCGAGGGCTTACGTCAGCCGGTTTAGCTTCAGCGGAGCTGATCAGCAAAAGAAGGTTGGGGTGTTATCCGGAGGAGAACGAAACCGCCTTCATCTGGCAATGACGCTCAAGACACAAGCAAATGTGTTATTGCTTGATGAGCCGACCAATGATATTGATGTCAATACACTGCGTGCCCTGGAAGAAGGTATTGAAAACTTTGCCGGCTGTGCGGTCGTTGTATCCCACGACCGGTGGTTTTTAGACCGGATCTGTACGCATATCCTTGCTTTTGAAGGAAATTCATCGGCTTATTTCTTTGAAGGATCGTTTACAGAGTATGAGGAAAACCGCAAAAAACGTCTTGGAGAGGATATTATCCCCAAGCGTATTAAGTACAAGAAAATAACCCGGTAAATAAAAAAAGGGAATATCAATCGAAGGTATTCCCTTTTTTCTTTTCAGAGTTGTTATTATTAAGATGCTTTGCTTAATTCAGATATCTGCGGGGTAAATTCATTAAAAGGATTGACTTCATTTTTATGTATTCCATACTATTATTTGCAAAATTCTAAAAATAATGTCTTGCTTACAAGGTTGGGGATTTTAATAAATAATTTTTTAGCTTTATGGTTTTTCTGCTGACAGCTTCTGTAATTGCATTAGCGGATATTGTGGCTCCGGAGATTGTATCCACATCTCGTCCGGCTTTTAATTTTTTTTCTCCTTTGTAGTTTATGAACTGTTTTAGCCATGAACGTGCTGTTATTTGGTATCCGTGTGAAGACTGATAATTGTAAACATTGACTTTTAATACTTTACCTTTAGTAGAGAATAGTATGAAATAGTCAAAATAATCATGATTTTTAGATGAAGAAGGACTGTCGCAACCGCCCCTGCGACAACTTTGTTGTCTGCCCATATAGCCAAATAAGCTTATAATTGAATCTTTTTTGACTTCAAAATATGACCCTTGTTTGTCCGGTGGCAGATGGTTTGGTTTGCTTATTTGATAATCTTTAGTATCTGTGATGCGCTTAATGTCTTTGCGCAGAGCCCTGCCCGGATCTTCGGGCAGAGTCTGAGCAAAGGTAACTACAGAAGTTATCATTAGGCATGTGGCAATTAGAAAAAGTTTCATTTTATTTTTTAAATTAAATATGATTACTTCTTTAATATGGAATTCTGTCCGATTTCATCAAAGTTCGTTCATGGTAATCACTTTATTAGAACATTACACCAATCCCCATATTGAGCGTTGGGTCATAGTTTTCTTCTGAATTATCTTTTATCCATTGCAAATCTGCTTTCAATACGGCGCCGCGGCTCATTTTCCAGCTCAATCCTGTGGTGATGATGTTATGATTATAGGCTTTATTTGTCTGAATTGATTTGACTGTATTTTGATGCGTGTTATAAACAGAATATCTTGCAAACGGAATCAGCTGATGTTTGCTGTCAGCTAAGCTTAACACATCAAATCCTGCTTCCAGATATCCGCCGGTCATGGTGCTTCCAAGGTCATTGTTGGTGAAAGCATTGTATTGACTTGTATTGCTGTGATTGCTTAAATAATATTGTCCGCGTAGTTGCAGACCTTTTTTCCTGTAACGTGCATCAATTCCGAACATGGCGATACCTATCCGGGATGAATCGGCTATGTCTATAGACTGGTTATTAGATTTGTCCAGGCCGTCGTATAACGTTGATTGTGACTTGCCAAAATATCCGGACAAACCAAAATTGAAACCGGCAAAACCGTAATATTCAGCACGAGCGCTAAGAGCAGGAGAAGACATAAATGATTCCGCTCCTTTTTGTCTTCCTCCACGTAGACCACTGCTTCCGCTGAAATTGGCAGTTCCATCGAAGCCATTAAATCCGTTCATTACATAAAGTTGATAACGGAGTGATGCCTGAATGATATTTCCGCTGAGCCCCATACCTATTTCACGCCAGGTTGTCGGTACAATATACTTATCAACCCACGGGCGTTCAACTCCTTGGAATGTTGTGGGCTCATGATATTCATTTATAATACCCATCGGTACCAATAAAAGTCCGGAACGGAAATTTATAAAGTCATTGAGTTCGTATTGTAGAAAAGCCTGCTCTATATAAACTTCTTTAACGTGTTCATATTCAATCTCCGTAACAAAGGAGGTGCGATCATCGAAATTATAGCCAAACAGCATAACAACACGATGCACGTCGAGTTTGCCATTTTTATATTGTGTGTTACTTAATGGTTGATTATAATGGACTTCGCCATAACCACCGATTAAAAGATTGCCTTCAGTCGCAAGCATTTTTTCTGCACTGTTGAGGTAAGTGTTTTGCTGGTTATTCTCCTGTCCAAAAACCATCATACTCATAATGATTAAAAGAAATGATGAAATAGCTTTTTTCATTGTTTTGTGTTTTTATGTTAAGAATCAAATATTATTTGATGACAAAACTATAGCTATGATCAATCACTTTTTGTCCCCAAAAAAGGGGATTTTTCAGAGTTGAATTCAAAATATCAGCATGGACAAGTTAACCCTGTTCTATAAATGGACTTGGGCGGAAATCTTTATTTCTGCGGGATAGCGCAACGAAAAATTAAATATTTTTTTGTTAAATATTTTTGGTTTGAATGGGAAATCAGATCAAATCATCTACATTTAGAGAAGTTGTGTCAATAAGGTTATTGATGATGGCATAAACGGTAAGGCCGGATATAGATTTTATACTCAGTTTTTTTGTGATGTTTTTGCGATGGGAAATGACTGTATGCTCACTTATAAACAGGCTTTCAGCAATTTCTTTAGTAGCATACCCTAAGACTAAAAGCCTTAAAACATCCAGTTCACGTTGCGTTAGTTTCTTTTTTTGCCGGGATTCTGAAGAAGAGATTGTGGTTTGCCAGTTTCTTACTATTTCTTTTAACTGATCTTCTGAGCTTTGATTTGATAGCCAGGGATAGCCTTTTACTTCCTGTTCGCCGACAAATATCAATTTTGTATACTTATTTACATGTTTAATCAGGAAAGGGACTAATATTTCGCTAAATGAATTGTCAGCAAAAATAAGTTGAGGAATCCCTTTTAATTGACGGGAATGATCTTTAAATTCCTGAGAGTTTTTGAAACAGTATATCTGATAAGGAGATATTTTTTGCAATATGCACCTTAACCCTTGTGAAAAAATGGAGGATGGATGTATTATGACAAATGATGCAATCACTTTCTTAATTTTTTTTCAATGGATTCAACTGCGGGCACCAGAACATAATCTTCTATCCGGGCGTGGTTTTTCAGATCTTTTTCAAACCTTAGCAACGTTATAAGAAACTCATTACAAAGCGTATTGTCGTAAACCGGATCAAGATATTTGAGGAAAAGCATAGTCAGGTCATTCAGCTTCATATCCACATTAGTATGTTCTTTTTCAAAGGTATGTATGGAATAGCCGTCGGTTATTTTTTTATTCCTGACAAGGTCAATTATATAGGGAAACACATTTTGTTCTTCATCCTGAATATGAGCAAGCAGCTCTACTTTATACTTTTGATAAAATTTCCGGATGGGCTTCATTTTTTCACAATTGAGGGAACAGCTTTCAATTAGTTTTTCGAGAATATTTTCCATTCCGGGAATGATAACATTCAGGTAGTAATCATGTGTTTTCCTCAGGTAATCAACAATTTTTAGCGGGTTAAATTCCTGCATTTTCTGTTCAGGAAAGTAGTTTTCATTGTGGAATGTGTTAATTATGGCCAGAAAAAAATCGGTGTTGATTTCATATTTTTGGCATATCTCTTCCACAGTGGCATCTCCAAAACCAAGCTGTATTCCAAACCGGTTAATTACGGGTAAGAGGTGATAATTTTCCGTCAGCACTTCTGCCATCGAATGATGGGGGTAAATAATATCCATTTCCTAATTTTTACTTTTAAGATTAGCTTACATTATACTTTTGCTTGCATTAAAACAATAGACAGTCCGGATAGTTTTTGCCGGGATGCTTATTTAATATTACTCCTCTTTAAAAGTTCTAAAATAACATTTATTCTTTAAATTAACAAAAGGTCTTGATATTGAAACGTATTATAATATTTTTTCTTTATATTATGCATAGACTAATAATAGAATACTCCATATTTTCATATCCGTGGATAATTATCGTATTTCAATCTACGTTTGTTTTTTACTTTTGCACTCCGGCAAAACAGGGTTTTTTAACAAGAGCCCCTTTTTATTTTGTTATAAAAAGAATTAAGTAAAATGAGTCTTTTTTCTGTATTTCTTATAGCTTTGGGCTTATCTGTAGATGGACTGGCTGTTAGCGTAAGTTCAGGTGTTTGTATTAAATGTGATCGTTTTTCCGGGACGTTAAAACTGGCTGCAATTATGGGTTTTTTTCATTTCGCCATGCCTCTTATTGGTTGGTTGGCGGGAAGAGAATTTAAGCCCTTAATCGAAGCGTTTGACCATTGGGTTGCGTTTCTTTTGTTAGCTTTCATAGGAGGAAAAATGATCTTTGAAGTTTTTTTTGGAAAAGAAGAAAGTCGGGGTATAAACCTGAACAACAATATGACAGTTTTGGGGATTTCACTGGCTACCAGCATTGATGCGCTAATTGTTGGTATCAGTTTCGGATTGCTTGAAATGCCAATTATTATTCCGGTTTTGATTACGGGCGGGGTTATGTTTGCAGTTTCTGCTATAGGCTGCTGGCTTGGGAATAAAATTGGCAACAGATTTAATACCGGCTTTGAAATATTTGGCGGTATTGTACTTATTGGTTTGGGTTTAAAGATATTTCTGGAACATACGATATAAAAAAACTCTCCCCGGTAAAAGAGAGAGTTTTATTTAACATTACAAAACTTTTTAGTCGTCTTGTTCGCTTTTGATGAAATTTCCGTTCATGTCAAAGTATAATTCAAGTTCATTATCAAGTTCTACTTCGTACATTTTCTGGCCATTTTCAAACTCAAACTCAGCTTCAACTATAGTATTATTGGGGTAATGATTGCTTACATAATCAATAATAGCTTGTGGTAACTGAGAGATTGGAATATCGTCATCATCCAACGAGAGCAGATTGCCATTACTGTCAAATTCCAGTTCCATGCCGTTGTCCAGCTTTACTTCATAGATTGTTTGTCCATCATCATATTCCTCTTCGGTATAAAGAATAGCAGCATTGGGATAATTGTTACTTATGTAATCCTTAATAGATTGAGGAAGTGCCGAAACACTAATGTAAGAACTGTCATCGTCCATACCTAAATAGTTTCCATTGGAATCAAAATAAAGCTCCATACCATTACTCAGATAAACTTCATAGATATCCTGGCCATCATCTGTTTCAAATTCTGCTTTTACAATATTTTCTCCGGAATAGTTATTATTTACGTAGTCAATGATTGCTTGCGGAAGATTGCTGATGGCAATATTATCATCATCGTCATCCATGCCTAAGTAATTCCCGTTGACGTCGAAATATAGTTCAATACCGCTGCTTAATTCCACTTCATATTTTGTTGTTCCGTTGGAATAATCTTCCTGATAAACTTCCTCGATCGTATCATTTGGATAGTTATTGGAAACATAAGCATCAATATCGCCAGGGTAGTTTCCGGTGCTGACACTTAAAAATAATACAGACTGCACTTGTTGTGAGGAGTCTTCATTGCTTTCCTCATCTTTACTACATGCAGCTAAAATTAAAGATACTGCTATAAAGGCTAAAAATAATTTTGTTTTTTTCATTTGTGATGTTGTGTTTGGTTATACCTGTATAGAAACAACTCATTGTAAGAATAGTTTCTCAGTATAAACTATAATGTCTGTTTTCTTGGTTAATAGTTTAATATATGCTTCAATTAAAGGTAAGCTTACCGGAAACGGAAATTAAGAGTCATCTTTACCCAAAACTTTCCGGATAAAACGTCCGACTTTTGTTCCTTCTTGTTCTTCAGTAGTGTCTGCTTTATTTTTCAAACTATCTTCTTTTGCCAGATTTTCTTTGTCTTTAGTCACCAGGTCCACCATTTGTTGCAAGAAATCCCTGCCTGCAGATTTTTCCCGTTGAGGTTTGCAGTCAAAAATGCCTGAAGTATCTTCAGGTATTTCGGGTGCTTGAAACAATTCTTTTTTAGTATTTTTTAGTTGTGTTTTATAAAGAATTTTAGCAGCTATAGGTAATGCCAGGCGACTTCCGCTACCATGTATCCCTTGTCGAAAATGGAGGTCAGAGTTATTCGTGCCTACCCATGTTGCCATGACCATATTTTTGTTGTAACAAGCATAACGGGCATCTTTGTAATCCTGAGAAGTTCCTGTTTTTCCGGCAATTTTGGATTTAATACCATAAGTAGTGTACATTGCTTGTCCTGTTCCTTCGGCTGTAGCTTTCAACAGCATGGCCGTCATTTTCTTTGCTGTTTCCTCTGATATTGCCTTTTCTTTTTTTGTATCTTCCTTTTTAAAAATTGTCTTTCCGTTATTATCACGGATTTCTTTAATCATAACAGAGCCAGGAACATAACCTTTATTTGCAAAAGCAGAATATGCCGATGCTAATTCCAGCAGGCTGACGTCTATTGTTCCTAATGCAGCCGAAGGTTTATTCGGGAGAGGTTCTTTAAATCCCAGTTTAGTTGTTATGTAATCAAGGTCTTTATGTCCTACACGCCGGTATAAGTCAATTGTGGGTAAGTTCATTGAATTTGCCAGGGCATACCATAAGGCAACTTCGCCACCACTTGAAAGATCATAGTTTTCCGGTTTCCAGTCCGGATACTTTTCCATATCTGGTTGAGTATTCTTTACGTAATCGCAGGGTTCGTAGCCTTGCTCCAGTGCTGTTGCATATAATACGGGCTTAAATACCGAAGCGGCTTGTCGTTTTGCAGTAACAAGATCAAAAGGAAGATACCTGTAATGATTACCTCCTACCCAACACATGATATTTCCGTTTCGGGGGTTCATAATAACAATACCGGCCTGTAACATTTTACTATAATGCCAAAGGCTGTCGGAATAACTCATCTCTATTGCTTTTATGCCATCCCAGGTGAAAATTTCTCGCGTTTTGACAGATGAGTTTTTTTGTTCCGGAATATATTGATGTTTTTTGCCTTTTAGCAGTGCGTCGAGTTTTTTTTGCATCTTCGACAGGTGTTGTTGTATGGCCTCTCTTGCATATTTTTGTAGTGTATAGTCTAAAGTAGTGATGATTGTTAACCCGTCTTTTTCCAGATCATAACTTTTCCCGGAACTTAATTTGTGTTTGTGTAAAATATTCTTTGCTTTATCTTTGACATGTTTCAGGAAATAAGAGGCCTGACCCTGGCGATTATAGTTACTATAAGTTAAATTCAATGGTTTTTCCTGCAGTGAATTTGCTTTTTCTTCATCCAGAAAATCGTATTTTGCCATTTGATGTAGAACGATGTTTCTTCGTCGGCGTGCATTTTCCGGGTTTAACCGCGGGTTATAATATGTGTTTGCTTTGAGGAGCCCGACTAATACGGCTGATTCCTGAATCGTTAATTGAGAAGTTTTTTTATTGAAAAAGCGGTTAGCAGCAGCCTCTATACCATAAGTATTTTCTCCGAAAGGTACTGTATTCAGATAAAGCTGTAATATCTCTTTTTTGTTGTATATTTTTTCCAGGCGATAAGCAATGATATTCTCTTTGACTTTGATAACCGGTAAAGTTAAAATACCATAGCTTTTTCGTCCAAATAAGTTCTTAGCTAACTGTTGGGTTATCGTACTTCCGCCTCCCGCGCTTTTGTCGCCGAGCAGGATCGATCTTATCAGTACACGCATCAGACTTCGGCTGTCAATGCCTTCATGCTCAAAATAACGGGCATCTTCCGTGCTTATCAAGGCATTAACTAAATGGTCGGGGAGTTGTTCCCACTGAATATTGGTTCGGTTTTGAGCAAAATACTTTCCTATGAGTTGCTGGTCATTAGAATATACTAATGTTGCTGTTTCATGGTGAATAGCTTTCAATTCGGATTCATCCGGTATATGTCCGAATATATTGTGATACACAGCAAATACAAAAAATCCGCTAAGAACTATAATTCCGAATATTATCAGAACGATAAATGAAAATAGTTTACGTTTCAGTCGGTTTTTCTTTTTTTTCTTTCTTCTTTTCTTTCTTGCCATATTAGCTTAACAAATAATATTTCTTGTTCTCTTTTTTCGATATTTCCTTCAAAGCTTTTGTCTCAAGCCTTTGGAGGGGAATTCGATGGCCTGAAAATGATGAAGACGAAACGCAAAACAGGAACCTTAATATTTTTTATGAGGTCTGGTTTTTACATTTTTTGTATTCAATAGTGAAATAAAAAGTGCTTCCTTTTTTAGGAGTGGATTCTACCCAGATTTCCCCGTTCAACATCTTCACATAACCACTACAAATAGAAAGTCCCAGTCCGGCACCCTCATATTGGCGATTAAAGCTTGAGTCTTCCTGCCGGAAATAGTCAAAGATAATATCTTTTGTTTCCTGATTAATCCCGATCCCTGTATCGGAGACGAAAAATTCCAGTGTATCACCTTTAATAGTATATCCGTATGTTATTTCTCCTTCGTTTGTATACTTCACCGCATTATCCAAAAGGTTTATCAAAATCTTTTCCAATAAAGTGTGATCAGATGCAATGCAGCTTTCCGAATCTTCTAATGGAGTATTCAAATTTAATGTTACGGCATTTTTGTCGATATCGGAAGAATATTGGTTTAACAGATATTTAAGTTTTTCATTCAGGTTAAACTCCATTGTTTTGAGCTGAACTTCTTTAGCCTGAATGAGGCTGATGTCGACTAAATTGTTAACCAGCTTCATTAATCGAGCACTACTTTTTTCTATAATATTCAGATATTCATAATATTCCTCATCAGTAAGAGTGTTTGTTTTCAACATTTCCGTAAAGCCAATAATGCCATTCATAGGAGTTCTTACTTCATGACTGATATTGGTAAGAAAGACGGATTTCAGGCGATCACTTTCTTCTGCTTTTTCTAAAGCTTTTTTTAATTGGTTCTCTTTTTCTTTTAACGGAGAAATGTTCACAAAATAGATGAGGCCTTCACTTATTTTGTTGTTTTGGTCTTTTACAGGAACACCCCAGACGGAAAAATAGTTTTGTTTATACTCAATGGTCCTGACCATTTTATTTCCCTGCAGGATTTCTTCACATATCGTTGAAATATTGTTTTGCAATTCAAAAGGGAATGTGTTTTGAAGGGGTATTTTTTCTTCTGAATTTTCAGCAATATTTAAAAGCTCCAGAGCTTGCCCTGCTGCTGTCATAAAGTTTTTGTCAATATCGAAAAGAAAGATAGCTCCTTCCGGTTGATGGGTTACTATTGTTTTATAGCGGTTCTCAAGTTTAAGGATTTTCCGCTCATGCTCCCGGATAGAGGTAATGTCTTTTATAAAGGATAAAATGTGAGGCTGCTGCTCAATCGTGATCTCTTGTGTGGATAATAAAATATCTTTCAGCTGTCCTGTTTTTGTTCTAAGCTGTGTTTCGTAATTGACAATGTTGCTTTGGACATTATTTGAGCCTTTAGTTATGTAAAATACACCTAATTCCGCAGGGTCATTTCCTATGAGTTCATCTTCGGAATAGTTGGTTAAGGATAGAAAAACCTGATTGACTTTTACCAGCTTGTTATTTATGTCAGTAATGCAAATTGGATCGGGACTGGTTTCAAAGATTGTTCTGTATTTTTCTTCTTCTTCCTGAAGGTTTCTTTTCTGATTCAAAATTTCCACAAAATTGCTAACCTGACCAACAAATGCCTCTATTAAAGAAGCATTAAAGTTTTCATATCCTTTTTTGGGAAATATGCTGATATTACCAAGTATATTTGTATTTTTCTTAAAAGGAACACAAAATAATTTATCTAATGAGAATAACTTTTTAAATTGTGAGCCGATATATCTTGATATCTTTCCATTCGTCAGGGACGGAACATCAAAATCAAGTTCGGTAAGCTGTCCTTTTTTGAGTTTGTTTAAAAATGGGGTTTCCGTTTGTCCTGTCATATTGGTCAAATCAAAGCCAAAGCGGGATGAAAAATTACTTAATTTTTCTATACCTCTGACTTGCTTCATTTGCCAGTAATTTTTTTCCAGATGATAATCAACAACGGTGATGATGGCTTTTTTGTCCAATAAGTGATATAGCTTATCGGCAGTATACTTGTAAATATCTTCAATGGATTTAAAGTCAACTAACTCAATAGCTGATTGAGCTAAGAATTCCAGCGAATTCGCCTTTGTAGCAGAAGAAGCCGAATCATATACGGAAACATCCTGTTCTTCAGCATATAAATCTTTATCAATATCAGTCAAAAGCTTATTCAGCTCTTTTTTTGATATATAGTCTTCCTGATAATCGCGGGCGATAATTTGCTTTAAATATTCTCCTGGTTTTTTCTGTTTCATTTAGTACTGAGGTTAGATTGAACAGGAACAAGCACAAATGTAGGAAAATTTATTTTGTTGCCGGAGAATAAATTTTATTCATCATCTCATGCTATATATCAGCATATCTGGGATAAGTATAATAAATTACGTTCGGATCTATAATTTATTGGCTTTTTCTGGAGTATTTCTTGTGTTAAATACAAAGCCTAATTGTAATCCGAGAAGTACTTCATGAACTGTGAGCGTTCGAAGAGTTCCGGACGGTTGATGTTCTTTTGAGCTAACAATCCCCTGAAATCTTCAATACGTTCATATTCATTTTTTTCCATCCATTCTTTTAAGAAGGTATTCATCTCTCCAACATACTCCACTCCTTTTTTGTAAAAGGCAGTGGCTGCCTGTGTTACTTTAGCACCGGACAAAAGCCCCTTTACAACGGCTTCTCCGTCATGGATTCCTGTAGAAATGGCAATGTCGGCATTGATTTTATCGGCTACAATTCCTGTCCATCGCAAAGGCATGGAAATATCGGTAGGAGCACTAAAAATGCT
The DNA here is from genome assembly GCA_051748065.1 of Bacteroidota bacterium. GTDB lineage: Bacteria > Bacteroidota > Bacteroidia > Bacteroidales > PWNQ01 > PWNQ01. The sequence continues at coordinate 27,135 of JBNJGZ010000013.1, forward strand.
GGCATTGGTAAGTTTCTTTTTGCTGATATCAATATCCGTATTATAAAACCGGTTGAACAGCACAAGTCCTTTAACTTTTTCATGTTCCGCCAGTTGATAAAGCATGTTGGCCATCCCTGAAAAATAATAATGAATTTTAAGGGTTAAAGGGATTTTTAACAAGGGACTAACTTCATGGATAATTTGTTTATAAATGGTTTCAACTTCTTCACCGTTTTGTTCAATATTGCCCGGCAAGATAAACATGTTGAGCTCTAATGCATCAGCCCCGGCATCTTGTGATTTTTCCGCGAATTCCACCCACTCGCTCACTGAAATACAGTTAATACTGGCAACTATAGGGACATCGGTGTTGTTTTTAGCAGAACGAATCAGGTTAATATATTCATCTACATTGTGCTTTTTGGTATAAAAAGAAACGTAGTTTTCGGCATCCGGGTAATTTCCATACATGTTATTGACACGCTCTGAGTCTACTTCCATGATTATTTGTTCTTCAAAGATAGATTTGAGAATGATAGCACCGGCACCGGCTTTAGCCATTTCTTCTATCTTTTGTGGCTTTCCGGTGAGGCTTGATGAAGAAGCTATCACCGGGCTTTTTAGGGTAAGTCCTGCATAGTTTGTGCTAATGTCAATGGTCATAGTTATATATTTTTAAGATTGTTATTTTTCGTTGTTTTTGGCCTGGAGAAATTTGTCAATTCCCCGTGCCGCTTTGTGTCCGTTGGCAATTCCATGAATAACATCAGGCCCCTGAATGATGTCACCTCCAAAGAATAACCATGGAACAGAAGACTGAAAATATTCATTGACTTCTAATCGTCCACGTTGATTAAAGGCAAGCTGATCTTTTAGTTCACCTTTCAGATAGGAGAAATCGGCACCCTGACCAATGGCTTCCACAACCATATCCCCTTTAAAGATTTTTTCATCTTTTTCATCAAATTTCGGATTAAATCTTCCTTCTTCATCAAACACTCTTGTACAACGCTGCACACGTAATCCTTTGATCTCATTATCTTCTACGATAATTTCCTGAGGACCCCAACCCGGATCTATTGTAGCTCCCTCTTCACGGGCTTCCACAACTTCTTCCCGGTCAGCAGGCATAATGTCTTCAGACTCAAGGGATGTTGTAATTATGTTGACTTCATCATATTTTTGATTTTGAAGACGAGCCAGAGAACGAGTTATGTCCATGGCAACATTTCCGCCACCAATGACGATAATCCTTTTTGCAACATGAATTTCTTCACCTCTGGTAATTTTGTTGAGCAAGTCAGCAGCCATGTAGTTATGCTTATGGTCTGAGCCCGGGATCTTAGTGCTGCGTCCAGCATGCAGACCTGTTCCGGAGAACACAGCATCATATTCCTCATGAAGCTCTTCCAGAGTAATATCCTTCCCAACCTTTGTGTTGTATTGAATCTCTACACCAAGCGAAAGAATATAGTTTACATCTTTATCGATTTGATCATAAGGCAAACGATAGGAAGGAATTCCATAGCGCATCATACCTCCTGCCGCTTCAAACTCTTCAAAAATTTTCACCTGATATCCTAATATTCTAAGGTAATATGCTGTGGATAAGCCCGATGCTCCCGAACCAATGATGGCTACTTTCTTATCGTTTGTATCAATATCTTTGGAATGTAAGATACGTTGATATTCTTCTGCCGGATTCTGATCGGCAATATACCGTTTCAGCCAGCGGATAGATAAAGGCTCTCCGCGATGTCCCATAGCACAAACGGTTTCACACTTATGTGTGCAAATGCGGCCGCAGATTTCCGGCAATGGATTGGTTTCATACATGATCCGGAGTCCTTCTTCCAGATTTTCATTCCGCACGGTTTTGATATACTCCGGAATCCCCATGTGAGCCGGGCATGTGGCAACGCAAAGCCCACAGTCGATACAGCGGTCGGCTTCTTTTTCTGCCTGTTCTTTTGAATAACCCTGCACGATTTCAACAAAGGAATCACTGCGTTCTTCAGGCTCGAGCATTTCCATATTAACACGCTCCAACTGATTGAATTCGTAATTGGGAGCGGGTTTTTTCCAGCCTTCGGTTCTGTTATCCCAGGGTTTTTTGTCTATACCCGGGATATAACGAAAATCTTCGGGGTCTTCGGAGACCCACTTAAATTCATTGGTCATGGTCAGTGATTCTGTGGAGCAAACATCCACACAAAGAGCGCACCAACAGCAGCGTCCGTAATCTACACGTGGTCTCAGGCCTGAGTCTCCGTCTGTCGTTTCAACAGTGGCAACTTCCACCATATCTATGGCTTCGTTTTCACAGATCATGCTGCAGGCTCCACATCCGATACATTCTTCTATATCGTTAAAGTGAAATCCGCGATATCGGGGGGCTGCCTCACGGTTTAACGGGTCTTTTATGGTTACCGGAGCCTTAAAAACATTATTCCAGGCCGTAAAGGGACTTAGTATGTCTTTTAGTTTTATCATTTTTCGGATTATGTGCTTTGTTTATAATCTAAATTTAATCTATCTATCAAAAGCTATAACTCTTGTTAGCGTTCAATTTCCGGTGGACAAGACTGCAAAGAGACCATAATTGCTCCGATATCGGCAATGTTTGCTCCTTTAAGTAGCCTTTCCAATAACGATACGGCATGTATGTAGCTTGGTCCGCGCAGGTTGATGCGTCTGGGGTATTCACTTCCGTCAGAAACTACATAATAACCATATTCACCACGAGAAGATTCTGAGCGAATATAAGTTTCGCCTTTCTCAATTTTCCAATGCAATACGTTTGGCGTTTTGGCTTTGAAATCTCCTTTGTCCGGGATTTTTTTCATAATTTGCCGGATTAGATCCACGGTTTGCTGCAGGTCTCTCCAGCGCAGGCGGGAACGGTTGTAAATATCCGAGAAATTGTCTGTGTTGACTTCAAAGTCCAACTGATCATAATTCAAATATGGATAATCCTTACGCACATCGCGTTTAAATCCTGCTGCACGGGCATTAGGGCCTGTAATTCCATATTGGTC
>JBNJGZ010000014.1:0-20559 GCA_051748065.1 Bacteroidota bacterium
TTCTTTGTAACTCAAATGTTTTTTGACAACAAGTATTATTGGGAATTTTTGAACAAGGCTCGTCAGAAAGGCATTAAAGCCAGAATTATCCCTGGAATTATTCCCATTAATTCTTACAAACAAATCAAAAAATTCAGTGAAATTTCCGGAGCTAAAATCCCGGAATCCATTCATAAAAAGATGGAACCCAAAAAAGATAATCCGTCAGAGATTTATAAAATAGGCTTGGATTTAGCTATTGAGCAATGCTCTGATCTTTTAGAAAACGGAGCTCCGGGCCTTCACTTTTACACATTAAATCGTTCGCGTGCAGCCGTAGATTTGTATGAACATCTTGCCAAAGACTGGGATGTGTTAAAAGAAAAATACAAGCAAAGCTGCACACCACATGTGCCATTTTAAAAACAAATCATAAAAACAAAATTATTATGAGTATCGATTTAGAAAAAATTAGCGAAGCCATAACAAAAGGGCAAATTGAACAATTACAGGAAATGACAACACAGGCTCTTGATACAGACACAGATCCTGGTGTTATTTTAAACAAAGGACTCCTTCCGGGAATGGACAAGGTTGGACAACTATGGCGCGAAGGCGATATGTTTATGCCGGAAGTCTTGCGTTCAGCTAAGGCTATGAGTAAAGCCATGGAAATTTTACGGCCAAAACTTTCCGAAGGTGACCTGGGAAGTGCAGGTAAAATGGTTATCGGAACCGTAGCCGGCGATTTACATGATATTGGTAAAGACCTGGCTGGAATGATGTTTGAAGGTGCTGGTTACGAAGTGATCAATATTGGTATAGACCAACCAAATGAAGCTTTTGTAGAAGCTGCCATGAAACACAAACCTGATGTTTTAGGTATGTCAGCATTGTTAACCACGACGATGCCACGAATGGGAGAAGTTATCAATTCTCTGAAAGAATCGGGTATCCGTGATCAAATGGCCGTTATTATTGGTGGAGCTCCTGTTACACAGGAATTCGCCGATGAAATAGGAGCAGATTTATATGCACCTAACGCAGGTTCCGCTGTAGATCTCACTAAAAAACATTTTGCTCAACAATAAATCAAAAGCGGTTAATACAGCTTATCACTAACTTGATAATCGAAAAACACTTTATCACATGAAGATAAATCAAAAAATAAATAAATCTACCCAGTTCAAAGTGCTCTCGGAAGATCAGATTGAACAGATTTTCTATTCTGCTCTTCGCGTACTTGAGCAAACGGGTGGACAGATTTTTCACGAGGAGGCATTAGAACTGTTTAAAAACAGTGATGCCGTTGTAAATGGCAATAGTGTCCGGATACCAACATTTATGGTGGAAGAAGCTCTTAACTTTTATCCGCGAAAAATATCTCTGCGCGGAAGAAATAAGAAAAACGAGCTTCATCTGCAAAAAGATACTGTAGCATTCGGTACAGGCTCAGATTTGCCATTTACCTATGATCGCGAAACCGGTGAACGCCGCCGCACACTATATAATGATGTAAAAAATGCAGCCAAGATCGTTGATGCTCTGTCAAATTATGACTTTTTTATGTCTCATGGCATTGTAGGAGATGCTCCAAACCCACAAACTTACGACCGTCATCAGTTTATGGCTATGCTCGAAAATTGCACTAAGCCAATGGTCGTCACCAGTGTAGACGGTGAAGGTCTGGAAGATTTGTGGAAAATGGGATCACTCGTTCAGGGCGGTGAAGAAGAATTCAGATTAAATCCTCTATTTGTAGCCTATATAGAACCGATATCACCATTAAAGAATGATCGTACAGCAATTGAAAAATTGCTATTTGCTGCTGAAAAGAAAATCCCGGCTATGTACACGCCATGTCCGAGTTCCGGCGCAACAGCTCCGGCAACTATGGCAGGAATGCTAGTACAATCCCTGGCAGAAACACTGCTGGCGACAGTATTGTGTCACTTGAAAAATCCGGGTATGCCATTAATCATGGGCGGTGTAACGACTTTACTTGATATGAAAAAGTCTACATACTCCTATGGTGCACCGGAACTATCATTAGCTTCAGCTGCTAATACTGATATTTCAAAATGGCTCAATCTGATTATGTTTAGCACAGGAGGTTGTAGCGACTCAAAAATTCTTGATGAACAGGCTGCAGCAGAACAAATGACTAACTTGTTTTACTCCTATCTTTCCGGTGCTAACCTCATCCATGATGTGGGTTATATCGATCATGGCACCAATGCCTCGCTTGAAAGTTTAGTGCTTAATCAGGAAATGATGGGTATGGTAAAACAATTTGGAAAAGGTATAAATACAGATGATGAACATCTGGCCTTAGACCTGATAGAGAAGCAAGGGCCGGGTGGTGAATATGTAACCACAGACCATACATTCAATCACTGGAAAGAATGGTATTTGCCTGAGTTGCAAGATCGCAGCGATTATGAAACATGGCTCAACAATGGATCCAAAACAATGGGCGATCGCGTTAAAGAACGCACGCAGGATCTGTTGGATAACTATCAGCCTGAGCAAATCGAAGATAAACTCAAGCAAGAATTAATGAAAATTGTTGACGATGCTGATAAGCGTCACTCTTAAAAAACCCAACAACACATGAGTACAAGAACAAATTATAGCATACAGGAAACACCTCATTTTCAAATTCTTTCAGAAAACCAAAAAGAAAGAATTTATAATGGGATGGTACGGACTTTACAATATACCGGAGCAAATGTCCATCATGAAGGAGCACGGGAATTATTCGCAAAAGCAGGCTGCAAAGTAGATGGTATCCGTGTATATTTTCCACCGGAGGTAATTCTCAACGCCCTTTCAACCGTACCCCCGGTAACAGAGATATTTCCATGGAACGGTGATGAATCAAAAAAAATCATCATTGAAAAAGACCGAAGTTATTTTGGCCCCGGCCCTACTCCACCTAACTTCATTGATCCGGATACGATGGAACGACGTCCTTATTTACGCAAGGATGCATCTACCGTAGCACGCGTATGTGATGCGCTACCCAATATGGGCTATGTGCAGTCGTTAGGCTCTATTAGCGATGTATCCAACGGACTCGCTGATGTTTATGAGTTTGCTGACATGGTTCGCAACACAACCACACCTATCATGAGTTGGTCCTTTACACGTAATGGCTGTCGCGATATTCACCGAATGGCTATTGCTATGGCCGGTGGAGAAGAAGAATTTAAGCAAAGACCTAATTACGTCTTTTATGGAGAACCCATATCTCCATTAGTCAGTGACTTTCATGCTATTGACAAATGCATGTATTGTGCAGAAAACAGAATACCACAGGTATATAGCCCTTGTGCCATTGGCGGTGGAACTGTTCCGGCAACGCATGCAGGTCAGCTTGTTGTTGCACTTTCCGAATCAATGGTTGGCGTCATCGCTTCGCAACTTATCTCTCCGGGAACAAGCATCATTATTGGTGGCGTTCAGTCTATTCTGGATATGCGTCATTCTATTTATTCTTATGGAGCGCCCGAGTTAAGCTTACTTAGTGCCGCACATACAGAAGTCGTTCATTATTGTGGACTTCCGATGTATAGCCAATCCGGCTGTACCGACACAAAGAAAATGGATATGCAATCCGCCATGGAAGCTGCTCTCTCAATTAATGCAGCCATGATGAGCGGGGCAAACTTTGTTCATGATAATGGGTATACTGAAAGTGGTCTGACCGGAGATATTTTCCAAACGGTTATGGATGATGAGCTTATTGCTATGGCAAGAGTTATTGAAGGCGGAATTGAAGTCAATGAAGAAACACTTGCCGTAGATGTGATTAACAATGTTGGACCCGGTGGTCATTATTTATATGAAGACCATACCATGAAATGGTTCCGGAAACATTGGCAACCCACATTAATGGATCGTAACAGTTATGAAAGCTGGAAAGAAAATGGTGAAAAAACGATGAAAGACAGAATCATCGAAAAAACCCGCGATCTAATTAAAAATTATGAAGGACCTAAGAATTCCGTTCCGGAAAAAGCCAATCAGGAAATTGAAAAGATCCTGAAAGAAGCTGAAGAACGGATTAAAAAGGATCCTGATTCATAACCTAATATTAAAAAGGATAGTTGGGCTGAAAAACTCAACTATCCTTCTTTCCCTTATTAACCTAATTAAAGTAAAGAATTAGCCCGAGTAAATTTTAAATAGTTTAAGTAGATGGATCGGTATTTAATCGGCATTGATACAGGAGGAACCTTCACCGATGGTGTATTATTGAATTACGCCAACAGGGAAGTTGTGTCTGCAGCTAAAAGCCTTACTACCCGCCAGGACCTGAAACAAGGGGTAATTAAAGTGCTTAAAAAGCTAACGATCCCGGAGGATTGCAATATCAAATTAGTTGGTATCTCCAGTACATTAGCCACAAATAGTATCGTAGAAGGAAAGGCACGGAAAGTTGCTTTATTGTTAATTGGGTATCAACCTGAATTGGTAGAGAATTTTGGTCTGGAATCGGAATTTGCTACTGAAGATCTTACTTATATTAAAGGAGGCCATAAAGCACAGGGAGAAGAATTAGCTCCATTAGATGAAGAAGCAATACGCGACTGGATAAAAAACAAAAAACATGAAGTAGATGCCATTGCTGTTTCCGGTTACTTTAGCCCTTTAAATCCGGCACATGAAAAAAGAGCTCTGGAGATTATTGCAGAAGAATCAAATCTTCCCGTAGTAATGGGACACCAATTATCAACCAAGCTAAATTCGGTAAAAAGAGCAGCAACAGCTTCTGTAAATGCATCTCTGGTTTCCGTAATGCAAGACTTTCTTCAGTCAGTCAGCAATTCATTAAAAGAATTAGAAATTGAAGCACCATTAATGATTGTTCGGGGCGATGGAACATTAATGCCTTATGAAGAAGCTCTGCAAAAACCTGTTGAAACAGTGATGTCCGGTCCGGCCGCCAGCGCAATCGGAGGAAAATTCTTATCAAACATCAACAAATCGTTAGTCATTGATATGGGTAGTACAACAACAGATTTAGCACTTGTTGAAAATGCCCGTGTAGTTGTCTCAGAAACAGGAGCGAAGGTTGGTGATATAAAAACCGCTGTTGAAGCCGCTCAAATACGGACTATCAGCCTGGGTTGCGACAGCAGGATAAGCTTTAATAGCAAAGCTGAGACTGTGTTAGGTCCCGACAGAGTACGTTCCTTATCTCAAATCTCCATGTATTATCCTGAGATAAAGGATATCTTATTTGAGTTATCAAAAAACAACTTTGCCAGGTTAAAAAGTCCTTATGATATTGAGTTTTGGCATTTATACCGGAAATTAGATTCTCGTACGGAACAATTACTCAACAACCAACAAAAAGCTATTATTGAAAAACTTAAAGAGCCGAAACAATTATCCGAATTAATGGATGATTTTCAGGTTTGTCACCCGGAACATCTAAAAATGCATGACCTTATTCATCAAGGTTATATTGAATGTTCGACGTTAAATAGTACAGATCTCTTACATGCAGCAGGAGCCATGGAATTATGGGACAATGATGCTGCGAACTATGCTACACAATGCTACAGTAAAATAAACAAATTAAAGAAAAAAGAGCTGATTGACATGGTTTTTGACACTATGCAGGATCGGCTTGTAGAAGAAATTTTACTATACCTGGCAAATCGTGAAACTCAGGAAGAGTCCATGCCCGGTCGGATAGACGGGAAATGGGGAAAATGGTTATTGCATGAAATTTTATATCACAATAGCGACCTGTTATCATTAGAGTTAACAAGTAAAATACCTGTAATAGGCACGGGAGCTCCGGCAAAGCATTTTATGAGAGAAGTAACCCGGCTTATAAATACAAAGCTCTATATTCCCCAATATAGTGAAGTAGCTAATGCTGTGGGTGCTGTTTCCGGTTCTATAGCAGAGACACGTGAAGCTATTGTCTTTGTGAAAGAAGATGGAGATAATTACACATATCAAATGAAATCCCAACATTCCATCGAGAATTTCAATAGCTATGCAGAAGCATGCGAAGCAGCAGAGCAAAAAGCCTATCAATTGGCTAAAGAAGCTACTATAAAAGCTGGAGGAACAGATCCGCATACTGAAGTTTTCAAACATATTGAAGGGTCTCTTACACGCTTTACGGCACGATCAGCCGGCAGCCCTAAACTTTCAAAATATAATCAGGAAAATAGTGCATGAAAAAATATAATAAAACCATAATAGCTTGTCATAGTATTAAAACTGAGCTGGAAAATGTTCATAATAACCAACAGGATATCAAATTGGTTTTTATGCCTCAATTTTTGCATCGAAGCCCTGAAAAACTCACGGTACGTTTGCAGGAAACAATAGACAAAGAAGCCGAATTCACAAATACGATTGTTCTTGGTTATGGATTATGTTCCAATGGCACAGCAGGACTTAAGGCACCATCTACGGGCCTTATCATCCCCAAAATCCACGATTGCATTACATTATATTTAGGCGGGGAAAGAAATTACTCACGCCTGTTTTATCAATATCCGGGTACTTATTTCTTAACGCCCAACTGGATAGATAATAAAAAAGACCCCTTGGGATTGGTGGAAAATGAATATAAACAACGCGTGGGATTCGATATGGCAAAAGAGGCAATGGAAACTGAAATAAAGAATTACAACTATATTGCTTTTATTAATAACAAAAGTGAGCATGAAAATTATTACCGACAAAGGACTCAGGAAAACGCCGAGTATTTTAATAAAGACTTTGTTGAATTCGAAGGCTCTATGGATTTATTAACGAAGATCGTTGAAGGCCCTTATGATAACGAAAACTTCGTAAAGGTAAACCCTAATGAATTTAGTAAACAATCACAATTTTTAAAATAGGAGAAAATATGGAAATAGTAGGCGAACTTATAAATGCCAGCAGAAAAAAAATCAGAGACGATATTAAGGAAAAAAATCATGAAGTCATCGGACAAGTAGCCAAAGATCAAAAAGAACACGGTGCTGACTTTATTGATGTGAATGCAGGGATTTTTGTCGGTAAAGAACCCGATTATTTATCCTGGTTAGTTGAAACAGTGCAGGAAACTGTTGACACTCCATGTTGCATTGACAGCCCGGACCCTAAAGCTGTAGAAGCAGCATTAAAAGTTCATAAAGGCACACCTTTGATAAACTCCATCTCACTGGAATCGGATCGCTATAATGCTATGATTCCTATACTACGTGACTCGGACCTTAAAGTCATTGCTCTTTGCATGAGTGATGAAGGTATGCCATATACAAAAGAAGACCGGTTGAAAATTGCAGACAGACTCATTAACAGTCTTGTGCAAAACAATGTAAAAATTGAAAATATCTATGTTGATCCTCTTGTCCATCCGATTGGATCAGGAAATCACCTGGGTAATGAATTTCTAAAAAGTATAGAAACCATCAAAAAGGAATATGAAGGAATTCATACAATTTGTGGCTTATCGAATGTATCTTATGGAATACCAAAGCGGAAATTTGCTAATCAGGTTTTCATGTCAATGGCCATTTCCAAAGGATTGGATTCTGCAATTTTAAATCCCCTGGACAAACGGATGATGGCTAACATTGTAGCAGCAGAAACCTTAATCGGAAAAGATGATTACTGCATGAATTATGTAGAAGCATATAGAAACGGATTATTTGATTTCAATTAATAAGAACCCAAAAAACTATAAAATTATGACTGAGAAATCTTATTCAGAAGTCGTAGAAACAGCAAGAAGTTATTACAACAGCAATGATGCACAAAACTTTTACTCCATTATTTGGGGAGGAGAAGATTTACATTTAGGTATTTATGACAGCCTGGAAGATGATATCTTTTCGGCAAGTCGACGCACCATTGATGAAATGGCTCAATTTGCAGATAAAATAGACGAAAACACCAAAATCATTGACCTTGGCGGTGGATTTGCCGGAAGTGCACGTCATCTGGTAAAAAAATACGGTTGTCATGTAACTGTATTGAATTTAAGCGAGGTAGAAAATGAATATGGCCGTAAGCTAAACAAAGAACAAGGTTTAGAGGATAAAATTGATGTCATTGACGGTAGCTTTGAAAACATACCTTATGATGACAATACCTTTGACATTGTTTGGTCTCAGGATGCTATCCTGCACAGTGGTGAAAGAGAAAAAGCCATAAAAGAAGCCGCAAGAGTCTTGAAGCCAGGCGGAGAAATGATCTTTACCGACCCGATGCAAACCGGAGATTGTGATAAGGAAATACTTAAGCCGATTTATGAACGTATTCAGTTATCCTCTCTGGGGAGCCCTGATTTCTACAAAGAAAAAGCCAAAAAATATGGTTTGAAATTTTTGGATTTCAAGGAAATGCCGGAACAATTGTCAAACCATTATGCTAAAGTTCTGCAGGAGACAGAGAAGAATCTGGACAAGTTAGAAGGTAAGGTTTCAGATGAATACATCAATAACATGAAAAAAGGACTTCAACATTGGATAAATGGTGGCAGGGAAGGAAACCTGACCTGGGGAATATTTCATTTTAGAAAAGAAAATTAATAATAAAAAGGATAATAATTATGATTGATTTAGAGAAAATTGACACTAGTCTACCCTACAAGGTAAAAGATATAAATCTTGCTGAAGAAGGGCGTAAACAAATTGAACTGGCAGAACATGAAATGCCGGGTCTTATTGAAATAAGGAAAAAATACGGAAAAGAGCAACCGTTAAAAGGTGCTCGTATCACAGGATCCTTGCACATGACTGTTCAAACAGCTGTCCTGATTGAAACATTAACTGCTCTTGGAGCAGAAGTAAGATGGGCCAGTTGTAATATTTATTCTACTCAGGATGAAGCTGCAGCTGCCATAGCAGCAACCGGAGTACCTGTTTTTGCCTGGAAAGGTGAAACATTGGATGAATACTGGTGGTGTACCGCTCAGGCACTTTCATTCCCTGGAGACAAAGGTCCTTCATTAATTGTTGATGATGGTGGCGATGCCACTTTAATGGTTATTCACGGATATGAAGCTGAAAAAAATCCTCAGATTCTGGAAAGAGACGCTGAGGCATGGGATGAACAAGCCCTTATCCGGAAGTTAAAATCCATCATGAAAGAGGATAACCAAAAATGGCACAAAGCTATCAAAGAAATAAGAGGAGCTTCAGAAGAAACAACAACAGGAGTAAACCGCTTATATATCCGCGAAAAAGAACTGAGCTTGCTTTTCCCTGCCATCAACGTTAATGACTCGGTTACAAAATCCAAGTTCGATAACAACTATGGCAACCGCGAGTCACTGATTGATGGGATCAAAAGAGCAACAGATATCATGATTGCAGGTAAAACTGCCGTTGTATGCGGTTTTGGTGGTGTTGGTAAAGGATGTGCGGAAGGATTAAATGCATTCGGTGCTAAAGTCAGTGTAACAGAAGCTGATCCGATTTGCGCATTGCAAGCTGCCATGGAAGGTTATGAAGTTAAGACAACTGAAGAATTACTTGCTACCGGAGATATTTATGTAACAGCTACCGGTAACAAAGAAGTAATTACAGTTGAGCATATGGAAAAGATGAAAGACAAAGCTATTGTCTGTAATATCGGCCATTTTGACAATGAAATTCAGGTTGAAAAACTGGAAGAACGCTCTGATATCAAAAAACGGAACATTAAACCACAGGTAGACGAATATATCTTCCCTGATGGCCATTCCATTATTCTGTTGGCAGGCGGACGTCTGGTTAACCTTGGTTGCGCAACAGGTCACCCATCTTTTGTAATGAGTAACTCTTTTGCTAACCAGGTAATGGCTCAACTTGAACTTTGGCAAAATGATCACGAAAACAAGGTCTATCGTTTACCGAAAAAACTGGATGAAGAAGTAGCTCTGGCACACCTTAAACATCTGAATGTAAATCTTACCAGATTAAGTGATGAACAGGCAGATTATATCGGTGTACCACAAGATGGGCCATATAAACCAGAACATTACAGGTATTAATAAAAAAGTTAAATTAAAAAACTAAAAACCAACGAATATGTCATATTATTTCACTTCAGAATCCGTTTCGGAAGGACATCCCGACAAAGTCTCCGATCAGGTTTCGGATGCCATTTTAGATGAAATTCTAAAGCAAGATCCGGATTCAAAATGTGCATGTGAAACATTTGTAACAACAGGATTATGCCTTGTTGGAGGAGAGATTAAAACGAAAGCTTATGTAGATGTTCAGGACATCGCAAGAAATGTTATCCGCCGTATTGGCTATACAAAACCAGAATATAAATTTGATGCCGACTCATGTGGTGTCTTAACTGCCATACAGGAACAATCACCGGATATTAACCAGGGTGTTGACAGAGAAGACCCTGAAGCACAAGGAGCCGGTGACCAGGGAATGATGTTTGGATATGCTACCAAACAAACGGACAATTATATGCCGTTACCCGTGGATATCGCTCATAAGTTAGTAGCTGAATTGGCCAAGATCCGCCATCAAAATGGTGTTATGCCTTATTTGTGCCCGGATTCAAAGTCACAGGTTACTATGGAATTTGATGATAATGGGTATCCGGTTAAAATTGACACAATTGTAGTTTCTACACAGCATGAAGAGTTCATCAAACCGGATAGCGAAACGGAGGAAAATTACAAGAAAGCAGAAAAAGAAATGTTGAGTAAAATCGAAACAGATATTATCAACATACTTATTCCTCGCGTAAAAGCACAATATCCGGAATCCGTTCAAAAATACTTTGATAACGATTTCCGTTTATTTGTTAATCCAACAGGGAAATTTATCATTGGCGGACCTCATGGCGATACCGGCTTAACAGGAAGAAAAATCATTGTTGACACTTATGGTGGACGCGGAGCTCATGGTGGCGGTGCGTTTTCCGGAAAAGATGCTTCCAAGGTAGACCGTTCTGCTGCTTATGCAGCCCGCCATATAGCCAAAAATCTGGTAGCTGCTGATATTTGCGAAGCTGCTGAGGTACAATTAGCTTACGCCATTGGTGTAGCAGAACCTGTTGGTGTTTATGTACGCACAGAAAAATGCAAAATTGACAAAAGCGATGCTGAAATTTCTGATATTGTTAAAGAAATTTTTGACCTCCGTCCCTATGGAATCATCAAACGTTTCGGGCTAAAAAACCCAATCTTTGAAGAAACAGCTGCCTACGGACATATGGGAAGAAAACCAGGTAAAAAGGTCGTTTATATTGGTAATGAACGAAAAGAAGTGGAAACATTTACCTGGGAAAAACTTGACTATGTAGATAAATTAAAAGAAGCACTCAAGTAATTCAGGACTCAAAATTTGCCCGGTGTATATCGGGCATGATTCCTTATAACTTTCACTTATTAAAAAACCCGGCCTTTTAGCCGGGTTTTTTTATATTCAGATATTTTGTTGCTTTAATTGTAAAGCGATTATTCACAAAAATTTATTTGATAATATAATCGTGTTTTTTGCCCTCTTTAGCCATTTTCTTAGCTGCATCTGTAGCAAAAACCTTCACGGTGTAAGAATAAGAATCTTTATCAGCACTCTGTATACCGGAGACGGTAACATCAAATTCCATATCTTTTGTTATCGGATAGTTAAGTCCGTCAACTTTCCAAACGATTCTTGAATCGGGCCAACCACTAATTGTTTCACGTGCTTCATAACTGATATTGTAATCATTACCATCAGATGATACGGTAACGTCTGCGTTATCAAAATTAGCCCCTGTAATGCTGAAAGACCAGCGTGGGAACATCAACTCACCAGGAATATAATTATCCGGAGGATAAGCAACAAACGGATCGGATTCTGCTGATTGATTATAATTTCCTTCCATCCAAAGAATAGCATTAGATTGATCGGTCGACCCATGTCCCACTTTTTCTAATCCGGGTAATAGCAATGAGGCACGGTGCCCAACCTTTTTATTATTAGCTCCCGGATCTTCAATATAACCTGTAACTGCTAAGGTACTATGCATACTACCGGGCTGTGAACTTAAGGCAAGATTAGCAGCTCCGGCAGCGTCATAACCTTCCTGTGTCCAGCATTGCCAACTTTGTGGTGGAGTATGGCTTAAATTATTGTTCGCTTTCATTATTAAGGCTGCTTCCTGACACATAGAATTCTGGGATTCGTTGTGAGTAATATTATCAGAAAGACCACAAATACGGCGGAAATAGTTGATCCGCTGAACAACTTTCTCATGGGAAGTTTCACTTACGGTTCCGGCATCACAACCGTTAACACTACCAGTCCAACCCACATCATCTACTTCCGAACCCAGATATTTATCTTCATAATCCTTAACGGCCTTTTGTTTTGGGGTAAGACTTGAGCCTCCATTATCATCATCTTTGTCACAACCTGTAGCAAGCACAAAAGTCATAGCAAAGAGCATTAAACTGTAGAAAATTTTACGATTCATAATTAAATATTGTTTAGTTTACATTTTTATTCGGCCACAAAAATAAAAATAAAATTCATTTGTCCTATACCTATGTTATTATATTATAATTCTATTAACATAAAATCCTCAAAGAGTAATTCATAATTAGTTTCGCCCCTCATAACTCAGTTTTATCTGGCTTTAGTTTATAAGTTAATTATCAATCTTACTTACTATACCCTATAATGCTACAAAAAACCAATAGCTCTATTTAAACAATAATACTCTACTTGCTGATAATTGCCCTGTCATTAGTTAAATATTATTTGAAGGCTTTTTCCAGCAAACCATCGCCATTGAGTGCCAGCCGATCAAAATATTCTGGATATTGTTTTCCCATAAGTTTATCAACATACAATTTAGCCAGGTATTGTCCTAACATATATCCTTGTCCACGCAGTCCTAAAAACAGGCCATGATCGGGATCTATAATCATTTTGGGCTCCATATAGTATCCAGCCCAAACAGCCTGGAAGCCAACAGAAGACAGGTCAGGCAACCAGTCTACAAAAATTTCGGAAACAATATTCAGAAAGTCCAGCGAATTGACTTTAAGATTTTTTCCGGTTTCATTGGGTTCAACTTGTGGAGACGCACAACCAATAACCTGTCCGGTATCGGCTAATTGCTGTCCGTAAACGGCAACAAATCCTTTATATTTCCTCCGGTCAATAATCATAGGTAACGGTTTTTTATCGACACCCATCCATGGCATCCGCCGGGTAATGAAGGCCTGGTGTTTCACCGGGAACAACCCGGTTTCGATACCCTGGCTATCTGTAAATTTATGACCGTTAGGCCCCAGGGCATTTATGAAGTTTTCTGTTTGATATTCAACATATTCACCATTATGGTCTTTCACCAAAGCTTTGTATCCCTTGCCGTCTTTCTGAATATCTATAAGTTTACAATCCTCCCTGACTTCTCCTCCTTTTTGAATACCCAATGTCCTAATCAGGTCCAGAACTTTGCCGGGAGTAGATTGCCAGCAATCGTTGGTAACAAGAGCAGCTTTATATTTATCCAGTTGGGGATTCATATAGGGCGAGATGTACTTGCGGAAATCCTTAGGTTCAATCATATATGCATCCGACCATTCCATTGATTTCTCCAAAGTCTGGTAAGTTGCATCATCATGAGCCATAGTCACATAATTAATGTCCCGGTAATCTATATTACTGATGCCTTGAAGTTCCTGAAATATCTTCCGGTTAGCATGGGCAATTTCGCTAAGCTCAGGTAAGCTAAAGTTTGGTCTTCCGCCAGCAATATTTCTCCATGATGAACCATGATCATAATTTATCAATACCGGTTTCATCCCTTCCTCGGCCAGATAACGAAAAACAGCACTTCCTCCTATCCCTCCACCTGCTACCAGAGCATCAACTTTCACAACTTTGCGGGGTTGTTTATTTAAAGGGGGATGAATTTTTTCATGAACATTTTTAGGATATAATTCTCCCATATTTAGCGGGTTAGACATCGGCCCCCGCGGAGTTGCGTCTCCCACTATATTAATACCGGAAGCACCAATAGCTGTTTTTAGTCTTTTTATGCAACGCTTACCACGACAGGCACCCATTCCTAAGCGAGTGGTGTGCTTTATTTCGTCTACAGATATAAATTTCCGGTCGCCAATTACATCCAAAATCTCATCCATAGTAACATCATCACAATGGCAAATATATTGTGGCGATTCTGTCTTATATGTTGCCGGTTTGATATCCAAAGGTTCCGGATAATTTTCTTTGGTAATAAATCCACGAACATCCGTTAACGCTTTCCCATGAATATCTTTTGATTTTATGCGAACGACATCTGTTTTATTTGATTTTTTGAGTATCTTTTCAATGTGTCCTTCGCCCAGCTTTTCACCGTTATTATCAACAAGAAACACTTCTTTCCCTTCTTCTTCAAAAAATTCCACAGGAAGGAAAAGACGGTCTTTTTTTAAATCATAGCCAAAAATAGCCAGACCGGGGCATTGGGAAATACATTTCATACAACCGATACATTTATCAAAATCGATTTCCGGTACTGTACTCGTAGATGATTTGGTTATAGCTCCATAAGGACAAGCAAAAGCACACGGATTACAGGCAAATCCGTGCAGACAATCAATTAACACAAATGGCTTTTCTTCCATCCGCTGTTGAGAAGGTATATAAAGTGAGCCTAATATCTGTTCCGGTTCTTGCTGTGAGTCCAGATATTCTTTAGATATTTTCAGGTATGCTTTATAATCATACTTCTGCTGCATTTCTTCCATAATCTCGTAAGCCACTTGCTTACCCCTCAGAACTGCGCTGGTACCTTCTCCAATTCTAATGGCATCACCGGCCCCATGCACATCGCGTCCAAAAACTTCCTTGCCTTTCATCAACAATTGATCATCGGAGACCAGACCGGTACATATATTAATAGCATCAATACCCCTTATTTCTTTCTCGGTTCCCGGAATAATCTTGAAATTCTCTGATTCGGCTACAACAGCGCCAACAATACCGTCTTTTTTTTCATTCGGGATAGCTTTAATAAGCATGTGATTTAACATAACAGGAATACCCAGTCGGCGAACGCGGTTTGCCTGAACAGGAAAACCTCCTTCTTTAGGCATCGCTTCAACAATAGCTTTTACATTAGCTCCCGCCTGCATCAGTTGATAAGAAGTCAAATAACCAATATTTCCGGCACCAACTGTGAGCACGTTTTTGCCCAGTAAAGTGAATTCATTATTCATCATTTTTTGAACTACGGCCGCAGTATATACTCCGGGGACGTCATCATTTTCAAAGGCAGGCATAAATGGAATTGCACCGGTAGCAATAATTAAATGATGAGCATCCACATAATATATCTTTTCTGTTTTGAGATTTTTTACAGCTATTCTTTTCCCTTCTAATATATCCCAAACAGTAGAATTAAGAAAAATACCTTCATGAGAATCACCCGCTAAAGTCCTGGCAATATCAAAACCACGCATTCCTCCATACATTCTTTCCTTCTCAAAAAAGAAAAATTGATGGGTTTGCATGATAAATTGTCCGCCGATCTGTTCATTGTTATCTATAACAATATTATCAATTCCTTGTTTTGACAGCTCTTCTCTTGCCGCTAACCCGGCAGGCCCCGCACCTATAATAGCAACCTGCGTTTTATATATATCATAAGGAACCTCTTGGTTAGGAGGTTTTTTTTGAGGATGGTAATCTTCAGGAATTTCTTCTACTTCCTTAACGCCGTCTATTTTAGTGATGCAAATACGCTTTATTTCACCATCGACTAGCATTTCACAGGCACCACATTTTCCTATACCACACTCAAGGCTTCTATTACGGTTTTGTAGACTATGACTATGAACAGGAAAACCCGCCTGATGTAAAGCTGCAGCAATTGTAAATCCTTTTTCTCCAATTACCTTCTCACCATTAAAATAAAAAGTTACTTTTTTTGATCCAGGAATATCTAATATTGGATGTTCATTTATCTTATACATACGGCAATAAATTATAAACTACTTTGAAAACCAAAGACATTAGAAAACTATACGCACATCTCTCTTTGAGAATTTTCACAAAACTAAAATAAATAAGGAATAAAAAGAACCAGGTGAGTTCTAAATAAAGTTATTTTGACTCTTTCTAAATATCATTAACTTGCCAGGTTTTCTACCCAATAAGTCAGGCCTATTCTATTTTATAAAAATATACTCTATACCAACAAATTAAAACCCTTCAGGTCCAAACATCTGACCTTCTTGCTCTTTCTGTTTATGATATTTGTCGCAATCAAAAACAGTATTTATCGTACTGGGTTGATCAAAATCCCCTTTGGAGATTTTAACTGTAGGACTATCATATAGGCTTTTCATTAAAATAGCCCATATCGGCAATCCTGTATTAGCTCCCTGCCCATAATACGTTCTCCGAAAATGCACACTTCTTTCTTCGCCACCAACCCAAACTCCAGTTACCAGGTCCGGAGTAAGGCCAATAAACCATCCATCGGAATTATTATCTGTTGTTCCTGTTTTACCTGCTATTGGATTTTCAAAGTTATACCTGAACCTAAGCCTACGACCTGTCCCATGATCTACAACCCCTTTTAAAAGTTCTATCATCCGGTAGGCGGCCTCTCTACTCATGGCTTCATTTTGATCAGGTATAAATGACTCAACCACGTTTCCGTTTTTATCTTCAATTCTTGTAATAAACATGGGCTCAATATGGACTCCCTGATTAGCAAAGGTAGATAATGCACCAACAAGCTCATATACTGACAGATCGGGCGTTCCTAAAGCTATTGCCGGAACCGGATCTATCGGAGATGTAATACCCATTTTTCTGGTCAGGTTAATAACACCTTGCGGCGACATTCTTTTCATCAGATAGGCTGAGATATAGTTGATGGAATTTGCCAGGGCATACCTCAATGTAACCATTTCCCCTTCCTTTTTATCATCAGAATTTTTAGGTGTCCACTCGGTACCGTCAGGTAATTCAAAAGTAACCGGCACATTAGGAACTTTCATACATGGGTGATATTCTAATTCTTCCATGGCTAACGCATAAACAAAGGGTTTGAAAGTAGAACCCACCTGACGCCGGCTGGAAACCACATGATCAAATTGAAAATGCTTATAGTTAACGCCTCCAACATAAGCTTTTACATGGCCTGTTCTTGGATTCATAGACATCAACCCTGCCTGCAGAAAATGTTTATAATAACGGATCGAATCCATGGGGGTCATAACGGTATCTTTTTCTCCATCATAACTAAATACGGTCATTTCAGTAGGCTTATTAAATATTTTTTCAATACTATCCTGTGAAAGCCCTCTTTGATCTAACCAGTAGTAACGATCACTTCGCTTCATAGCACTCGTCAATATTTCATCTACCTTCTTCTGGCTAATCCCTGTGAAAGGTGCTTTCTTTCGATTTTTCTGAAGCTTAAAAAACAAAGGTTGTAATTCCTCTCCCAGATGTTTCCTTACCGCTTGCTCAGCTTTTCTTTGAATCTCGGAGTCTAAAGTAGTATATATTTTTAGTCCATCTTTATAAAGATCATAGGGTTCCCCATTGGCTTTTTTATTTTGTTCACACCAGTTATGGAGGTCTTGCCGAAGTTTCTCGCGAAAATAAGTAGCTAACCCGTAATTATGATCCGCCATTTCATATTTAGACATATTCAATGACGATTGACGCAATGAATCATATTTTTCTTCTTCAATAAAGTCATATTTTTCCATTTGGTGCAAAACAATTTCCCGTCGATTTTTGGCACGCTCCGGATTTCGAACAGGACTGTAGCGGGTAGGAGCTTTTAGCATACCTACCAGCATAGCTGATTCTTCCGTATTTAGTTCAATCGGTTTTTTATCATAATAGGTTTTAGCAGCAGACTTTATTCCATAAGAGTTACCTCCGAAAGGTACTGTATTCAAATACATTGCAATTATCTCTTCTTTAGTATAGTTATATTCCAGGCGAGCAGCAACAACCCATTCTTTAAATTTACGCATAATAATATCAAAAGTAGACAGGTTCTGCCCCCTGGGGAAAAGATTTTTAGCCAGTTGCTGAGTAATCGTGCTTGCTCCACGCTGTTCTCCCCGAAGTGTTGATAAAACTCCCGCAACCGTTCCTTTCAAATCAATTCCGGAATGCTTGTGAAAACGAATATCCTCTGTAGCAATTAGAGCATCTATTAAATTCTGCGGGATATCATCGTAACTGATATTCGAGCGGTTTTCATAGTAATACTTTCCAAGAAGCACATTATCAGCGCTATAAACCTCAGAAGCAAGATTGCTTTTCGGATTCTCCAACTCTTCAAAGGAAGGCATAAAACCTAACCATCCTTTGCTTACCATAAAAAAGAAGAGAAAAACAACAAAAATTCCTGCGAAATAGATTATCCACAAAGTTCGAAGAAAATTTTTAAAATCCGGTTTTTCCTTTTTGTTTCCTTTTTTTGTATTTTGATTTTCCATGATATGGATTATAGTTATTGACTCTCATTTTTCTTTATCCGTAACCCGATCTCATCAATTCCTTTTAAAGTATCCTCACGCATAGCCTGAATAAATTCTATCCTGTAATTCCCTTTTAAAGGTAACCGTACATTTTTTTTAAACATAAACAGATTGTCCCGGTAAAAACCACTTCCTTTCCCAAGCCATTTTCCGGTTGGAGCAGCAAGTATAAGCTCCATAGTATCGCGGCTGCTGGTATTATCCGGGTAAATCGTATTCATAAAAACAAATAAATTCCGGTATTTATAATCTGTTGTATTTCGAATGTTAATGATAAAATTATAGGTTGATACTGTATCTTCCACAGAAAAACCAAAACCTTTCACTTTGTCTTTCGGCCATGATTGTTCCTCTATAGTATCACTTTTCGCATAAAAATAATCCTCGCCACATCCACTAAAAATTAGCATAATAATTGCAAACAACCCACCGAATAGTATATTTTTCATAAAAACTTAATGTTTAGAATTTGGCAATAAAGTCAGTGTCTGGTTCATAATATTCAAAATCAAAATCTTCCCCGTATTTACCGGGAATTTTCTAAGTATTTAAAATCAATTCCTCTCACCCCTCAGAACAATTGTTTCAAATACGAGCATAATAAAGAAACCGGACATTATGGACAATCACTGATATTATTGTTTATTATTTCTTCGTTTATTATTTCTTTTACGTCCTTTATTGTCTTGTTCATCAAGGTTATTTTTGCTCTTATTTTTTCCTTTTCCGTGATGTTTTCTACCACTATCTTTTTTCTTGTCAAATCGTTTCAGGTCATCCTGTCCGACAACATTTTGATACCCATTTTCTTCTTCTACCTCTGCCGGTTTCGTAAATTCTTCTAAAGAAACAGGCTTTTGGTCATTCCGATTCATTTCCAGCATTTTATTGACACTTTCCAGCTCTACAGGTATTAAAACGGCAGAGTTCTCATCATAAGCAAACCACATGATCTCTTTTACAATGTCAGTCTTTTGATGCAACGCTCTTCCTTTTTCAGTTAATATTACTGAAGCAGCAGGGAACTTTTTTAGGGCATCAACATATACATCATATTCATAATTAAGGCAACATTTCAGTTTCCCACATTGACCGGCCAATTTCTGAGGATTAAGCGATAACTGCTGTTCTCGTGCTACATTCGTAGATACTGAACGGAAGTCATGGAGCCATGTAGCACAACATAATTCCCTTCCACAAGAACCAATCCCGCCAATCCTTGCAGATTCCTGGCGGGCTCCAATTTGTTTCATCTCAATACGAATACTAAACTCGCGTGCCAGGTCTTTGATAAGCTGACGAAAGTCAACGCGTCCTTCGGCGGTATAATAAAATATTGCTTTAGTAGCATCCCCCTGATACTCTACATCATTGATCTTCATTTCCAATTCAAGCTCTTCCACGATTTTCCGGGCTCTCAACATCGTAACTTTCTCCAGTTCTATTGCTCTTTCCCATTTTTCAATATCTGTAGCTCTTGCCCGCCTGTAGACTTGCTTAATTTCATCAGAATTTTCTTTGATGCCATATTTTTTCATTTGAATTGCCACCAAATCACCAGTCAGACTGACAATTCCTAAATCATGCCCAGGGCTAGCTTCTACAGCCACTAAATCGCCAATTTCCAGAGACATCTCATCCGGCTTTACAAAAAAGCCTTTGCGGCTGTTTTTAAACCGAACCTCAACAATATTAAACGTTTTTTTGGTTATTGGAAGCTGCATGTCTTCCAGCCAATTATAAACATCTAATTTTGCTGTAGAGTGCATCTCCTGTCGATCAATATTTTTATATGCTTTAGGAATACTCAAACAGCCACGTGCTTCGCGACCATTACTCCCATCATTGTAGTTCATATTATTAAATTTTACTAATTCGGTGTTATGTTTGCCCCGTCATATCTTACGGGGGAACTCACCCCGATTTTATCGGGATTCGTTTCATAAATATAATTTATTTAAAAATAAGATAACCCTCTCATTCAATAGTTTAATTTTAGTTTTGTTGGTATTATTGCTTATAATCAGGTTCGTTTCAAATTTTTACTCCTGGTTCATAACGTTAAAGTTAGAACATTATTGAAT
>JBNJGZ010000014.1:20659-30008 GCA_051748065.1 Bacteroidota bacterium
CCATCCTGTGTAATCAGAATATCATCTTCCAGTCGGATTCCACCAAAGTTGCGATACCCTTCTACTTTGTCATAATCGATAAACTCTGTGAATTTTTTCTCTGCTTTCCAACGATCGATCAATTCGGGAATAAAATAAAGGCCGGGTTCATTTGTAATTACAAAGTTAGGTTGCAATTTACGTCCCATTCGTAAACCACCTATCCCGAACACAGAAGACCTTTTGACTTCATTGTCATAACCCACATAATCTTCTCCTATAGCCTCCATATCATGGACATCCAGCCCCATCATGTGGCCGAGGCCATGTGGCATAAACAAAGCATGTGCTCCTTGTTGTACTGCATCATTCGGGTCTCCCTTCATAATACCAAGCTCTTTCAGGCCTTCTACAATGGTTGCAGCAGCCATAAGGTGAATCTCTTTATATGTAACTCCCGGTTTAATATGCTTAAAAGCACGATTATTTGCATGAAGGACAATATTATAAATATCTTTTTGCTCTGGTGTAAAATTACCTCCCACGGGAATAGTACGTGTGAAATCTGATGCATAATGCATCGGTGTCTCTGCACCGGCATCCGTTAACATCAAGTCTCCTTCTTTCATCAAATTGCCATGATAATGATTATGCAATGTCTGTCCATTCACAGTAAGAATAACAGGGAAAGAAAGCATGCCGCCATGTGATAAAGCGATTCCTTCTATTCTTCCGGCTATCTCACGTTCATACATTTCCGGCTTAGCCATTCGCATAGCAGTTATATGCATTTGATAGCCTATATTTGCTGCCTTATCAAGCTCTTCAATTTCATAATGGTCTTTTGCTGAGCGTTGGTCTACAACAGCTTTTATAAGTTCTTCCGAGACATATTCGGGAATTCTTGTGGGATGAATGCCCAATAACTTTTCCAGTAAAATCACATTTTCGGCGCGGTATTGGGGCAGAAAATGAATTTTTCTTCCTTTGGATATAGCCTCTGATAGAACATCAGCAGCTTTATTGAAAGGAAAGGTATTTTCAACTCCTACTTTTGCCCCTACTTCTTTAAGTGTTTCCTGTGGCCCCATCCAGATAATATCATCAATATCCACATCATCGGCAAACAAGTAGTCTTTATTGTTATCAATATCAACAATACCAATTATATCTGGAAAGTCAAGCCCAAAATAGTAAAGAAATGAACTATCCTGGCGAAAATGGAAGGTGTTTCCCGGAGCATTCATTGGTGACTCCGGATTCCCGGGGAAGAGTACAAGGCCATTGCCCATCTTTTCCCGCAATATATCTCTGCGTTGTGTATAAACTTCTTTTTTAAACATAGTAATCTGTTTTTAATGCGTTGCCACAAATGTAATGAAATGTTTTGAATTTTTATGCCAGGACACCAAAGAAAAATAACCAACAACGCTCTTAATTCATGCATTTTCAAGTCTATACTAATTTTAAATAATATCTAAAAGCAAGAACAACAAAGAAAAAAAAAGGTATCAGATTCACATTTTGCAATATTATTGTATTATTGTTCAGGTTTTATTAAAACTATACTAAGTTTTTTTATAAATTTGTTGAAAAGAAATAGTCAAAAAAATACATTATACAAATAAAAATAAAGATTTAATTTTAACCATTCAGCAATATGAGTAGCTTTTTTTCATCCTCCATCGGAAAAAAATTCATCATGAGTATCACAGGACTTTTTTTGATACTCTTTTTGATCGTACATCTTACAGTAAACTCCATGATCGTCTTTGATGATACGGGAGCATTATTTAACCAGGCGGCCCATTTTATGGCGACAGATCCTATAATCGGGATCATAGAGCCTGTTTTGGCTATTGGTTTAATTGCTCACTTTGTTTTTGCTTCAATCATTACATATCAAAACCAGACAAAACGCAACATTACTTATCCCGGGTTAAAGAGGTATAAACAAAGGGATTCGGCCACAGGAAGCAGCTGGACATCCAGGAACATGTATATTCTTGGCGCCGTTATTCTTGTGTTTCTTGTTATCCACCTGATCAATTTTTTCTGGAAAATGAAAGTAAGTGGAGACCCGCTTTTAGAAGAGGCTACCGGTTTAGGTGGAGATATTGAAAATGCGTATGCCTTAGTAACAACAAAATTCATAGAATGGAAATGGCTTGTTGCAATATATGTTGTTGGTGCCATTGCTTTAGGCCTACATCTTCACCATGGTGTATGGTCGGCTTTCCAAACCTTAGGGTGGAGTAACCGTAAATGGCGTACCATTTGGAATGTGATCGGCATAATTATTTCCGTGATTTTTGCCGGAGGCTTTGCGTTTATTCCGCTTTATGTAATGATTCAATCGATGGTGTAATCCTATAAAAATACAATGTATGACTGCTTTAAATTCAAAAATACCAGAAGGTCCACTATCAGAAAAGTGGAAAAATCATAAAAACTCGCTTAAATTAGTCAGCCCGGCCAACAAAAAGAAGATGGACATCATCATGGTAGGCACAGGTGTAGCCGGAGCTGCTGCAGCTGCCAGTCTCGGTCAGATGGGATATAATGTAAAAGTATTTTGCTATCAGGATTCACCAAGACGCGCACACTCTGTAGCTGCACAAGGAGGTATAAATGCAGCCAAAAATTACCGTAATGATAATGATTCCGATTACCGTTTGTTTTATGATATGATCAAAGGCGGGGACTTCCGCGCACGCGAAGCAAATGTTTACCGGGCAGCGGAGGTCAGCAACAACATCATCGATCAGTTGACCGCTCAGGGTGTTCCATTTGCCCGCGAATATGGAGGAACTCTGGCAACACGATCTTTTGGAGGCGTTCAGGTGTCACGTACTTTTTATGCCTCCGGACAAACAGGTCAGCAGGTTCTTTTAGGCTCCTATTCGGCTTTGAAACGTCAGATATCAAAAGGAACCGTTACCATGTATGAGCGCCGCCAAATGCTTGAACTTGTAGTAAAAGACGGGAAAGCACGCGGGATTGTATGTCGTAATCTTGTGACGGGTGAAATGGAACGTTATTCCGCTCACGCAGTGGTTCTGGCAACAGGCGGTTACGGAACAATCTATTTTCTTTCCACTCTTGCTGTTAACTCCAGTGGTGCTGCGGCTTATGCAGCCTACAAAAAAGGAGCATTTTTTGCAAATCCCAGCTTTATACAAATTCATCCCTCATGCATCCCACAGCTCAATGAATATCAGTCCAAGCTCACATTAATGTCCGAGTCATTAAGAAATGACGGACGGGTGTGGGTGCCAAAATCCAAAGATGATAACCGGAAACCCACGGACATTCCAGAAGAAGAAAGAGATTATTACCTTGAACGACGATATCCTGCCTTTGGGAATCTTGTTCCACGGGATATTGGTGCAAGGGCTGCAAAAGAGCGATGTGATGCCGGTTATGGCGTCGGGGAAACCGGATATGCGGTCTACCTTGATTTTAAAGATGCCATCAAGGAGCAAGGTAAAAAAACAATCCATTCCAAATATGGCAGCCTCTTTGACTTATATAAGAAAATTACGGGAGAAGACCCTTATAAACAACCTATGAAAATCTATCCTGCCGGTCATTATACTATGGGTGGCTTATGGGTTGATTACAATTTGATGACTACTATCCCCGGCTTATATGCCATTGGTGAGGCCAACTTTTCTGACCACGGAGCGAATCGCTTAGGAGCAAGCTCTCTGATGCAAGGTAGTGGCGACGGTTATTTTATTCTTCCCTATACAATTGGAGATTATCTGTCAGGAGAAATAAAAAATCCTAAACCTTCAACAGATGCTAAAGAGTTTGAAGAAGCAGAAAAAGAAGCTCTCGAACGCATCAACAGGCTCATGAACATTAATGGAAATACTACTGCCTTAGACTTTCATAAAAAGCTTGGCAAAATTATGTGGAATTACGGTGGTATGGAGCGTAATGAAGAAGGATTGAAAAAGGGACTTGAAATGGTTTCCGAATTGGAAGAACAGTTTTATAAAGACTTAAAACTTACCGGAACCACAGACAGTATGAATCAACCACTGGAGAGAGCCTTACGGGTAGCTGCTTCGTTTGAGATTTCCCGCTTGATGCTAAGAGATGCCTTGAACAGAAATGAATCCTGCGGAGCTCACTTCCGTACCGAACATCAAACAGAAGACGGAGAAGCTTTGCGTAATGATGACAAATATATGTATGTCTCGGCCTGGGAATATAAAGGAGACAACCAGGAACCGGAATTACACATAGAAGAATTAAAATATGAACATGTAAAAGTGCAACAAAGAAGTTATAAATAATTCCTTGTCGGAATGGCTAAATCATACGTAAGAAATTAATCAAATGAAACGAGTCCCGATGAAATGGGGGTAAGTTCCCCCTAATACGACGGGATAAACATAACAACGATTTAATAAAATTTAATCATATGGACCTTACTATAAAAGTCTGGCGTCAAAATAACCCTCATGATCAGGGGCGATTTGAAACTTATCAACTCAGTGCAGCATCACAGGACATGACATTCCTGGAAATGCTTGATGCTCTGAATGAACAACTTATCCACGAAGATAAAGACCCGATAGCTTTTGAACATGATTGTCGTGAAGGTATTTGCGGTAGCTGTGCAATGATGATCAATGGGAGACCTCATGGACCGGAACAAGAGGTTACTAGTTGTCAGCTGAACATGAAAGCGTTTAAAGAGAATGACGTTATTGTAGTAGAACCCTGGCGCGCTCAATCTTTTCCGGTAATCAAAGATTTGGTAGTTGATCGTAGTGCATTTGAAAAGATTATGGAAGCCGGAGGTTTTGTGGATGTAGATGTAAGTGCGGTTCCGGATGCCAACATCTATCCGGTGGGCAAAGATATTGCTGAAGAGTCATTTGATGCCGCAGAATGTATCGGCTGCGGAGCATGCGTTGCAGCATGCAAAAATTCATCGGCTATGTTATTTGTTGCAGCTAAAGTATCCCAATATGCCTTGTTACCGCAAGGGAAAAAAGAAGGCCTTACACGCGCATGGAATATGGTATCCAAGATGGATGAGTTAGGTTTTGGCTCATGCACAAACACCGGGTCATGTGAAGCAGAATGTCCAAAAGGTATAAGTCTGGCACATATAGCTCGTTTAAACCGAGAATTTCTAAAAGCAGGCTTCCACAATCTGGCCGCGGAAAAAAGATAACATTTTCAATATCTGGTATTCATACTACAGCAATCGATGTGGATACCAGTTTACAAAATCTCCCTGTAAATCATGGGATTTCATTCTAAAGCAGAAGTTTTTTAGAATTTACTTCTTATACGTTTTTTCCAAAAGCTTTTAATACTACTTAAATTTAGTGTATGTTGGCTTGTTCCTTCTTCTCCTAAAAGGAAAGCATAAGGTCTCATATAATCAATATGTGAAAAAACAATTCTCAGAATAGCCAAAAATGGAGTAATCAGTAACATCCCGGGAATTCCCCAAACCATACTTGCTGCAACCAGTCCGGTAATAATAAAGAATGGATTAATCTTTACGTTTCCGCCTACAATATTGGGGGTTAATATATTATTCTCCAGAAACTGAATAATAATAAAAAGAATAACAACCCTGAATGTCAAGGCAATATCACCCTCAACAAGTAATGCAAACGCAAACGGCACCAGTCCTCCCAGCAAAGTACCAAAATATGGTATAAAATTAAAGAAAGCGGCGGTCACTCCCAGTGGTATAGCATATTTTAATCCAATGATATAAATCCCCAGCGAGTTAATAATACACAAGACAAAAACAACAGTAATAACACCAACCATGTATCGAACCATGACAGTGGATATTTCGCGTAAGATACCAACCACTTCCTTTCTGTTTTGTCTGCCAAAAAGCTTCAATAAAAAATACATGAATTTAGTGCGGTAGTATAGAAACATAAAAATATACACCGGCATTAGCCCAATAGCAACAATTGTATTGGTTGTAGCACCAAATAATGCCTGCAGATATTGACTCCCGGATTCTATAAGATTGGATGCCTGCCTTTTTATAAACGCCTGAGTATTTTCCGGATTAAATCCAAAATATTCACTTGCATTACCCAGCATCTGCGAAAAATTCGCAATGCCTTCTTCCGCAAGGTTAGGCAAATCCCCGGTAAAAGGTGTTATCCGCTGATAAGCAATAAGAAAAAGGCTAGCCAAAACAGCCAACACGCCAATGATCGTAATAAGATTTGCCAAAATTCGGGGAACACCTTTTTTTTCTAACCAGTTGGCCACAGGATAAATTAAATAAGCCAGGAGAAATCCAAAGGCAATAGGATATAGAAAATTACGGATCGTAATGATAGCAAAAAGAAACAAAATAATGGCCAGCAAACGGAAAGTAATTTGCTTAGCCAAATTATACCTTTTTTCTGTGCGGTTTATACCTGGTAATGTACTCATCTTTGTTTTGACAGATTTTTAGCGAAAATAAGGAATTTTATATATAGCTTAAAGTTTTTTATAAGAATAAATTGATATTTCTAAGCTGAGATATGGCACTATGCTTACTGCTTCATATTATTATGTAAGGCTTTAATCATCTTTCAGTGTGCTTTTGGCAAACCTGGAAGTTTCACACTATTTTAAAAACCATATCAGCCAGCATCATTCATAAAATTTTCAATTTCGTCCACAGTAATTGGCACATCAGCCATTAGATCCAATGGTTTTTCCATTGTTACCAAAATATCGTTTTCAATCCGGATACCAATATTTTCCTGCGGAATATAAATACCAGGTTCACAACTCAAAACCATGCCGGCCTCTAATCGTTCGTATTTTGTTCCCACATCGTGTACATCCAATCCCATAAAATGGCTTGTGCCATGAGGATAATAAGTTTTGACCAAATCGTTAGCTTTCTCGTTATCCTGAATATCTTTCTTGTTGTATAAGCCCAAAGCAATATGTTCTTCCATCAGCAATTGTTCAACATTATGGTTAATTTGATCTATGCTGATCCCCGGTTTGATCATTTCTTTTGCCTGTTGAAATATGCGTAAAACTGCATTGTATACCTCCTTCTGACGAGCAGAAAATTTTCCATTCGAAGGGATCGTACGTGACATATCGCTTGCATAGTTGTTGTATTCACAACCTATATCAAATAAAACCAATTCACCATCATTTATTATTTCATTATTGGCAATGTAGTGCAAAACCGTAGCATTTTTTCCGGATGCAATAATCGGGGCATAAGCATGTCCCTGGGCTCCGGATCGCAGAAACTCATGTGTTATTTCGGCTTCTACCTGTGATTCATTCAATCCGGGTTTTATAAATTTCATGACCCGCCTAAACGCATCCGCTGTAATATCGCATGCCTGACGCATCGTATCAATTTCAGCTTGCTGTTTTACAAGCCTCAGCTCCTTCATCAAAGGAGCGAGCCGATAATATTGATGAAAAGGATATTTTTCTTTTATTTGCTTGCCTTCACGTAGCTGTTTCGACTCTACATTTTCAGGTGCTCCCGGATGTTCATTCTGATTTAAATAAAACTTACTGCTTAGGGTGCTTACTTGTTTTAAGATAGATTGAAACGATTCAACCCACATGATGTTTTTTATTCCGGAAATCTTAGCAGCCTCCTCCTGCGTATATTTATGACCTTCCCAGGTTGCAATTTTTTTATTGGTTTTTCGGATAAAAAGAATTTCACGAAATTGCTCCAATGGACTATCCGGAAAAAACAATAACACAGTTTCTTCCTGGTCTATGCCGGTTAAATAAAGTAGATCCGAATTTTGCCGGAAAGGAAAATATTGATCTCCATTACGTGGCATTAAATCATTGGAAAATACTACAGCAATTGAATCATCCTCCATCAACATCCTTAAACGATCCCGGTTTGTCTTGTAAAACTGGCTATTAAAAAAATTATGGCTCATAAAAAATGTTTTTCAAACTTAGACAAAGGTACGCATTGAGAGCAAACCAGCATAGAATCTGTATACAAAATGTCGAAATTTCAAATCAGTATTATAAAAACCCGGTCTTTTGATTATCCGACAGTAAAAATAAATATTTATCTAAAACATTAAGAAAAATTTATTTCTTTTGTATAAAAATAATTAATTCATATTTTTATGAAAAATACTATCCGTTTAATGCTTATAGGGATTATACTTTTTGCCATTGGATCATGTGAAGACGATACTTTAGACCCAACGCCGGAAGTTCAACGTGTGATGATTGACAAGATTGAAATTCCACACATTCCCTTTCAAAATAGTGATGGCGATGACTGGGATTCAGCTTTTGATCCCAAACCCGATGTCTATTTCAAAATCACAAAAGACACTGCTTTAAACCTGCCTGACTCCATGGTTTTACTTGATAAACGAAGTGCCAATTATAGTGAAGTAAGCCAGGGCGATTTACCCTTATCCTGGTCTCTTGTAAATCCTTTTGAAATCACTGACTGGAATATGCCCCTTTATGTGCAGGTTTTTGACCGTGATGCTGTTACTGAAGATGACTTCATGGGTTTTGTGGGTAGTTTTCGTATTGATGACATTATTGATGAACAGCCCGAATCTTCTATAATGACTTCAGGAGACCTGCAGGTTGAGATTTTCTGGATTTATGAAGAATAACTGCTTTCACTATTAGTCAACAAGTTTTCTTATTAAGATTTTTCTTCTGTTTGTTATCTTGCCTCTTTTGGATGTTCATATTCAGCATGAAAATTTTCCGGTTGAATATTAAAATAAGCAACTATATGAATTATCCAGGCAGCAAGAATAACCAAACCACCGATAAGGATGACTGAGGTTATAGCTCCTATGAAATAAAGCAAACCGGCAGTTCTAAAATAATCCACTCTCGTCTTTTTGGCTAACATTTTTAATGACTGGAACCAGAAATAATATCCCAAAATCGTGGAGACAAAAATTAGTATTAAAGCTCCGATTAATACTCCACTTCCAAAAATTAAGGTAAATACATCATTAAAATTATTTTGAAATCCCTCCGGGCCTGTGGCATCAAAAATTACGGGGAGGATACTTACTACCATCAAAACCGAACCTAAAGCAGTTCCAATTATAGTTATAAGAGCGCCAATTAAGGCCTGATTAAAAATAGCAGGGAATTTATAGTATTTGGCAAATGTATTATGAGAGATCAATATCAAAATAGTTGACGCCAAATATGCCGGAATACCTAATAATGGAATAAAAGCTGCTAAAGGCAATAATATTCCTATTTGTCCCAGTTCTATCGCTTGTTTTTTCATAAGTCTAAATTGATTTTAATGGTACTATGTTTACCCCGTCATATTTGCGGGGGAACCCCATGCTATAGCTTAACTTTAGTCATCTTCTTG
>JBNJGZ010000015.1:0-27090 GCA_051748065.1 Bacteroidota bacterium
ATATTCATGCCAGTAATATACGGATTGTGTTGGTGGTGATGGAGGCACTCCATCAGGCTCCCAATAACCGCCAGTGCCTTTTGTTGTAGTATTACCCTGGAAAGGCGGGTTAAATGAATTAGTTCCTACAGGATCCTGATCAGGCCCGGGAAAATCAGTCCATGTAGTCCCATTGTTTGTGGAATACTGTAAATGAACACCTTCATCTGGCTCATCCGGGTCTTCACAATCTCCGGACATAGACTCTTCACCATAACGCATCCACCATTTCACCATACAACTTGTGGACGAAACATCATATGAATTTGTAATTAATGTTCTTTCATTCGAGCTGGTTGTCCCAACCCATAAGTGGGCTCCTCCCCCCGGGCCTGGCCCGCAAGGATTTGTAAACACCGGATTAGCTGCTGTTGATGACCAGCCGGAGCCTATCGTTCCATTATCAAACGTATTATTCATAAGGAAGGTACAAGATCCATCAGAAATTAATTGAAGAGAGTCGCCCTCACATATGGTTGTGTCCTGCGTCGGTGTTAATATTTCAATATTACACTGGCTGCTTGCATAGCCCCATCCAAACAGCATAAAAACGATTAGCCAAATTTGTTTTTTCATTTTTTTTAATTTAATAGTAATCAATAATTAGATATTTAAAATAATTATGCTGTTTAAGGATTAATTTTCAGGATTGACAGTTAAGTCTCTTAATTCAAATTTTGACAAAGGTTCAACACTATCCCGCTCTACGAAACGTTTGAATATAGCCAACCCATCCGGTGACTCAAAACTGCATTTACCTTCAATACTTTCGCCCGGCTCAAGGGTCAATTCATGTTTATATTCCGGGTCTTTGTATGAATCACAATTTCTGCAATTATCGCCTTGCCATCTCACTTCATACCATTCAATATGTAACTTTTGATCAGTAGTGTTTACAAACTTCAGCAAAACCATTTCCTGATTGATTCCTTCAGAGGGATCTTCCCAGATTTTATCCATTTGATAAATCATAACTCCATTGGACTCTTTAAAAAGCTTCCAATCCTCTTCCTGTCCAATGGTGATTACAGGAATAATCATTATTATCAACAGTATAACCTTTTTCATAATATATATTTTTTTGTGTTTACTATTTCTTTGACACAGGTGCTTAACCAAAAGTTGCCCCCGCACTATTTTTTTTTATAAAGTATGATGTCACAAAATTAATATGTTTTTTGATTAAAACTACATTTCTTTATTCATGATTTAACATGATCCTTAATAGAGTTAGGTTCAATTTTTACAATCAGGTTAAAGAATTGAGAAGCTAATGCAATTTTTTCTATCTTATTTTAAAAGTCAACATTTATAAGATTATAAAACAAACAGTTTTTATACTTTCGCATCCAAAAAAATGAAAGAATATAAATATTTATTTATTGATCTGGACGGGACATTGTGGGACTTTGCTGAAAATGCGAAAGCCACCTTGCATGAAATTTTTGAGTTTCACAACGTTAAAAATTCCGGTGTAAAAAGCTTTAATACATTCCTGTCTATTTATCAATCAATTAACACAGAACTTTGGGCTTTATTCCGGGAAGGAAAAGTCAGTAAAGACTTTCTGAGCGTTGAACGATTCCGGAAAACATTAGCTCAATTATCTCAGGACGAAAATAAAGCCAATCAGATGGCTCAGCAATATTTGTTATGGAGTTCAGAAAAAACCCAACTTTATCCGGGTGTAATTGAAACTTTAGAATATCTTCAAAAGAAGTATTCTTTGCATATTTTAACCAATGGATTTAATGAAGTACAATATAAAAAAATAGAAAACAGTGGACTATCTCCCTATTTTCACACAATTATTACCAGTGATGATGCAGGGGCAAAAAAGCCGGAAATAGAGTTTTTTGATTATGCTTTCCGGCATACTCACGCTAATCCAAAGCAAACACTAATGATCGGTGATAATGAAGAGGTAGATATTGCAGGAGCTTTAAAAGCAAATATAGATCAGGTTTTTGTAAATTTAGACAAGCACCAGGTTCCCGGATTGACTCCTACTTTTGAAATACAAAATTTCTCTGAATTAAAAGCCATTTTATAATCTGCACCTGATATATAAATCATGTAGCATAAGTCCATACAAAAGATTTTATTTTCGTGGTAATTCCGCAATAATTGTTTTCCCGGCAGTTACAGTATTATCAATGTCGACTTTAATCTTTGCAGTTGCCGGCATGAAAAGGTCTACTCTGGATCCGAATTTTATAAAACCTAAAGGCTGTCCGGCATAAACACCTGTATTTACTTGTGCATAATTTACTATTCGCCGGGCTAAAATCCCCGCAATTTGTCTAATCCATATTGTCTGGCCATCGTCGGAAACCATTTTCACCGTATTTCGTTCATTTTCTTCGGATGCTTTCGGGTTATAAGCAGGTAAGAATTTCCCCTTTTGGTATTCAACACCGGTAACTTTGCCTGCAACGGGATATCTATTCATGTGCGTATCAAAGGGCGACATAAACACAGATACCTGCCAGGCCATATTGTCCGGAAAACTCTCATGCTCCACTTGTTCAACAGCTACAACTTTACCATCGGCTGAACTGATAATTTCCCCCGGATTAGCTCTTACATCTAAAACAGGTACACGGAAAAAAAAGATCACCCAACAGATAAGGAACAAAATAACTGCAGTAATTATTGCTGATATCCATATAGATGCAATCATAACCCATGATGCATAAAGTAACATGGCTCCAAAACTCAGAGCAATAAATATGGAGGCTATGCCTTCTTTGTTAATTGTATATTTTGTCATTTTAATATAATTGATACTTTTTTATAAGTTGGCAATCAGAAACAAATATAACCAAATTGACGGAGCTGTAACAATTAAACTATCCAATCGATCGAGAATTCCTCCATGTCCGGGTAAAAATTTACCGGAATCTTTCACTCCCGCTTTGCGTTTAAGTAATGATGCCAAATAATCACCGGCAATTGCAGATAGGGCTGTTATCAATGCAAAAAATATCCATGCAGGAAGGTCCATAAATGAGTAGCTTGATGCAAATATAGCTCCGGAAATAATTGTAAAAACAACTCCCCCAATACTGCCTTCCCAGGTTTTTTTGGGAGAGACTTCAGGAAATATTAATGTCTTCCCGAACAATCTTCCGGATAAATAAGCAAATGTATCATTAACCCAAACCATAACAAGCACGGCAAGAAATACAGATTGCGAAAAATGATACTCATTGACGGGATTAAACATAAGCAATGCCATAGCAACAAACCCCAAACCCGGATAAATAATAGTTTTCAGCCAGGTATTGAAGAATTTAAAAGATGCATGATGATATTTCAAGCCATAACCGACAATGATTAATGGAAAGATCAGATTGGCAAGAAACAAAGTTCCGGGTATAAGATCAAAAAAAAACAAAGCTGTTGTAAGAAATAATCCTCCAACTGAAAAAGCATTTACAAGTTTAACAACCTTATCATGAATTTTTAACAGATTATTAAATTCATAGCCTGAACCTAAACCAAACAACAAAAACAAGAATGCAAACAGGTAAAAACTCCAAAGTACCGAAGTCAGCACAGCCAATACAAATAAGGCTCCATATAAAGTTCTCTGCCAAAAATTATTCACTTTTCGAAATATTTGAGATAATATATTTTGCCTTGACAACCTCTTCAGCCTGCACATACAACTCTATCTCACCAAAAAGATAGGCTGAGTCCTGCTTATTCAGGCTTTTGCATTCGATGCCGCTATCAATCAACTTTGTTCTGATCAATTCTGCATCAAAAAGATCACCTGAGGCATAAACTTTTTTCCATTCCGGGTTACTCATCTACTTTTAATTTATTTTGTAGTTTTTCTATATCGTAGATAAAATTTCCTCCAAACATTAAAGTATCCTCTAGGCATACTATACTTTGTTTCCTTTATCTGACTTTTTATCCTTATCGCTTTCATCATCAGACTCATTCCTGGTCTTTCCCTCAGAAGATTGATCTTTTTCTTCGTTGTCTTGTTTATCTGTAGACTCAGAATTTCCCGAAGATTTATCTACATCTTTTTCATTAGAAGCTTGGTTCTCTTCTTTTTCGTTTTTCTCCTCGTTTGTCTTGTTCTCCTCTTCTTGCCTTTTTTCTTCTTCCCTCTTTTCTTTCTTCTGTTCTTCTATTTCTTCATCAGTTTTAATATTCGCTTTACTAATCGCATCAAGGATATCTTTATCTTCTTCCTTATCGCTCCATTCTCTTTCTCCGAAAATTCGCTGAACATCATCTCTGAAAATAACTTCTTTTTCAAGTAACGTTTTCGCCAATTCCATAAGTCCGTCTTTATTTTCTTTCAGAATTTTCTTCGCGTATTGATAAGCTTCTTCAATCAATTTACTGATTTCTTCATCAATAACCTGGGCAGTTCTCTCACTGTATGGCTTTGTAAAGGAATACTCACTTCTTCCTGAAGAATCATAAAAACTTACATTACCAATTCTTTTGTTCAATCCAAAATATGTAACAATAGCATAAGCTTGTTTCGTTACTCTTTCAAGGTCATTTAGAGCCCCTGTAGATACTTTATTAAAGATAATTTCTTCGGCGGCTCGTCCACCCAAAGCAGCTGTAATTTCATCAAACATTTGATCATACGTGGTAATCTGACGTTCTTCAGGAAGATACCAGGCAGCTCCAAGCGCTTTCCCCCTTGGAATAATAGTAACTTTCACCAGGGGTTGTGCATAGCGAAGCTTCCAGCTCACCGAAGCATGTCCTGCTTCATGGAAGGCAATAACCTCTTTTTCTTGTTTGGAAATAATTTTATTACGTTTTTCCAATCCACCGATAATTCGATCAATAGCGTCAATAAAATCCTGACGTGTAACTTTCGTATGCTTATTCCGGGCACCGATTAGTGCCGCTTCATTACATGCATTGGCAATATCCGCACCAGAAAATCCGGGTGTCTGTTTAGCCAACAATTCTAAATTCACATTCTCCCCTAACTTTAACTCTTTAGTATGAACACCAAAAATTTGTTTTCTTTCTTTTAAATCAGGCAATTCAACATGAATTTGTCTGTCAAAACGGCCGGCCCTCAACAGAGCTTTATCTAACATATCGGCACGGTTAGTAGCTGCCAAAATAATAACTCCGGCGTTGGATGAGAATCCATCCATTTCCGTAAGCAACTGATTAAGCGTATTTTCCTTTTCGTCGTTTGATCCAGCCATGGGATTTTTCCCTCTTGCCCGGCCAATTGCATCAATTTCATCGATAAAGATAATACAAGGCGCTTTTTCTTTAGCTTGCTTGAAAAGATCGCGAACACGAGAAGCCCCGACGCCTACAAACATCTCTACAAAGTCAGATCCGGACATAGAAAAGAAGGGAACCTGTGCTTCTCCGGCAACAGCCTTTGCTAACAGTGTCTTGCCGGTACCCGGAGGGCCAACTAATAATGCACCTTTTGGAATTTTTCCGCCTAAGCTGGTATATTTTTCCGGTTCTTTCAGGAAATCCACGATTTCCATAATCTCTATTTTTGCTTCTTCCAGACCGGCAACATCTTTGAAATTGACATTAATACTGGTTTTCTTATCAAATATCTGGGCTTTGGATTTGCCCATATTAAACATTTGACTACCTCCACCACCGCCACCACGACTCATCATGCGCATCAGGAAAAACCACAATGCTATTAAGAAAAGTATAGGTATTAACCAACCTAAAATTTCCGTTCCCCAGTTTCGACGTTTCTCGCCTTTTACGTGCGGCCAATAGCTTAAATCCGTATCATTTTGCAGTTCTTTTAAGTCATCCATAAAGCTTTCCACAGTAACAAATTCATATTTGTAATGTGGACCTGAGGAACCCTCCATAAAACCCTGATCACGCAAATCTTCATATCTGGATTTTTGCTGAAGCTTATCTTCCAGTATTGTTATTTCCGCATATTCTTCATTAACAACAATGATCTTTTTGACATCCTCATCTTTTATCATTTCTTTGAGCTCACTCCAGCCAATATCATCCAGGGTTCCCTGCATGCTAAATATCTGAAGCAAAATAAAAAGCAGTGCAACTGCACCGTATATCCAATAAAAATTATTATTTTTCTTTTTTGGATTTTCTGACCCATTTTCTTCGGGTACATTTTTTTCCTTATTATTTTCTGCCATACATTTCTTTTCTAATAATTTTCTTCAAATTCAATCTTTTCTGCATCTGCCCATACATCTTCCAATTGATAAAAGGACCTCATATTCTCTATAAAAATATGAACTACTACATCAAAATAATCTAAAAGTATCCATTCTGCATTTTCGCGACCTTCAATATGAAAAGCTTTAGCATTTATCTTTTCTTTCACTGTTTCTTCCACAGAATCCGCAATAGCTTCAACCTGGACTTTTGAAGTCCCATGGCATATTACAAAATAATCGCATACAGCATTGTCCAAATTTTTCATATTTAAGGTAACAATATTTTTGCCTTTTTTTTCCTGCATTCCTTCAATAACATGATTAACAAGTTCTCTTGAGTTTGGTTCTTGTTTTTGGTCTGATTTCATTCGCACTCGTTTTGTTTTACAAAAATAACTATTTTTAACAACCTGTATAAGTAATATATTTCACTAACCTGCATTAGTTTATAAAAAGTAAGCATAAAACTATATTTACCCGGATATCATGGCTTTAACAAATTTACAAAAACTTTCTTTTATTTTTGCAGGATTTGACATTTCAAATGACTACATACATGCTACATTATCTTGAACACATTAACTCTACTAATAATTACGTTAAAAACATATTGCAAAAAGAATATCCTCGTGAACTAAGTATGTTCATTGCTAAAGAACAAACTCAAGGTCGCGGCCAGCAAGGTAATTATTGGTTCAGCGATACGGGCAAAAACCATACCGGGACTATAGTTTTTTATCCAGCCCAATTACCTCCATCGCTTCAATATCAACTAAGTAAACTGCTTTCACTGTCTATACTAAATACTTTACAGCACTTTGTTCAACCGGACAACCTGTCAGTAAAATGGCCGAATGATATTTATTATGACAATCAAAAAATTGCCGGGATACTTATTGAATCCTCCATTTTAGGTGATCATCTTGAATATGTAATCGGAGGTATTGGCATAAATATCAACCAGGACCATTTCCCGGACTATTTGCCCAATCCCATTTCACTAAAAATGATAAGTCAAAAACATATTCCTTTAGGCCAATTTAACAGGCTCTTGCACAGAGAAATTCAATCGATGTACAACAACACTGATCTTTTTGGAAAACAAATTGATCTTGATTTTCTCAACCACCTTTATTTAAGAAATACGCTTGCTACCTTTAAATCCCGGGGTCAGATTTTCAAAGCATACATCAAGAATGTGGATTCTTACGGGCGTTTAATATTAAAACATGAAGACGGCCAACAACTCGTTTATGCTTTTAAAGAAATTGAATATATTCCTGTTTGACAGCATAAAGGTGAATGCCTAAAAACTCATTTGCAACACCTTACCCCCAATTCGCAGGGTCTTCCCGCCATTTAGCCAATGAAGCCATATCTTCTTTTTTTATGTAATCATTTTCCTTAGCATGCTTTAACAATGTATCATAATCTGAAAGCGTATATAATTTGCAGTTTTCTTCCTTAAAGCTATCAATTGCTTTTTGAAAACCATAAGTAAATATAGCTACCATGCCTTTTACTGTGCAACCTTCATTGCGTAATGCTTTCACAGCATTAAGGCTACTTTTTCCTGTTGATATTAGATCTTCAATAACAACAGCAGATTGTCCTGTTTCCAGTAGACCCTCCACTTTATTTTCCAGACCATGTGCTTTTGCAGATGAGCGAACATAAACAAATGGTTTACCTAATTCCTGGGCAACAAGAGCTCCCAGTGCAATTCCACCGGTAGCAACTCCGGCAATCACATCCACTTCCGCAAATTCATCCTGAACGATTTTACTCATTTCATGGCGCAAATAGGTGCGGATAGTTGGAAAAGATAAAGTCTTCCGGTTATCGCAATAGATTGGGGATTTCCATCCGGATACCCATGTAAACGGGTTAGCATTATTTAATTTTATTGCTTTTATTTGCAATAAAAATTCTGCAGTTTTTTCTGCGATTTCATCATTGTAAAGCATCGGCTATGATTTGTATTTATGTTAACTCACGAAAAATAGTTTTAAACTTCCACTTTAAAGATACAAAAAAAACTAATTCCTTTCAAATAAATGATCTTTCTACATTAAAAAATATCACAAAAAAATTTCTCGAGGGAGAAATAAACACGGATGAAATTCATTTACAAGGCGATACAAACACTATTTACAACAATTTTATTTATTTATATCCTCAAATAAATGCTGCCGGCGGAGCAGTTTTTAATCCAAAAAAGGAATTGCTTATGATCTATCGGCGGGGTTTTTGGGATTTACCCAAAGGAAAAACAGAACCTGACGAGTCCGTTAAACAATCAGCAAAACGGGAAGTTGAAGAAGAAACAGGCATAAAAGGTACCGAAATCATCCAGGCCTTACCCGACACTTACCACATGTATCTACTTGACAACCAATGGGTGACAAAAAGAACACGTTGGTTTCATATGAGCGCTGATAATCAACCTTTAAAGCCACAAACTGAAGAAGACATTGAACTTGTACAATGGGTTAACATCAAGGATTCATACTCCAGAATCAAACAAACTTATGACTCTTTAAAACCAGTAATTCAAGCGGCCATCAATAAGATTGAAACGGAAAATTATGATCCGAATTCTTATGATTAAATTGTTGTTCGTTGTTATGTGTTCTGTGTTGGCTGATGGGATTGGTTATTGTTAATTTATTGGTTTATGCTTTTTATTGTTTTCCCGATTTCGTTCCTCATCGGGATTAATTCGACTTACATCTTTCGGTTCTCCGCCTATCTGCGGATTCCGAAAGCTGAGTCTCATTGAATGTGTTCGCTTTTTCTCTCAGTCTCTTCGTTCGCTTCGTCTCTTCGTTCGCTTAAGTCGCTCAGTTCGCATCGTCGCCAAATCGCCCGGCCCATTTATTCATTTTCTTGTGTGCTTAAGGCTATCATGTTCGTGTCATAATCTATTCTTGTTGTCGTGTATTTCTAAAATGTACGCCTTCTTCTTTTTACTTGTCCAGAAATTGTTCATCAGCAATCAGTGTACACTTCCCTTTCATCTTACAAAATCCAAACATGGATTTTAAGTCAGGATTATGCAATGGGTAGAATTGTTGATAGAAAAATAATTTATGCTATCTTTTCGATACCAGATATAACACGAAGATTCAGGTTAATGTTTTCTCCTCCGGTCTAGTAATCTATATATCTTTTTTAAACCACCTTCACTTAATTTAGGAAAGTGCCTGTGGATTATTTCACCATCAGGTCCAAAAAGAATAAACCTTGGTATTGTAGGGATATCAAATTTTTCCGTAATTTCATATTGATGGCCAAAATGTGCTATATCCCAAGAATAATCATTCGACCGAACAAATTTCTCAAAGGCCTTATAGTCTTCGTCTAAAGAAATACTTAACAAATAAACGTCATTTTTATGTTCATCATAAAGTTTTTTCATAACGTCCATTTCTAAAATACAAGCAAAACAGTCGGACTGAAAAAAACTCACCAAAAAATAGCGCCCCCGATAATCATAAAAACGAACAGAATCGCCATTTTCAGTCACAAATCTTAATTGCCCATATCCATTTTTAGTTTTGTTTTTCTTGAATTTGGAAGAAAGTCGTGAAATAATCTGCTTATGTTTATCAAATTTTGTTTTTTGGGATAACTGGTCAAGCAATTCTAAAATATGATCCTGTATATAATCTTTTTCGTAATAAACATCCTCTAACAAAGTAATGGCCACTAATTCTCTTATTTGTTCATTCCTAAAAAGAGTATCTTTTCCCAATGCTTCATCAAGTTCGGAATATGATTCATTTTTATTAATACTATTAACTAAATCCGCATGTGTAATTTCTTTTGATTTATCGGGCAAATATACGGAGACAAATTTCTTAAAAAAGCTCATATACTCCTGATGCCTGTATTTTATCTGTCTTTGGCCAAGAAGTTCTTCGCCAGTTTTTCTCATATTAGAGGAATATATAGCTGTTTCCAGTTGTCCCAGACGATAATCAGCATAATTTTTCACATAACGATTATTATTTTGATTTATCCATTCATTGAGTTCAGATTTTAATGAATCATACATAGAATAGTTGCGTTGATATAGAATCATTTTTATTCTATTCTCAGGCAACACTACACCTGACAAGGAGTCAAATTTCATAATCATTTTGTTAACGGAAGTATCCCGCTCATTTTCAATAGCTACGTCCAGAGGCTGTTCAAGAGGGAAAAAACCATCTTTTCTTTCAACACGTTTTCCATAATTTATACTAAGCTCTGTAGTAGAACCCGGCTCAACAAAAAGAGAGGATTGTTTGAACCCAATGCCAATTTTGAGGTTATCAACCTTTGGCAAAAAAAACTTTAAATGAAAAGAACCATCGTCATTAATACGGGTGGAGGCTATTACATTTTTCTTCATGGAAATATAATCCGCATACTGTATTATTTTAATTTCTTTATTGTTTCCATTTTTTACCTCTCCTTTAATAACAGTATTTTCTGCTAATAAATGATTTCCAATGGAGGTCAATAATAAAACAAGAATAATATGCAGAAGTCGAGCCATAATTTATTTTATATATAGTATTACCTATACGTTCAATTGAAACGAATTATTTCATATCAATATTGATTTCTTCCGGGATAAACTGACTGGCATCACCTCCGTGTTTCAGAATATCGCGCACTACGGAAGAATTCATTGGCGTATGTTCCGGTTTTGTAAGCAAGAACACTGTTTCAATATTAGAATACAACATTTTATTTACCTGGCCGATACTACGTTCAAATTCAAAATCAGCAGATGTGCGCAGGCCTCTCAAAATATAATTTGCTCCAATTTTTTTACAGTAATCCACAGTTAACCCTGTAAAGCTATCGGCTTCAATGTCCGGATAATCTTTAAACACAGTATTGATCCATTCCATGCGTTGCTCAATACTAAAACAATGTTTCTTTTGCGCATTTTCGCCTATAGCAACAATAATTTTATCAAATATTTTTTCTGCCCGCAGTATAATTGACTTATGACCAACGGTTATCGGATCAAAGGATCCCGGAAAAACGGCTATTTTTTTGTCCATAACAATCAATATTTATTTAAAAAGCAAAGATGGAAAATCTGTACTACTTTAAGCAAAGATCATGTAAATTTTTCTGATTAACAATTATTTTTTCAATCTTCCGAACTTTGATCACTCATCTTTCAACCATTCAAAAAGCTCATAATGTTCGTTTGTCATGCCCATGGCCAGATAAACCTTTTGTGCCTTGGCATTTTGTTTTTCAACGTACAACCTAATCCCTTTATAATCTTTGTTATCTTCTACTATTTTTTTAACGTGCTGATACATTGATTTAAAAACACCCATACCTCTATATTCGGGAATAACAAAAACAGAATGGATCCATAAAATATCTCCGTTTCGCCAATCGCTCCATTCAAACAAAACCAAAAGATTAGCAATAATCTCGTCCTTATGTTTGGCAATTAGATAATACCCGGTTTGGGGATGATCAAAGAT
The DNA here is from genome assembly GCA_051748065.1 of Bacteroidota bacterium. GTDB lineage: Bacteria > Bacteroidota > Bacteroidia > Bacteroidales > PWNQ01 > PWNQ01. The sequence continues at coordinate 11,723 of JBNJGZ010000015.1, forward strand.
ATGCTTCACACCGGCATGAACAATATGCTCATCCAGCACTATACCTTCTGTTTCATAAGCCATTTGTTTTTGAAATTCCACAATAGTATTCAAATAACTGTTATCAGCATGTATAATATCAAGGTGATTTAGCATAGCAAAATCTTTTATTTAAACTTCACTGGAGAAATTTTCTTTTGGACAGCCGGAATAGGCACTTATTTATTTGTTGTCGGTATTAGCTAAAAAAAAACTAAAATGTACTTTGCCGTATTTTCTTTGATCTATAATTTTCGGGTGATCTGAAAAGTCATTATGTGCATCATGTTCAAGAATAAACAACCCTTCATCATTCAGCAGACTGTTTTCAAATATTAAATCCGGTAAAGACTTAAGTTCATCCATATCATACGGAGGATCGGCAAAGATGATATCATATTTCATAGATGCCCTGTGCACATACTTAAGTACATTGGTTTGTTCAATGTATAAATTATCAATTTCAAGAATTTCCTCCATTTGAGCTATAAACTGAACGCATTGGCTGTTTTGCTCCACAGCAGTAACATTCCTTGCACCTCTTGACACAAACTCCAAAGCGACACTTCCTGTACCGGAAAACAAATCCAACACATCAGATTCTTCAAAATCCCAGGTCATCAGGATATTAAACAAAGCTTCGCGGGCTTTATCTGTTGTAGGACGTACTGGCAAATTTGCCGGTGGATTTATACGACGGCTTTTAAATGTTCCGCTAATTATTCGCAAAAGGCTGCTTTTTTTAAAATTTCAAATTGATATTGATATACATTATCCTGAAAATCTGGATCATAATAGATATTTGAGGTGTCATTAAACTGAATATTAGCTATATAGCGCTTCATCAGTGATATAATATCGGAATCATAATCTATCAATCCTGTTAATTTCAAAGGAATACTTTTCGGATCATATCCCAGGTTTTTGTAAGTCACCATGATAACATAAACAAAATCCTCTTTTGTATTGTATTGAAATTCATTACAAAACATCAAACGATTATTGGAAAATGCAGATACATAAACTCTGCTATTGCGTATGTCAGCAGCAATATATTTGTCTGTGGTATACTTAGAAGTACATTTCACAAAATCAGTTACATAATGATGCCAATACAGCTCAGATATATTCTGATTAATCATTTGGCGAAGCTTGTTGTTTTGAGCATAAATAACATAAGAGTAGAATTCTTTTAACATATTATCATGAATATGATCCTCATTATTTAAAGGATGATTCAATTCCAAATATTTTCTTTTCTCTTCATTTTCATACAATGAAAAAGGAATTAATGTAAATTCCGGCGATTCCAACAGAGCGATTTTCGTTTCCATTGGTTGATTTAACCAGGGATATTCCTTTAGTATCTTCTCAATTCCGGGTATGATTTCATCCCATTTTACCACATTTTTAAAAGCAACAGAATATAAAGCCAGAATTTCTTGTTTTTGATTCTGGATTAAAAAAGAAAATCCATCGAGCGCCAGCCCAATGGATAATCGGTATAAGTTACATTGATTTTCACTAAACTCCGGGCTGAAAAATTTATATCCGGGTTGTATGAAATTACTCATATTACTCCCAGTTTCCATCCGTACTTGCTTCTTCCATCGAACCAAGTTTTAGGTCGATTGACTTATCGCGTGCAATAAGTTCTTCATCCAGTCCCTTGAGATATGACTCTTTTGGGGCGATAATTTCAAAAACAGGGACTTCAATATTTCCGCGATCAATTGTACCTGCATTCAATTGAAATGAATCGGCTGGTTCCTGTCCATTATTTGTTGAAAATGGAATTAAACAAATCTGCTTTGATTTATAATCTACTTTTTCAGGATTATATAATGAGTCTTTTACACTAATATAACTTGTATCACGTGTTACTATCCCCATTTCCAATGCTTTCTGTTCTGTTAATGAATCCGGCACATTGCCTGTTTTCATTACTACCGGCAGGGAGTCCTCATGCATAAACGTGAGCAACGTATCCCATGTTGGAGCGTATCTTTCATATTTTGTTTTATAGGCAGACTGAACTCTGCGGATATCTTTCATTTTTTCCGATACTACCTCGATACGGAAATCTTCTTCAGCATTAAAACTGGTTACTTTATGGATACTGTTATAAACCAGATAAGCCAGTACGATAATACCAGCAATTAGCACAACATGTAAAATGGCTCGTTTCATGATAATATTTCGGTTTTATTTGATATTTGCAAAAATAATGTTTTTTTTAATCTGACATATTCAGCAAATTAAATGATCAAATTTATGATTTTATTTTAAAGTAACCTCATTTTATTTTTAAAAAATGTTAGAAACGGTATATCAAAATCAAAGAAAGCCGTAAATTTCCTGCTACATCACGCTGCTGATCAGCATTTTGATACATAGCTACGGTATATTCTGACTCAAAACCCGCCATCAAATTATTAATATTTTTTAAGACTCTCGGTGCTATTCTATAAACATAAGCAATATCTTTTCCTCTTGCATAACAATCTGCATCTGTATATTCTTTACCAGTGTAATTCTTAGCATAACCTCCAAATAAACCGGCCTTCCAATTTTCACCAAAAGAACGAGAATAATCTGCCCAGATTGTAGCGGTTGGTTCGTTCTGCAATGCAATCCCGTCATCCGTATTATCTTTAAAAATAGTATATCCACCCATCATAAGCTGGTCGTATAAATTTTCTCCGTAAACAGACTGTACAACTAACCTTGACTTTTTTGTTTCGTGTCTAATAAAACCAACAGCCGAAAAAGAACTAATTTTATCATCAGTATCATCAGTTTCCAGCCCCGGTGCTAACGCCTTATATCCACCACCAAGCCCCAAGGTCCAGTTTTTGTGGCTATAATGAAGTTGCCCGTGAAAGTCCGGATGTCCTCCTTTATACATATAAGTAGGTGTATACCCCAGAGGACCTAAATTAGCAAAATCGCGCTGAGAAATAATTGAACCAATAAGTTTAAACTTACCCGTTTGATGCTCTATTCTGATTTGTGGCCCACGGTTGAAAGCGTGAAAAGGAGCCCCGATGTTTAAAGACAACACTTTGGGAAATGCCTCCGGAACTGTTAAAGGATGCCAATATTGCCCAAAAAGTGCGGATGTATTTTCCCAGTCCAGTTTTAGGTAAGCATGCCGTAAACGCAAACCATCTATATCAGCATTTGATACTCCGCTGAAATCTGCTTCTATAGCTGCACTGCTTTCTGCATTCCATATTTCAGCACCGCTAATATCTGCCCGCACGCGAGAAATCAAAGCATATTGATTATAGGTCGGATTATCGTGCGAAGGATCCGAATTATCCTTGGGGTAAAACAACAATAAGTTTTCTCTTGAATCAACAATGGCCCGGGAATCATAAACATAATCGGCTTTTACATACCCCGAGAACTTAATATCCGTACTGTCTGAAAAACTCTGCGACTGAAGATTAGCTAAGCTTAATAATCCTGAAATAAATAATAACACCCTTTTTTTACGCATATCTCAAAAATTTGCGCAAATGTAAAGAAAGGTTTGTATTAACGCAGTATAATTTTCGTTAAGTAAGATTTTTTTTCATTATTCACTTTAATCAGATAAATACCAGGGTCTAACTTAGCATAACAAGTAAAACTTTCCCCTTGAAACGTTCCTTTGGAAACGACAACACCCTGCATATTATATATCTCATAATCATAATCATCCGGGTATTGTGTCTTTACAGTAAAAAATTTCTTTGTGGGATTGGGATAAACAGATATATTATTATCTTGAAGACGCTCCTCTACATAACTGACATTAAAATACTTATATGCTGCTCGCTCAGCAGCCTTTTCAACTTCAGATTGATTATTTCCCGCCATAATTGCATAAGCTATAACCAGAGAATCTCCGGGAGCAAGATCATAAGGTCCGGAACTCAAAAGGTGAGAAACATTATTTCCATGAGAGAGGGAAAACCCGGCTTTATCCCTGTTATTTTGCAAAGCTTGCCACTTTTCATATCCTGCAAACCCATCATCAAGCTCTATGCTGTTATCGTCCCCATCATTATCAAAAGCATAGTGATTTATGGGTTCAGAAGCATTTAAAATTTTCATTCCTCCAAAGCCATACCCCTCTGTATCATAAACAAAGGATAGATTTTTAGCCTTATCCCACTCACAACGATTTTTATGACTATGATGGATATTCCAGTCTGCATAGTACCCAGTATAAATATCATCAATCACAGATCCAGTATTGTTTTGTATTACGTATTCCAGGATAATGTATCCGTCATCTTCAGGAGCACTCCAATCCAAAATATTCTGTGTTACGGACAACCCCGTGCTTAAATTACCAAGATCAGCATCATCAAAAACAGATTGATATTGATTTTCATAATATGGTTGAGACGTTATACTTTTCTTTTGGATTACCTGAGAAACAGAAAAATCATCATCAAATCCGTTTTCACCATAGATAACATCACTTACTTTGGCCGGGGCAATACCCACAAGAAGACCACCAATTGACAACATTGACTCTTTCATGTTTTTATGCAAAAGGCCAATTCCTTGTTTATATTGATCATCATTATATCCCATGCGGGAAGATGAGTTCATGGTCACTTTAAAGTCGCCCGTATTCAATGTGAGATATCCCCGATTAAAAACCTGTTGAATATATTGATAATCCTGCTGGTTACCATAGTTATATATCAGTTTAAAGTCGACAGGTTCGGAAACAGGCATACCAGGTAAGATAACAGCCCGGAAAGGATTATTCACATTACTTATCGACCCCATTTCCTGCAAAGCGCCAATTGAAAAAGTCGAGTCAAGCAAAAATACAGAAGGATGTTCGCAACGGAGAACAACCTGTGCATTTAACGGTGTTTCTTTAAGATAGTTTGTAAACTCCCCGGAAATAAGGATTGTATCATAAATCCCGGGATTTATATTCTGATGGCTCCAGCTAATATTCGAAAAACGCACTGAAGACTTAGATATATCATTAACAGCCTTATACATATCAAGAATACCAGAACCAAGTTTGTCTTTAAATTGACTCATCACCGGATTTTGATAAACATTCCGTGTATTCCGCCGGATTTGTTCACCGGTCTGCAATGCACTAAGGTTTGGGAATTGAGACCTTACCAGTCCCGCCGTAGCTGCAACCATCGGTGATGCGGTTGAAGTACCGGACATGTTCACATAATTGCCGTTATTCCAGGTGCTCCGGACAGATGCTCCGGGTGCTGCCAGGTCAACAGAATGATGATATGTCGAGCCGGTCCATTTATAATCTTTGTAATTTGTAGCAGCAACACTAATAACATTGTCATAACCTGCAGGAAAATATTTTTCATCGCTATTACTATTGCCGGCAGCAGCAACAACTAAAACATCTTTATTGTAGGTTGCATAATTAATAATATCCTGACCATACTGTCCGGCTCCGCTTAATCCACCCCAACTGCAGTTCACTACAGCACAGCCCTGATCAGCAGCATAAACAATGCTTTCATAAGACATTGTTAATTTACCAAGTTCATCATCAATCTTAACAGGCAAAAAAGGTATGTTCGGTGCCAAACCTGCAATGCCCTCATCATTATTTGTTTCTGCTCCTAAGAGTCCTGAAATATGCACTCCGTGTCCGAGTTTATTCACGTCTGTATCATTATTTCCTTCTCCCAAATCCCAACCACGGAAGTTATCCACATATCCGTCGTTATCGTTATCTAAACCGTCTATTGTGTCGTTATAATTATACGCTATTTTATTGATTAAATCCGGATGATCAGTATCTGTTCCCGTATCGCTCAATCCAAGGATAAGTGAAGAATCTCCTTTTTCAATACCCCATGCTCTGTATGCATTAATATTATCCAAATAATACTGACCCGAAATTTGTGGATCGTCAGGAGAAAACTTTCCTTTTAAAAGCTTTGGAGGATAAATAATCTCAACATATTCAAAGTAACCGGAGCGATACAACAAATCCTGAGCAAATTCCGGATTTACTTCTGTATCAAATGTAAATTGATATATCCGTGATAAATCCACAAGAGGTTCCCCGTCAGCATTTGTTTCCTCAGTAATTTCCGGTTTTTCGGGAAATTTTTTTTCATAAGACAAACCTGAAAGCTGATTTTCCCATACCTGTTGCCAGGAATTATTTTCCTTATTTTCCAACACCTGCCTGTACTTGTTTTTCAGCTTAACCACCAATTGGCCATCCAATGGTTCCTGGCTGAAAAGTAAGCCAGCGCATACAACAAATAGAACTGAGATTAGTACTTTTTTCATTACTTCCTAAAATTTATATCCCAAAAATAAGGAATTTGCAACAAAAGAACAATTTTTTTATAAAAACAAACGAAAGGAATTTTTATCTGATATTCCGCTTCGACTGCCGGCGGAATTTGACAACCCTTCGATAAAAGCAGCTACGCAAGGGTTACTAATCCCTGAGCGCCAGCGAAGGAGTGGAAGCCCCGGGGAGAAATTTCCCTGCCTTCTGGCAATCCCGGAATAGAACAATATGGTTTTGATATTGTTATTCATAAAATATAACAGAAACAACGCTTTTTCTATTAGTCCACTAAAATGTTAATCAACTATGCTAAAACAAATTTACACTATTTCCTTTCTGCTAATTTTTTCAGGCCTTCAGTCTCAAATAACCATTAGCGAATCAGACATGCCTGATTCCGGCGATACTATCCGCATTAGCCAGGGAATTATACCAATGTCGGTTTCTACTTTTCACACAGCTACAGATACAACCTGGGATTTTTCTCAATTGGCAGCCGGTAATCAAAAGGTAGTCGAATTTGAAGATATATCACAGTTACCTTTAACTTATCAAAGCGTGTTTAACAATCCTTTGAATCCTGAAAAACAAGCAGATTATGGCATTAAGGAAGGGGATTCCATTAGTTTTTCGAACATCACGTTTACTGATCCTTACACATTTTTGCAAAAAACCAATAACCATTATGGTAAAATCGGATATGGTGTGACTTTTAACGGGGTCGCCATTCCCGGCGATTATGACAGTCTTGAAGTGCTTTACGAATTTCCATTATCTTATGGAGATACCAGTTCCTCCCATTCTGTCTCCAATCAGGATATGCCTTCTATAGGTTTTGTGGAACGTGAAGTGTATCGTGAAAATAAAGTAGATGGCTGGGGGAAACTAATAACGCCATACGGCCAATTTGATGTTATACGCGTACGTTCGGAGGTTACCCAGCGAGATAGCATAAATCTTGACTCTTTTCCTTCTTTTCCGGCTATCACATCACAGCGCACTGAACTTAAATGGATCGGAAAGAATCAGGGTATCCCGTTACTAAAGATAACTTTACAAAATGGAATAGCTATTGAGGCAGAATACATTGATTCAGTCAGAAACATAAATACTGCTGTAACAGAAGTTGAAGAAAAATCTTCCAGTGTTTACCCCAATCCGGTCACCACAAATGCTGTGATCAATTGGCAAGCTGATTTTGAGAAATTGAAGGTTTATAATGTTATGGGCCAATTAATTTTCCAAAGCGGAGTGAAAAATCGAACCCAGTTTACTATTAATGAAAGTATTTGGCCAGAAAGTGGTCTTTATTTAATAGAGTTATCCGGAGAAGATGTAATTTCCCGTCAAAAAGTGATAAAAAGATAAGGCCGGTGCTATAAGCGGGATTCTGTATTTTCCCCGAGGGGAAATTCCTGTCATTTATCTGGACCGGCAATTGCTTGCCGGCTCTAGCAGCTTACCCCCCGGAATCGGGCGAGCAACCCTTAGTCCGGCTTCGCCGGACACTCCGGTATATGTAGCTTTGCACCCCATAAGGTTTACCATCATAACAGTCACCTGCTATGATCGTGAGCTCTTACCTCACGGTTTCACCCTTACCTTAGATATCACTAAAAGCGACACCCAAGGCGGTATTGTTTCTGTGGCACTATCTGTCACCGCATAGCGGCGCCTTCCAGTTAGGAAGTATGGTGCTCTGTGGTGTCCCGACTTTCCTCCGCGCTTAATGCGCAGCGACAGAACACACCGGCCTTTATAAGAACTTTAATCTATTTTTTTTATTATACGACTTCTCATCCCAAAAGTTTAATCCTGAAATATCCGTGCAATTGTGGCTCCAACACCATAATCAGCGATGGGTGCATCATGAACTTCAATATAATCGTATTCACTGAGTGTTCTGCGAATTTCAGCCTTTAAGATACCGGCTCCAACTCCATGGATAATTATTAACCGTTGAACATTATTAATCAAAGCACTTTCCAAAATCCTCCTGAAGTAATTCAATTGAGTATTCAATATCTCCATAGAGTTCATACGCTGATAGTCATCTACCAGTTGTTCAATATGCAAATCTACTTTCGCTTCTCTTTCCCCTGTAATATGACGATCAATAACAGCAGTGCGGCTAACGACTTTTTCAGACTCCGGACGGAAAATTTCCGCTTCCTTTCCTACTGACTCGCTATATACTTCCGTTGCTTTTGGTAAAAGCCCGGGACGGGAAAGCTGAAATGCAAAGAGTGGACTATTCCATCCCGGATATTCCTGAAAATTCTCTTCTTTATAAAACCGCTTTGGTCTTATGCGAAAACTATCGTTAGCAGGCGCTAAAGGCTGTTTTTCGTCATGCACATACAAAATCTGGTACAATCCGGCAGTCCATTGCTCTATTTGTTCTCGGTTGATGGTTTCAATATATTCCCTGTTATTAGCCGGTAAAAAACCGTGCTTTCTCAGGTTATGATCTCCGGAATGGGATGTATAAAGTGAAAAATAGATTTTATACCCTGTATTATTTAAAATATAAACATCCAAATTGCCAACCATAGGGGGTTTCGCTGCTTCAGTCTGAAACACCAGATAAATTCCTTGCTCCATCCCTCGCTGCGGTTGTAGTGGCTGCGACCTGGCTTGTTGCTCAGCTCGAGACTTTACATCCTCATCTGCTTCTTTCACTTGATAATCTTCGGCAAAAACCTCACTGCCAGCTCCCTGATCTTCTATTTTGATCAAATTATTTTTTAGCGTAGGGATATCAAAACCATCTTCAATAGTAACATGCACCATGTTGTTATCAAGTATCTTAGACACGATACCGCCTCCTTCTTCATTTAAGAATTTGACCTTATCGCCTACTTTTAAGTTCATAATGGTTTTATTTTTAAAATTATACTATCATTAGCGTTTCGCGCGTCATTCCGTTAAACATTATCCAAAGCTTTTTACTTTAAGGCTTTTTTTAGACGGTTACTTATAACAGCAGACTGTGTGTGAAATGAAGACTAAATAACAATTAATGACTACCAGTGACATTGTTTTGCTTGCTCACGCTAACTATCGAGACCACCCATCCCATTTAATCATTCTTCTTTTTGTTTAAGGCAAAGTACTCGTTTCAAAACATCTTCTTTCGCTTGAGAAAATACGGTAACAAAATCTGGTCAAATCCCTGACTGATATCAGCCGGCACATATTCGATATTATATTGTCCACATTTCAGCAGCAATTCTTTATGAAATGTTCCGATCTTTTGCAGATATTGCTCTTTAATCTCCCGGGGATTGAGCTTCAACTCCTGCCCACTTTCCATGTCGATAAAACGGTAGGGCCTGTTATCGAATTCAAAATCCATTTCGGTTTTGTTATCCACAGTATGAAAAAGGATAACTTCATGTTTATTGTGTTTCAGATGTTGCAAAGCCGAAAATAGTTTATCCACATTTTCATAAGTCTCAAACATATCACTAAAGATAACAATCAGCGAACGCTTATGAATACGTTCAGCGATATTGTGCAACACAGTAGATATGGCTGTTGCTCTCCGGTCACCTTGTTTGGGTTGCTGCAACTGTTTTTCCAGATTTCCAAAAAGATATTGCTTATGAGCGGCCGTTGAACTTGTTTTCGTATGCAAATTAACTTTATCCGAAAACAGAGTTAATCCGGCAGCATCTCTTTGTCTGATCAACATTTGAATAATAGCTGCCGCTGCATAAACGGAAAACACCATTTTATTCGGATTATCCGGTGTTGGATTTTGAATTACAGGATAATACATCGAAGAGGAAACATCCAGTAAAATATGACACCGCAGATTAGTTTCTTCTTCATATTGCTTGACATATAATCGATCGGTGCGCGCGTATAGCTTCCAGTCAATATTTTTTGTTGATTCACCCTGGTTGTATTGCCTGTGTTCGGCAAATTCTACAGAAAAACCATGAAAAGGACTTTTATGCAAGCCAGTGATAAAACCCTCCACTACCTGGCGTGCAATGAGTTCAATATTACTAAACTGTTTTAACCTTCTTATGTTTAAACGATCACTCACCTATATCCTATAAATTTTATGGTTCTGCAACGAAGACAAAATTTGAAAAATTCTGCCAGGTGCAATGCACACTGGCAGAATATTAATCAATGCTTTTACACATTGTATTTTTTCACAAAGGTTGATAAAATCTTTTCTTGCCAAAGAATTTTTACAACAGTGCTTCCAGTTTTCCTGTCAAGACCTGTTTAGGCACAGCTCCCACCTGTTTGTCAACAACCTGACCATCTTTCAGAAACAACACTGTCGGAATATTTCGAACTCCGAATTTCCCGGTTGTTTCGGGATTTTCATCAACATTTAGTTTTGTAATAATTGCCTTATCTTCATACTCCTTATCCATGTCTTCCATAATTGGAGTAATCATACGGCAAGGGCCACACCATTCAGCCCACAAGTCAATAACAATTGGCTTGTCAGTATTATTGACAATCTCATCAAAGTTGGAATCTGTTAATTCTACTACCATTTTTTTATCTTTTTGATTTGTACGCAAATATACAATTTTCCCGGAGATGTCTCCAAAATCATTGATTTATTCTAAATGATATAAACGGATAATCCTGGTGAATTGTTTTCACAAATTTTTCTGCATTTACTTTTTTCGAACGTGAACTCATTTTCAATATTTTCTCCCGGTTTTCCGGTTCGCTGTTTGGGTCCGTAAACTGGATATAAAAATTCAGATGCGCTTTACCCGGATAGGTATTGGTAAGATGGTTCATATTAGCTGTGAAATCCGGATCAATTTTATTTAAAGGCAAATACAGGCTAACTCCTTTAACCATATTTTCCATAACTTCCGAGAGCAGATTGATTTTTTGCACTTTTACTTCCAATTGATTTTCGTCAAAATAACGTCCCTGCACCTTTGCCCAAATCATAAGATACTGACCTTCTTCCAAAAAGTGCTTATTCCGAAGATAATCTTCAGAAAACAACATCAATTTAACAGACCCGGTGTAATCTTCCAGGGTCATAATACCAAAATCTTTTCCTTTTTTTGTGGTTCTTTTTGCAGCTTCTGTAACCATGCCGGCAAAAACCACTTCCCTGTTTTTATAATTTTGCAAATTATTATTCAGATAATCGATTGTGACGTTCGTCAGATTATCCATTTCAAGCTTAAATTCATCCAGTGGATGCCCGGAGATATAAAAACCTATTAACTCTTTTTCTGCCTGTAGTTGTTCTATTTGGGACATCTGTTCACATTCGGGCAACTCAGGATCAGCAACCTCAATATCATCGGCATCCCCAAATAATGATTGTTGTGTTGTTTGCAGGGACCGCTGATAGGATTGCCCATGTTTAACCAATTTATCCATAAAGGTAGAATCTTCCGGATGCTCTTTGTATAGATACTGGGCTCTGTGTGTTCCCTCAAAATTATCAAATGCACCTGCTGTTGCCAGCGACTCCAGCGACTTCCTGTTTACTGATTGCAGATTAACCCTTTTTACAAGGTCCAGAATATCTTTATAAGCTCCGTTTTTAGTCCGTTCTTCAATAACAGCTTCTACTGCAGCCTCTCCAACACCTTTAATGGCCACCATCCCGAAACGGATCTCCCCTTTGTCATTCACCGTAAAATTATCCAACGATTCGTTTATATCCGGGCCTAAGACAGGAATATTCATGTGTTGGCATTCTTCGATAAAAAACGTAACTTTTTTAATATCGTTAATATTGTGAGTTAACACAGCCGCCATAAATTCTGCCGGATAATGAGCTTTCAGATAGGCTGTCTGATAAGCAATAAAGGAATATGCTGCTGCATGAGAACGATTGAAACCATAGTTAGCAAATTCTTGCATAACACCAAAAACCTCAGTAGCTTTCTTTTCCGGGATATTTTTTTCCTGAGCACCTTTAATGAAGTCTTTCTTCATACGCTCCATGATCTCCATCTTCTTTTTTCCCATGGCACGCCTCAACAAGTCGGCGCTTCCGAGTGTAAAGCCTCCCATTATCTGAGCTGTTTGCATAATTTGCTCCTGATAAACCATAATACCATAAGTAGGCTTTAAAATCTCTTTCAGCATTTCATGCGGATAGGAGACCTCTTCTTTTCCCTGCTTGCGGGCAATAAACGTTGGGATATAATCCATAGGCCCCGGGCGATACAAGGCATTCATAGCAATAATATCTTCTATGCTTGAAGGCTTGAGCTTCTTTAGGTATTCCCGCATCCCGGCAGATTCAAACTGGAATGTTCCAATGGTTTTTCCTTCCTGAAACAATTGAAATGTTTTTTCGTCTTCCAGGGAAACATTCTCAATATCTATCTCTATATCATGTCTGTTTTTAATATTCTCCAAGGTATCTTTTATGATGGACAGAGTTTTTAAACCCAGAAAGTCCATTTTGAGCATTCCCACAGACTCAACGAAATTTCCGTCATACTGTGTTACGGGCATATTGGAATCTTTGGCCGTAGCCAGCGGAATGTGTTCCGTCAAATCTTCCGGCCCTATAATAACGCCACAGGCATGAGTTCCTGTTTGACGCACCGATCCCTCCAGGATACTTCCAAACTTCAGGGTATCTGCCTGCAGTCCACCCTCATTATTCCGAATCGTTTTCAATTCAGGTATTTTAGCAACCGAATCTTTTAATGATACCTTAGGACCTTCAGGTACTAATTTAGCCAGCATATCTGCTTCCGGCAATGGCAATTTAAGTACACGCGCCACATCTCTGATGGACGAACGAGCTGCCATGGATCCGAAGGTGACGATCTGAGCTACCTTTTCGGCTCCATATTTTTCAATCACGTAGTCCATAACTTTTTCCCGCCCTTCGTCATCAAAATCCACATCAACATCAGGCATATTCACACGCTCCGGATTTAAAAACCGCTCAAACAGCAAATTGTATCTTATGGGATCGATATTGGTAATTCCAACACAAAAAGCCACAGCCGAACCGGCAGCAGACCCACGGCCGGGTCCAACGATGACATCCATCTCCCGTGCTTTGTTGATAAAATCCTGTACAATCAAAAAATATCCGGGGAACCCCATATCTTTGATGATACCTAATTCATGATCCAGGCGTTCACGAACTGTATCGGTGATTTCACCATAACGCTTTTCGGCTCCCACATAAGTAAGATGACGCAGATATTCATTTTCATCATTAAAACCTTCAGGTAACGGAAACACCGGCAATATAACATCGCGTTCCAGTTCGTACTCTTCGACTTTCTCAGCAATTTCCATTGTTGTTTCCAATGCCTCCGGGATATCCGAAAACAAACCGGCCATTTCATCAGGAGTTTTAAGGTATTCCTGTCCGGTATAATGCATATCCATATCTTCACCTAACTCTTTACCTGTGTTCAGATGAATTAGAATATTATGTGCTTCGCGATCTTCTTTTTTGATAAAATGGACATCGTTGGAGCACAAGACTTTTACATTTTCTTCCTTAGCTAAAGCAAGAATTTCCTGGTTTACAGTTTCCTGGTCTTCTTGTCCGTGGCGCTGTAATTCCAGATAAAAATCCTCACCAAAAATATCTTTATACTCTTTTATAACTTCTCTTCCCTTTTCTTTTCCGCTATTCATAATAGCCTTGGGAACTTCGCCTCCCAAACAAGCAGATGAAGCAATGATTCCTTCGCTATACTGCCGTAATAAATCTTTATCAACACGTGGCTTGTAATAAAATCCTTCTAAAAATCCTTTGGACACGATTTTTGAAAGATTATGATATCCTGTTTTATTTTTGGCTAATAACACGAGATGAAAACCGGCTCTGTCTATTTTTTCCTTTTTTTCAAATCTTGACCGGGCAGCAACATAAACTTCGCATCCAATTATCGGTTTGATATTATGATTTTTAGCTACATTGAAAAAATGCATTACTCCGTACATGTTCCCATGATCGGTAATAGCTACTGACTTCATACCTGATTCAGCAACCTGTTTCATTAAAAGGTCTATATTGGAAGCACCATCAAGAATCGAATATTGCGTATGTAAATGAAGATGAGTAAATTCAGCCATAACTTATTCCCTGTTTAAGATTACGTAAAAATATCAAATTATTAAAAGGCGATAAGGGGATGTTGAAAAATAATCTCTGATTTTAAATGAAGCCCATCCAGCCAGATATTCATAAACAAAAAAAACCTGCAAACGCAATGCTTGCAGGTCCATGAAACACACTAAAACCAATCATAAATTATTTTTGAATGGCTTCCAGTCTTTTTTGAAGTTCTTCGTCCTGGCTTAGCTGTTGTCTGATCTGCATATACTTTTGCTGATCCATTTCATGCTTTTCCAGGATACTCTGAGCTTTCTGCTGATTTTTTTGATTGTACTCCTGAAGCTTTTGAGAAATTTTCTCAAACTTGGCTTCTTCATCAGAAGTCATGTCAATGTCCTGACCGGATTGCTTGGCGCGGGAAATTTCAGTAAATCTTGATACTTCCATTCCATTGTCTTCCACAATTTTCTTTTGTGCTTCCTGACCGCCTTGTTGCATTTCTTCCAGGTCTTTGGATACTTTTGCATACTTTTTCAGGTCAGCATCTGTAATTTCTCCACCCTGTTGTTGCTGTTGTTGTGGTGTAACCGTCTGTGCACTTAAGCTCATAGTAAATACAGCAAGTAATATTACTGTAAAAGCTGTTGTCATTTTTTTAATAATCATAATAGTTCCTTTTTTTTGTTTATCTGTTTACAAATAAAATAGGAATTTTTTGTGTAACAATGAATTTCACTACACCAAATATTTAAAAAATGTTAAATGGTATTGGCCATAACGTCCGATTTCCGCGATATGTCTGTTATTTACTACAAGTAGAAACAGGACATTTCTGTTTCCATCAGGTTTATCCTGACTTCGCAATTAACCTTTGATATTCCATAGTTAAAATACATCATGAATGATATTCTGTAAGAGCAAACCATGATTTTTCTTTCCAAACACATAGCATTGGCCTGTATAATAGTTTTTTTATAAAGTTTCGAT
>JBNJGZ010000016.1:0-26468 GCA_051748065.1 Bacteroidota bacterium
AACTGGTTTAATATATAGACAAAGAAAGTCAATTAAAAGTATATGCATTTTGAATACATATGTATCTTATAACAGTTGTTTAAGAAGGTTAAAATATTGTTGTGTCTTTACCTTTAATACTGATTTTCAGTTTTCATTTTGTTATGTTTGGTGATGTTGTTAGCAAAATAAATAATATCCGTAAGCTATTTCGGTTTGGGAAAATAGTTGCTATGTAGCCGTTGGTATATATAGCTGATGTACAAATGACTAAAGTTTATGTTATTCTCATAAACAAAATATCCAAAGAAATTTTTGTTATTTTGTATTCAAAATCATCAATCCTATGAAGATACATACCCAACTTTTGATAGCCGTAATCATTCTCCTGGCGGCCTGCCAACAAAATCAAAAAGAGTACGATAATTATTCCGAACTGGAGAAGCAATCGGAACAATGCATGGATGATTATTTAAAAGACCATGATGTAAAATGGAAGGAAATTCAACCGGTGTTTGAGGATTATTTTGCTTCGGCGGAAATCACTAATAATGAAGATGATCTGTCCAAACAATATATGGACATCCTGAAATACTGGGCAAATCCTTCCGGACGTTTCCCGGCGTTCAAAGAAAAAGGTAAGATTTTAAAAATCAAAGAAAAACTGGACTTAACCAAAAATGAAATCATGTCCAATAAGCATCTGTCCTGCTTCAGAAAGATTTATGAAGAGCATGAGGCATCTGTAGACAGCTCCTCTGCTTATGCGGCTTTTGGTAAAACCTTAAAGGCAGTTAACAATGCCCCGAATGTAAGTCCGGGGATAGTAGCCGGAGGTTTGTTTTCCGGTATTGAGGAAGAAGATTTGGAAAAAGCAGTCTATCAAAAAGCAATTACAATGATGTTTGTTTTTGATATGTCGGTGTTTCTGCCTGACGGAGCTTAAATTTGGGAAATAGTCTTATTTAAAAACTTGTTCTACAGATCGATAAACAAACAAATATAACTTCTTGTTCTTTTTTAAAAAAGTAGTTTCAAGGCATCGGCTTCTAAATGTTGTTGTTATTCAGGCTGAGGATAATCGGGTTTACTCCTTATTTTTCTTTTTCTCCTTTTCTTTTTCTTCTTTCTGTCTGATGATCATTTTTAACATGGCATTTTCAGTGATTAAAGCACCGGCACCAAAAATAACGGCTAGTATTGTTATAATATCACTGCCTTTAACATCATTTAATTGAAGATAGGAGCCTATAATTAAAGCTATAACCGCAATAATCAATATGATTCTGATGATCTTTGAGATTTTTTCTGTTGTCATGTGTAATCTGTTTGTTTGGTATAAAAATACAAATTTTTTTGAAATCAGAAAGAGTATGGAAAGCATAAGAATGGTCAAGCTATAATTTCAAACTTATTGCGAAGCAAAGAATATAAACATATTACGTACAATTTCTTATTTTTGCATTCCTAAAATATCAACTTATGCGAAAAATACATCCCTACATATATTTGCCCATAGCCTTTGCTTTGGTTTTAATCCTTGGTATTTATCTGGGCAATCACATGGTTTCATCACCGGGGTCCGGTAAAGCAATTTCGAAAACACAAAGCGGAAATTTTGATCGCTTAGTAAAGGTGTTGAATCTTATCCAGCAGGATTATGTAGACACTATCGGCACTGAGCGTGTCGTCAATGCTACTGTAGAAAGTATTTTAGAAGAACTGGACCCACATTCGGAATTTATCCCTGCCAGCCGGTTTAAGGAGGTAAACGATCCGTTAAAAGGCAATTTTGATGGTATTGGTATTGAATTTAGGAAGGTCAAAGATACGATCATTGTCATACGTACCATCCCCGGAGGTCCTTCCGAGCAGGCCGGACTTATGCCGGGAGACCGAATTGTTAAAGTAAATGATACAACAGTGGCCGGAAATGATATCCCTACCGACAGTATTGTTTCCATGCTTAAAGGTGAGCGGAATACAAAAGTTGATGTGGCTGTATATCGCCGTGGAAATAAAGGCTTACTCGACTTTACCATAACCCGGGGTGAAATTCCGACTTATAGTCTGGATGTTTCTTATATGGTCAATGATCAGATTGGCTATGTGAAGTTGAATAAATTTAGTGCTACGACAAGCGATGAGCTCCATGAGGCAATCCAGGAGTTGAAAGGACAGCAGATGACAAAACTTATTCTGGACCTTCGTGGGAATGGTGGCGGGTATTTGTCAGAATCTATTGAAGTGGCTGATGAATTTTTGAGAGACGGAGAATTAATTGTGTATACCGAAGGTAAAAACCGGCCAGTAAGAAAAAAACACGCTACCGGTGACGGCTTGTTTCAGGAAGGGGAGCTCGTGGTGTTGATCGATGAGATGTCGGCATCAGCCAGTGAAATTGTTGCCGGAGCCATACAGGATAACGACCGGGGAACGATTATCGGAAGGCGTTCTTTTGGTAAAGGCCTGGTGCAGGAGCAGATGAAACTGAAAGATGGTTCCGCTATTCGACTGACTGTGGCACGCTATCATACGCCTTCAGGAAGAAGCATACAAAAACCTTATAAGCCGGGCGACAGCAAAGATTATTATATGGATTTTCTCCGGAGTATGGAAAATGATAATAAAGATCCGGCTAAAGACTCAATCGTAGATTCATCAAAAGTGTATACAACTTCCGATGGAGATACAGTATATGGTGGAGGAGGTATATTCCCGGACATTTATGTTCCCCGCGAGGAAGGTTTGGCAAATGAATTAACACAAAAGCTCATCAGAGCCGGGATTATTTTCCGCTTTGCTTTCCAGTATGCCGACGATCACCGCGATGATTTCAAGCGATTTGCCGATGCCCAAGAGTTTGTGGAAAATTTTGAGGTTCAGACTGCTTTAATGGAACAGCTTAAATCTTTTGCCGGGCAAAATGGCATTCATGGTGAAGAAAAAGAGTATGAAGAGGCCAAACGACTAATCAAAAGCAGGTTAAAAGCCTTTATTGGCCGCAACTTTTTTGATGATGAAGCCTTTTATCCGGTGATCCATAAGGTTGACATCGAATTTCAAAAAGCATTAGATTATTTGAAAGAGTAGTTTTGTTGAACATTTTGCAGTTTCTTACAGAATTTGTTTAAACAATAGATGACTGATCTTTGTTTTGCTTGTTACCAAACTAACAAATCAAAAACCAAACTTCAAAATTATGAAACATCAACTGCCGGAATTACCGTATGCTAAAGATGCACTTGAACCACATATCAGTGCAGACACATTGCATTACCACCACGACAAACATCATCAAAAATATGTGGATAATTTGAATAATCTGATCCCGGGAACAGAGTTTGAAGATGTCAGCCTGGAAGAGATCATCAAAAAAGCTGAAGGCGGCATTTTCAATAATGGTGCCCAGGTATGGAATCATACTTTTTATTGGAATTGTATGACACCGGACGGAGGGGGAAAACCCGAAGGCAAGCTGGCAGAAGCTATCGAGCGCGACTTTGGCTCTTTTGATGCCTTTAAAGAAGCCTTTACCAAAGCAGCAACCACTTTATTTGGCTCCGGCTGGGCATGGCTGGCCAAAGATGAACAGGGAAAATTGCATATTTCCCAGGGTAAGAATGCCGAAAATCCAATAAGAGACGGATTAACGCCTTTGCTGACATGTGACGTATGGGAACATGCATTTTATCTTGATAAACAAAACAAGAAACCCGATTATATCGAAGACTTTTTTAAATTGATTGACTGGAAAAAAGTTTCGGAACGGTATTAGTAAAAATGATCTATTATGCTGTCCTGAATGCATTCGACCATTAACCGGTTGGATCCGTTCAGGACAGTTTTATTTTTTTCAGTACGTCTGCTACTTGCTGATGCAGCTCTTCAATGTTCCCGTCATTATGAAATACAAAGTCAGCACGTTCAATGCAGGCTTTTAAGTTTTGCTTGTTCGGGTCTTCAGATTGCATCTCGCGTTTTTCATTTGCCAGGAAGGTTTCAAATGAAATCTGATCCGTTTCCGAGGAGCGTTTTTTAATTCGTTGATAACGGGTTTCCGCTTTAGCGTCCACGGCAAAAAGATAAAAATTACCTTTTTGTTTTAACACATCTACCTCTCCGGGGGTACGAATGCTTTCAATAACGCAGTCTGTGCCGGTTTTTGCAGCTTTCTCATACAATTGCTCTGCAATATAAGCAGGTGAATGATTTGCACGCAATTCATTCGCTACTGAGGTTAAACTGTCCCTGTTGAGTTCCATCCCACGGCGTTTGACTTCTTCCGTCAGGAAGTCACGAACAGAAAAATGAGTGAACTGCTCTTCATTCACCAGGTATTCTACAATAGTTCCTTTTCCCGCTCCAAGCGTTCCTGTTATGCCAATTATAATCATAGATACCGGTTTTCCTTTTTTAGATTATCGATCCATTTCGGGTCATTGTCGGTTGGAATGAATGTATTAAGTTGCTCCAGCATTTCCGGGACCGTATCACTGACAAGAATATTTTCTCTGTGAACCGGTTTGATGAATTGTTCTTTAACACTTTTGTTCATCATTGCTACAAGGTCATCAAAATATCCGTTGACATTAAGCAGTGCTGTCGGGATTTTAAGGTAACCAAGTTGCAGCAAGGTGGCTATCTCAAAAAACTCATCCAATGTGCCAAATCCACCCGGAAGCGCAACAAAAGCATCGGATAACTCAATCATTTTGGTTTTCCTTTGCATAAGGTTCTCTACCTGATGCATTTCACTAACACCGGGATGTGCAATTTCCTTTTCCAGCAAAGAAGTAGGTATAACCCCGATTACTTTTCCTTTCTTTTCTAAAACAGCATCGGCAATGGCGCCCATCATTCCGATGTTGCCACCACCATATACCATAGTAATATTGTTTTTCGCCAGTAGATATCCTAATTCTACAGCCGCTTGTTTATAAACAGGATTTTTTCCGATGGATGAGCCACAAAAAACAGCGATGGATTTTATCATAGGTGATTATATTTTAAGTCATAAAATTATATGCAAAAATAGAAAAGAATGAGTTCTTTAATCGTTTTTTATCGACATCTTTTATTGTTCCATTTAATTTGGAAAAGACGCAGCATGTTAATGGTCAATGGGAGTCATTTTATCTAATGCTGAGTCCGGATGTTGCCAAAATGTACCCGTCTCAAAAAGTCCTGAGATAAATGATTTTCGATATAGCAAAGCAAAATGACGCGAGAAGCGAAAATGATCTCGATAAAATAGAAAAAGCTTTCTTGATATACCATAAATGACACCAGGCAAATGACCTGAAAATTAATGCAGGATAGAGAAGAAATCCCCGGTAGTTTTTTTACTTTTGTATCTCTTTTTATAATGAATAAAATCTGTAATTTAAAAATCAAATGGGACTTCTATATCCGTTTAAATTTCAACCGGTCTTTAAAGAAAAGATATGGGGAGGAAAAAAGATCAGAGAACAGTTAAATATGCCTGATGCTCCGGGCATGCAATGCGGAGAAGCCTGGGTTCTTTCCGGAGTTCCGGGGAGCGAGTCGGTAGTGACCAATGGTTCGATGAAAGGGAATACGTTGAACGAATTGGTTGAAGTCTTTATGGGAGATTTGGTTGGAGATCAGAATTTCCATGAATATGGCGAGGTTTTTCCTGTGCTGATAAAATTTATTGATGCCAATGATTGGCTTTCTATTCAGGTACACCCGGATGATGAATTAGCTGAAAAGCGGCATAAATCTTTTGGTAAGACAGAGATGTGGTATGTGGTCCAGGCTGAACCGGGTAGTCAGTTGATAAGCGGATTTAAACGGGAGGTAGACAAGAAAACGTTCATGGAAAGTGTGGAGAATGACACCTTAAAACCTTTATTGAATTTTGAAGAAGTGAACGCCGGCGATGTTTTTTACATTCCTGCCGGACGCGTGCATGCGCTTGGGCCCGGGATTTTACTTGCTGAAATCCAGCAAACATCGGATATTACATACCGGATTTATGACTGGAATCGGTTGGATGTAAGCGGACTTCCCCGCGAATTGCATACTGAACAGGCTATTTCAGCTATTGATTTTTCTGTGGAAGAGAATTATAAAACCGAATATGAGGCGGAAGAAAATGCTTCTAATACACTGATTAGCACTAAAAAGTTTTCAACTAAGCTGGTGAAGCTTAACCAGGGAATGCGAAAAAATTATGAAGAGTTGGA
Organism: Bacteroidota bacterium; assembly: GCA_051748065.1. Taxonomy (GTDB): domain Bacteria; phylum Bacteroidota; class Bacteroidia; order Bacteroidales; family PWNQ01; genus PWNQ01. The sequence continues at coordinate 6,192 of JBNJGZ010000016.1, forward strand.
TTCTTTTGTAGCTTATATCTGTATTGAAGGAAATATGAAAATAAATGTAGAGGACAATGAAACACTGGTTATCAATAAAGGTGAAACAGTATTGATCCCCAATGCGTTGAATAAAGTTGAGATTTATCCTCAACCGAATGTTCAATTCCTGGAAGTGTTTGTGTAACCGCACAGGAACCGGATTTTGAATAATTACCACGAAAATGTTTAAATAAGCCAATCAATTTCAAGTGTAAATGGCTGATATTTGCATTTTTTTATCTTTGCAAAAATTTTAATTCGATGGAAAGAGTATTGACAGAACAAGAGCAGGTAAGACATAATGCACTAAAACAGCTGAGAGAGTTAGGTATTGATCCTTATCCGGCTGAGACGTATAACATAGATACCACAAGCGCAGATATAAAACAGAATTTTTCTGAAGAAAATAAAGACCGTTATGCAAATATATCCATAGCGGGTCGTATCATGAGCCGACGCATCATGGGTAAGGCTTCTTTTGCTGAAATCCAGGACAGTGAAGGACGCATTCAGGTTTATTTTAAACGTGATGATATTTGTCCGGGAGAAGACAAAACCATGTACAACCAGGTTTTCAAAAAGCTTCTGGACATAGGCGATATTATTGGCATTAATGGCGATGTGTTTGTCACCCAAATGGGTGAGATCACAGTTCATGTGAAAAGTTTTAAAGTGCTTGCCAAATCTTTGCGGCCCTTACCGGTAGTAAAAGAAAAAGACGGCAAAACCTATGATGCTTTTACTGATAATGAGCAGCGCTATCGTCAACGTTATCTTGATATGATTGTCAATCCGCAGGTGCGGAAGACCTTTGTAAAGCGTTCGCAAATGATCAACTCCATGCGTTCCTTTTTAAATAACAAAGGATATCTGGAAGTAGAAACTCCCATTCTGCAGCCAATATACGGAGGGGCTGCTGCCAAGCCTTTTAAAACACATCATAATGCCTTGGATATGACGTTATATCTAAGGATTGCTAATGAATTATATTTGAAAAAATTGATTGTTGGTGGCTATGACGGTGTTTTTGAGTTTGCAAAAGACTTCCGGAATGAAGGTATGAGCCGTTTCCATAATCCGGAATTTACGCAAGTGGAACTTTATGTCGCTTACAAAGATTATAAATGGATGATGGATCTGGTAGAGAAAATGGTGGAAAAAGTGACGCTGGACCTTCACGGGACGACCAAAATTCAGGTGGGCGAAAATTTAATAGATTTCAAACGTCCCTGGAAACGGTATACAATGTATGAGTCTATTGAAGCCTATACCGGTATTGATATTTCTGAGTTTGATGAAGAGCAGCTTAAGAAAACAGCCAAAGAATTAAATATTGAAATCGATGATACAATGGGTAAAGGCAAGCTCATTGATGAGATATTCGGAGAAACGGTGGAGGGTAACCTTATACAGCCTACTTTTATCACTGATTATCCCATTGAAATGTCACCGTTAGCCAAAAAACACCCAGAACACGAAGGGCTTGTAGAACGCTTTGAAGCAATATGTAACGGAAAAGAAATATGTAATGCTTTCTCTGAGTTGAATGATCCTGTAGACCAGCGCGAGCGTTTTGAAAAACAACTGGAGTTGGGTAAGCGGGGTGACGATGAAGCTATGGTGTTGGATGAAGACTTTTTGAAAGCACTGGAATTTGGAATGCCGCCAACAGCAGGGTTAGGTATTGGCATAGACCGGTTGGCTATGGTAATGACCAATTCCAATTCTATACAGGATGTATTATTCTTTCCACAAATGAAACCCGAAGAGAAACCGGCCGTTGACGATGATGAGAAATTTGTGGAAAAAGGTGTTCCGCAGGAATGGGTGCAGGTGTTGAGAAAGAAAGGCATTCAAACAGTGGAAGAATTGCAAAATCACGATCCCAACAAGCTGCATAATGACATTTGCGGACTGAAGAAGAAAATGAAACTGGACCTGAAAAATCCTTCTCCTGAAGAAGTACGTCAATGGATAAATTAATGGCAGGATTATTGAATGAACGAAACATAGTATTAAACCAACACAGTAAATTATTATGAAGACAAAACCTTTGATGACGATTTTAGCTGCATTTTTATTAGTGGTTACAGCTAGTGCACCGCTAAAAGCCCAGGACTCAAGCCCACAGGAAAGGGCACAAAAAGCTGCTGAAGCATATAACTGGGCACTTAAAAATTATAAAAACAGTATTGATGAAGCCATAGACTCTCTGGAAAGATTTGAAGGTACTGCTGAAACTCTATTAGAAGATGAAAAGATCGAAGGGAAGCTGAGAGAGCAGGTCGAAGAATTACATGCCAAAGCAAAAAGATACATTCCTGTTTTTTACCGCAAATCAGCCAGGAAGCTTTATGAGCAAAGGCGTACCGATATGGCTATTGAACGCTATAAAGAAACCATGGAAGTGGCCAAAAAATTTGAAGATCAAAAAACAGCTGACAAGGCGAAAGACCTGCTTCCCAGATTATATTATAAATCCGGTACGGATGCAATGGGAATGATGGATTATCAAAAGGCGATAGACATGTTTAAGAAGGCTGCTAAATATGACTCAACCAGAGCAAAAACTTATCTGAAGAAAGCTGAAGCTTATAACAAATCCGACAATGATTCTAAAATGGTAGCAGCCATTAAAGAAGCAATTGATGTTGCTAAAAAAACAGATGATCAGAAAGTACTGGAGCGTGCCATTCGTATGGGGCAAAATTATTATTGGCGTAAAGGAGCCAATGCAATCTCTAATTCTGAAAATGAAGCAGCACTCGATAATTTTGAGAAAGCCTTAGCCCTTGATGAGAATGATGGATATGCTTATTATTACATAGCGCTGGCCAAAAATAAAATGGTTAAATATGACGAGGCTATTGAAGATGGTAAAAAAGCTTTAGAGCTTTTGGATAAAGAAGAGGACAAAGAGCAAGTTGCCATGGTGCATTTGCAAATGGGGATTGCTTATTCCAGCCTGGGTAAGAAAGAGAAAGGCTGTGAATACCTGGACAAAGCTGAATATGGAAAAACAGCCACAAAAGCAAGAAAAGAACAGGATTCCTTTGAATGTGAATAATAGTGCTGAAAATATAATTACAAAAAAAGCGATGTGAAGCCACATCGCTTTTTTATTTTCTAATAAATTTTTTTCAGGGATTTATTCTGTTAAGTTATCATCCTCATTGTCCTCATCATTATGTGCATCTTTTGCACTATGCATATCGCTTGTCCAGTCATAATTGTATAATCCTTTTTTCAGGCGTTGCATTTTTTCTTCCTCGGAAAGCTTTTCAAACTTTTGTTTCTCTTTTCTTAATTCTTCTTCTTTTTTGCGCTTTGCTTCCTGAACTTTTTCCTGATATGCATTTACTTTTTTCTCTCTTAAAAAGGGTTTAGCTACATTTGGAAATAGCTCAAGCAATAGTTCTTCTTTTTCTCCTTCTGCTAATTTTCTTCCGCCGGCTTCATCCAACTCCGGATTTTCTTGTTTTTCATATGTCGATTCATCATAAGGAACTTCTTCACGTACTCCGGCTATTTTTTCTCTGAAAGAAGGATCTATGGGAATCGGTGTTTTACCGTAAGTTCCTTTTACCAATTCACGGAACTGGTTGGATACATTCGTATAATATGGATTGCCTGAATTTTCATCTATAACACAATTCACAGCCTGTACTCCGACGATCTGGCTGGTAGGCGTAACTAATGGAGGACAGCCGGCGCGAACGCGTACTAACGGAACAATTTCCAATACACGGTCAAGCTTATCTTCCATTTTTAATTGCTTAAGCTGCGACAACATATTGGTATACATACCTCCGGGTATTTCAGCGTTTTTTACATTCTCATTAGCCGGAGGAAAATTGAAATACTCTTCGATAAGCTGAGTTGTTTCAATTAACTTGTCCTCATCTCCCTTTTTCGCCAGTTCTATAGATTTATCAAAAAGATCATTTATTTCTTTAGGTAGTTCGTCCTTGTCAGGGTCGAAGCTTTTCGGGAACATTTTATAGCTGTCGTATTCCGAAAGCTCCTCTCTGGTAGCTTTCAATTTCTCATCGATTCGTTTAACAGCTTTCATGTCCACATCTATTTCAATGCCAAGCTTGTCGGCAAACACTTTTATCACTTCAAACGGCGGTGCTGCCGGGCCTCCGGAAAAACTCATAATGGCAGTGTCAATAATATCAGCACCGTTCATCATAGCCATTAGCGTTGATGATATGCCGTAACCCGGTGTGCAATGCGTGTGAAAATCGACAGGAATAGATAGTTCCTGCTTGAAGCGTTTGAAAAGTTCAGCTGTTTTTACAGGTGGAATTAGTCCGGCCATATCCTTTAAAGTAATCATATCGGCTCCCAGCTTCTCAAGCTGTTTTGCCTTATCTAAGAAATAATCCAGAGTAAAAATATTAGAAGGAAGGATTTTCCCCTGAAGCAAAGCTTTTAATTTTTCCTTGGTAGAATATTTCGGGTCTACCGTATAGCAAACAGCACAATCTGCCAAGCCTCCATTTTGCCGGACATAGGTTATCGTACTTTTCATATTGTTGACATCATTAAGGGCATCAAAAATGCGCATGATGCCAATGCCTGATTGTACGGCCTGTCTGTTAAATCCTTCGATGACTTTTTCAGGATAAGGATTGTACCCGAATAAGTTTCTTCCACGCGAAAGTGCCGTTAATAAGGAAGTATCACCAACTCCTTTTTTAATACTTTCGAGCCGTTCCCATGGATCTTCCTTCAAAAATCGCATTACGGAATCCGGAACAGCCCCGCCCCATACTTCCATCGCGTAAAAGCCGGCCTGCCTGTAATCATCCAGTACATTTTCTACCTGATGTTGTTTCATGCGGGTGGCAAATAACGATTGTTGTCCGTCTCTTAAAGTTACGTCTCTTATTTTTAGTTTTTTATCCATGGTATTGTTATTGTCTGTTTATAATATGCAAAAATTATAAAAATATTTTATCTTTTCATGTATTTTAACAATAAATTACTTAATCTATTTTTCATAATTTTATATTTATAATTATCTTCGTGCAATTAAATTGTAAAATTAACACTAAACTATAAACCGATGTTTAAAAAAGTAATATTTATCTCAATGGCTTTGCTCTTTGCAGGCCTTTTCTCTTGTGATATGCAAGGGGAAAAAGAAAAAAAAGAAGAAGAATCCGCTGAAAAAGCTGAAAAAGAACGTTTAGGCCTTGTCCCTGAAAAAGGAGATCTTCACCTGAAAGAAAACGTGGATATCGATCAGCGGTTAGCCAAATACGAAGAAGTAGAGCTTTCTGCCGATATCAGTCATCTTACAGATAATGAAAAAAAGGTGTTGTCTTTGATGTTTGATGCCGCTGAAATTATGGAAGAGCTTTTCTGGATGCAGGCTCTGGGCGATAAAGAAAGCTTTATGAATCGTTTGCAAAATGATAAAGCAAAAGAATATGCCAAAATTAATTATGGCCCCTGGGATCGCCTGGAAAATAATGAGTCATTTATCAAAGAATTCGGAAAGAAACCGGAAGGAGCTAATTTTTATCCGGCCGATATGACAAAACAGGAATTTGAAGCCCTGGATAATGAAGACAAATCCAGTCTTTATACTTTAATTCGTCGTGATGAAAACGATTCCCTGAAAGTAGTCTGGTATCATGAAGCATATAAATCAAAGCTGGAAGAAGCATCCGAAATTTTGGAAAAAGCTGCTAAAACTGCCGATAACGAAGGTCTGAAGAAATATTTGAATTTGCGTGCAGAAGCACTTGTTACTAGCGATTATTTTGAAAGTGATATGGCATGGATGGATATGAAAGATGCCAGCCTGGATTTGGTTTACGGCCCGATTGAAAACTATGAAGACGGGCTGTTTGGCTACAAAGCTGCCTTTGAAGCTTTTGTTTTGGTCAAAGACAAAGACTGGAGTCAGAAATTGGCAAGATTTGCAGAATATTTACCCGAAATGCAAAAGAATTTGCCTGTGGATGAAAAGTACAAACAGGATGAAATTGGTTCTGATGCGGATTTAAATGCTTACGAAGTAGTTTATTATGCAGGTGACTGTAATGCCGGCAGCAAAACAATCGCTATTAATCTGCCGAATGATGAAAAAGTACAACAAGAAAAAGGATCACGGAAACTGCAGCTTAAAAATGCCATGAAAGCAAAGTTTGACAAAATCCTTATGCCTATTACCAAAGAGTTAATCGTGGAAGAACAAAGAAAATATATCACTTTTGATGCATTTTTCCAAAATACAATGTTTCATGAAGTAGCTCATGGTATGGGCGTGAAAAATACGGTCAATGACAAAGGAACTGTGCGTAAAGCCCTGAAAGAACAATACTCAGCTATTGAGGAAGGAAAAGCAGACATCATGGGTCTTTATCTGGTTCAGCAATTTCAGGATAAAGAAGAACTTGAAGGAAATGTCAAAGATAATTATATGACCTTTGTAGCTTCTATTTTCCGTTCTATTCGTTTTGGTACTGCCAGCGCTCACGGAAAAGCCAATATGGTTCGTTTCAATTATCTGATCGACCAGGGAGCCCTTATCCGCACTGAGGATGGCCAATACCGGATCAATTTTGAAAAACTGGAAGAAGCTATGCTTGATTTGTTGGATACAATAATTGTTATCCAGGGAGAGGGAGATTATGACCGGGCGAAAAGCATGATCGAAGAAATGGGTATGGTTAAAGATAACTTAGCCAAAGACCTTAAGACTCTTGAAAAAGCCAATATCCCCGTTGATATTGTGTATGACCAGGGAAAAAGTAATCTTAATCTGAACCAATAAAAAATTTGTTTGTTGATTTGGCAGACCTTAGTTCGCGCTATGGTCTGCCTTTTTTTTATCTTTATCTTTGCCTCAGATTACAGAACATGGTGGCGTAAAAGGTAAATAACCTGATAATTAATTTTGAAACTATGAAAAGGATTAGCTTTACTTTATTATTCCTCTTGTCGGTGGGTTTTATATCAGCTCAGCAATTCGATTTTAATGATCAATCCCGCATTAACCGAATAAAATCAGATGTTGAAATTCTGGCATCTGATTCTTTACTGGGGCGCGAAGCCGGCACAAAAGGAGAAGTCATGGCAATGAATTATCTGGCGCAATCGTTTCAGAAGATGAAGCTAAAACCCATAATGAAAGACAATACATATTTTCAGGAATTTGAGTTTATTGCGGGTGCCACTTACCAAAACGGCACATCTATGCTTGTGGGCGATCAGGTGCTAAAGCTTGATAAAGATTTTTATCCTTTATCCTTTTCAGCATCAAAATCGGTAAAAGCAGAATTGATTGATATGGGCTTTGGCTTGGAAACGGAGCGTCCAAAAACAAATGATTATTCCGGAAAAGAAGATATAAAAGGGAAAATATTTTTAATGGAGCTTTCTGTTCCGGGTGGAGCTTCAAATTACGAAGACTATGCTGAAAAAGCGGACTTAAAGCAAAAAATTAAAACAGCCGCGAAGCATGGTGCCGGCGGGATTGTGGTCGTTAATAATGATCAGCATTTGCGGGACCCTGCACAAAAGATTTCATTAAGGGAAATTACTGCCGATATACCGGTCGTTTTTGTTGAAGGGGAAGCCGGAAGAACTATTAAACAGAATATTGGAAAAGAGGTAGAACTAAATGTACGTATTCGTAAAATCCGTAAAGAAGCTTATAATGTTGCCGGATTGATTGATAATGATGCTCCTTATACAGTTGTTTTGGGAGCTCACTATGATCATTTAGGCATGGGAGGCCCTTCATCGCGCTATGTAGGTCCGCCTGAGGTACATAATGGTGCTGATGACAATGCCTCCGGTGTTGCTATGGTCTTAGAGTTAGCGCGGAAACTCAAATTAAAAGAAAGTAAAAATTTGAATTTCCTGATCATTGCTTTTTCAGCCGAAGAACATGGCCTGGTTGGCTCATCGCATTTTGTGAAAAGCAATGCATACAACACAGACAAAATTACAGCCATGTTGAATTTTGATATGGTGGGAAGAATGGAGGATGATAAATTGTACATCAGTGGGACAGGAACATCGCCGGCATGGGATGACCTCACCAGACAATCCAATGTACATGATTTTAATATTAAAACCAGTAAATCCGGTACGGGTGGTTCTGATCAAATGAATTTTTACCTGGATAGCATTCCTGTCCTCTTTTATTTTACCGGAATTCATGATGATTATCATAAACCTTCTGATGATGCCGACAAGCTGAATTATGCCTCTATGCTGAAAATTACGGGAACAGTGGAGCAACTTATTTCGGAAATGCCCTATCAGGACAAGCTTAAATATAATAAAACGGAAAGAGACAAGTCAAAACGCAGACCAGCTGACTTTTCTGTTACATTAGGCGTTATGCCCGATCACTCTTTTGATGGTAAAGGCATGCGTATCGGTAGTGTTATCCAGGGCAGAGTATCTGATGAAGCCGGGTTGGAAGACGGTGATATTGTTATTCAAATGGGAGAGCATGAAATTACAGATATGATGTCCTACATGAAGGCATTATCAGAGTTTGAAAAAGGAAGTAAAACAACAGTTAAGATCAAAAGAGGAAATAAAATTTTGAAAAAACAGGTGCAATTTAAGTAATCCTTTGTTTCTTTGCATCTTCAAATAATGTTAAATAAAGATAACCATATCGCCGTTTTAGGAGGAGGCAGTTGGGGAACAGCCCTGGTCAAGCTGCTTTCCGAAAACACAGCAAATCTTCATTGGTGGATGCGTTCTGCCAAAACGATCAACCATATTAAAAAATATGGAAAGAATCCTGATTATCTGCCTTATGCCGAATTAGATAAAAATATTGATGTTTCGGATAATATCAATGAAGTTATCCGGAAATCGGATGTGGTTGTTATTGCTATTCCTTCGGCTTTTTTGAAAAGTTCTGTAATTCGTGTTAAACCGGAAGTGTTGCAGAAGAAAAAATTCTTTTCGGCAGTAAAAGGAATTATCCCCGGCCAGATATCTACTGTCACGGAACTGTTGAATAAGTATTTTGACATACCGAAAGAACACTTGGGTGTTATCTCAGGTCCTTGTCACTCGGAAGAGGTTGCTATGGAGAAATTATCATTTCTAACTATAGGCACTTATAATAAAGAGCTGGCCGAATTTATGAAAACAATGTTGTCTTCCTGGTTTATGAAAATTACGCTTTCGGATGATGTACGGGGAATTGAATATGCCTCAATATTGAAAAATGTCGTTGCCATTGCTTCCGGTATTAGCCTGGGGTTAGGTTATGGCGACAACTTTCAGTCGGTTTTGATTACCAATGCCGTGAGAGAAATGAAAACATTTTTGAAGACAATGGATTGCAACGGAAGAGAAATAGAATATTCCGTATATTTGGGTGATGTTATGGTAACTGCCTATTCTAAGTTTTCAAGAAATCGTATGTTGGGGACTATGCTGGGGAAAGGATACACGTTAAAAGCTTCGCTTACGGAGATGAAAATGGTTGCAGAAGGGTATTATGCTGTAGATAGCTTAATGAAAATTGCTAATGCTAAGAATCTACATCTGCCTGTTATGGAGGCTGTACATAATATTATTTATAAAGGCAACAGTGCTGAAGAAGAATTTGTAAAGTTATCAGACCATTTGTCATAAGATTTTATTGGAAAAATTCGTTATGGGGAAATAATTTTTACAAATAATTAACGATTCTGATATATATAAAATACAAAACCGGAAACATAAAAGATAAAATCGAAACCCAAAAAATTGCGGAAAAATCGATCAATTAAAAACCAATATTTATAAATAAAATAAACAATAAATTATGAAACGATTATTCACATTACTGTTTATAGCATTGCTGTTAGGCAGTAATACATACGCTGTCAATCCCCCTGATGAAGGTATGTGGCTGCCAATGTTTGTTGAGCGGTTGAATTATGTTGACATGCAGGAAGAAGGGCTTCAATTAACCCCTGAAGAGCTCTATAGCATTAATAACTCAAGCCTTAAAGACGCAATTGTAGGTTTGTCAAGCGGAAGTTCTCCGGAAGGTTTTTTCTGCACCGCCGAAGTTGTATCTGATAAAGGGCTTTTACTTACGAACCATCATTGTGCGTATAGTAAGATCCAGGAACATTCTTCCGTAGAAAATGATTACCTGACAGATGGCTTCTGGGCAAAATCATTGAAGGAAGAGTTGAAAAATGAAAATCTCTCGGCATCGTTTCTGGTTCGCATGGAAGATGTAACGGAGGAAGTGATGGAAGAGATAGACCCCGACATGAGTGAAAGTGAGCGTGGAAGAGCCATCAAAAAAGTAAGCGAGAAGCTAAAAAAGGAAAATTCTGAAAAAGGAAAATATGAAGTCACAGTAAAAAGTTTCTTTTCCGGCAATGAATTTTATATGTTCATTTATGAAACGTATAAAGATGTACGCCTGGTAGGAGCTCCTCCTTCAGGTGTTGGTAAATTTGGTGGCGACACTGATAATTGGATGTGGCCAAGACATACAGGCGATTTTGCCATGTTCCGTGTATACACTGCTCCGGACGGAAGCCCGGCAGAATATTCCGAAGAGAATGTACCGATGAAACCCAAACATCATTTGCCGATTTCTATCAAAGGTGTTAAGGAAGGCGATTTTGCCATGATCTGGGGTTATCCCGGAGGTACACAACGCTACCTTACTTCATGGGGCGTAAAAGACGCTGTTGAAAAAACAAGCCCCACCGTGGTTAAAGTACGGGATAAAAAACTCGATATCATGCGCAAGGCAATGAACGAAGATAAAGAAATTGATATCATGTATGCGGCCAAATATGCTCAAATTGCCAATGGGTGGAAATATTTCAGAGGGCAGATGAAAGGTATAAAAGACCTGAATGTGTACGATAAGAAGAAGAAACTGGAAAAAGAGTTTACCAATTGGGTGAATAAGAAGGAAAGTCGTAAAGAAAAATATGGTGAAGCGCTTGACCTTATCGAAGAAGGATATAGCATGAAAGATACGATTCTTGTTCCCATGAAGTATTTTGAAGAAGCTCTACTCCAGGGTGGATCATTTGTTATGAATTCTTTCCAGTATTTTGGGCTTTATTCCAGATTGGAAAAATATCATGAAGAGGATAAAATTGGATGGAAACTTTGGAAAGTATTTGAAGAGTCTTCTAAGGATACTTCTGTTATCAATCCTATTGCACGGGATTTAAAAACTTCACTGGATGAGCAATTCGAAGATTACAGTAAAGAGTTGGACCAGAAAGTTTTTGCTGCATTGTTAAAAATGTATTATGAAAATGTTGATCAAAAGTATCACCCTGATATCTTAAGCAAGATCGAAGAAGATTTTGATGGTAATGTCAAAGCTTATGCGGACCATATCTATGATAATTCGCTTTTTGTAAAGAAAGAACGCCTCGCAAACTTTTTGGACAATCCGGAGTTTAAAGACATTGAAGATGATCCGGGATTAATGTTTACTCGTTCTTCTATTAAACAATTTCGTAATCTTATAAGTACTGTCCAAAAAGCCAACTCAAAAATTGAGCATGGGAAACGCCTTTTTGTTGCCGGCTTGAGAGAAATGAATCCGGATAAGAAATATTATCCCAATGCCAATTCAACGATGCGTGTTACCTATGGCACAGTAGAAAGTTATTTCCCGAAAGATGCAGTGCATTATGATTATTATACCACACTAGAAGGTGTCATTGAAAAATATAATCCTGACGAGAAAGAATTTAACGCGCCGGATAAACTTCTTGAATTATATGAAGATAAAGATTACGGACGTTATGCCCGCGAAGATGGTACAATGCCTGTTGCATTTATCTCGGATAATGATATCACAGGCGGTAATTCCGGTAGCCCTGTCTTAAACGGAAAAGGACATCTTATCGGTACTGCTTTTGACGGAAACTGGGAAGCTATGAGTGGAGATATCGCTTTTGAACCCGAAGTACAGCGAACCATTAATGTTGACGCCCGTTATATTCTCTTCATTATTGAAAAATTAGGCGGAGCCGATAATTTAATTGAAGAAATGACGATTATTGAATAAGCAAATAAGAATAAGTGCTTATATAAATAAAGGCTGTCTATAAAGTGGACAAGTTGTCTTAGTGATCATGTCTCTGTTCAGAAGGTTCCATTTACAAGGCTTGCGCAGCCAGAAAATGCGCAGTTTACTCAGGTAAATGAGCAATTTTCGGGCAAGCGTAACGCAGTAAATGGGACTTTATGGACAGAGACTAAATAAAGGCTGCCTTAATAAGGTGGCCTTTTTTTGTGTGCGCCTGTTTCCCTGATCAAATATATAATCTCAACTAAGATGTGCCGGAAAAGTTTGTAATGTTTCAGATACAGGGTATCAGGGTAAAGTGGTTTGCGGCCAACACAGTAGATGATCAGCTAAAGACAAACAAAGTAGTGATATAGAGAAAAGAAAAGTTTTTTCAAATAATAACCTAAGATCGTGTATGTTTTACATAGTTTACTCTTATAAAACCATTGTTGTCCGAATACATTTTTTTGAAATTTTTTATGAAGCCCTTTTAAATAATTTGTAAGATTCTTCGAGCGCCTTCGTGAAAGCCCATTGTTTCCTCTGTGGTTAATTATTTTTTACCACAAAGTAGCACTAAGGACATCACAAAGTAGCACAAAGAGATATCTGAAGTTTCTTTTATTTAATGAATAGTAAATTCCCGGATATTAAAAACTCTTTAAAGTGGCATTATGATAGAAAATATTAAATCACAAAACCAGAGCTTTATAAAACCAAAAACACCATAAAGTTAAGAAAAGCAATGCCTTATAAGTTTTTGTCCTTCTTTAACCGGACAACAGGATAATACAAATTAAAACTGAAGAATAACTTAAATTACCCTAATACGTGAAACAGACAACCCGATTATCAGTTGTTTAATATACGACATAAAAAAAGCTGTCTCCGGAAAGAGACAGCTTTTTTTATTATGAAAACGGCTTTTTAGACTTTGTCCATTATGGACAAACACTATTTAATGTCTGTCAATAAAGTCGAGTGTTTGATTCAGAATGTTCGAGATCAAGGCGTGCGAAAATTTTAAACCGCAGTATACTAGCGTATATGAGGATTTAAAATTTGAGCAACAACGCAGATATCGGACATTATGGACAAACACTATTTAACCTGGAATTTTTTAGTTATAGTTCCTTTATCTGTATGCATTTGAATGAAATACATTCCAGTTTCGTAGTTTTCAACATCCAATTGAAGATTACTGGTGTTTACATCTTTACTATGCATTAGTTGCCCCATAGTATTGTAAACGCGGATATTTTCAATATTCAATTCTCCGGCTTCCACATTCAGGATGTTGTTGGTTGGATTCGGGAAGACACTCATCTGATCACTGATGTTTTCTTCCACGCTGGTAACATCTGTAATAGAAATATCGTCCAAAAGATAGTAATAGGGGCTGTCGGTAGTAATATGGAAAGCGATATAATAAACGCCGTCATTATCTACCTGAATTTCGTGTGCTTTTTTAGTGAAATCGGTAACATCCACAGAACCTAAATCAGCAACCATAGTTGTTAATGAGGCAGGATCCGGGCTTGTTCCCATAACAATTTGTACATCTTCAGGGATTGGAGTACCAAAGAAGCTACCTGCAGCATGCCAGTAACTCATTTGATATGTTTTGCCGGCTTCAAGATTTAAACATCTGGAAACTACATATTCGTCTTGTTTCACGGAACCGCCTGGAACGTATACGATCATATTACCGCTGTGTGCGGAGGTGCCGGCGTCCATAAATTCCGGTATGGTACCATCGTCATTACCATCAATGAATGTCCATGCATAATTGTCATCAGACATTTCAAAGCTTGTTGAATAGGGAATGTCTTCAGGTTCAACATTATAGAATGACGTCATTGTTGTGTCATTGCTTTGGATGGTATCATCAGTAAGACTAATATATGCTTCAACATCATACTTCTGATAGGAAGAGGCATCAATTGCAGTTGGGAATGTATACATCAGCGTATCACCGGGGTTAATGGTATCAGTGATCGTTTCGCTAACTGCAGAACCGCCGTTAACCGTATAAGAAGCATCAATATCCGTGATGGTGTCTGTACCATTGTTGTAAATTCCGATTTCAACATCTGCTGAAGTTAGGTTACAAGCAGTATTGATCTCTGTAATTCCGGTAATGGCAGCATCGTCACTAACCGGGTTGGTGATTACGCCTTCGAGCATCCAGCGGCCCATGTCAGCACTCATTGTTAAGTTGCCTCCATTCAGTCCACCTACATAATAAAATTTATCTCTTCGGGCCGGATCTTCTACCTGTGTATTCAAGGGGAAATATCCTGATGCCGGGTTTAAGATTTGTGCAAAACCTACATAGATATCTTCATCTTCTACGTTGAATGGCGCGATAGGCAATTCAACATAAGTATTTGTATCGGCTGGCGTGATCAATACAGGCTGTCCTGTTGAGAGGATATCGCCGTTTGCATTCATTAATACACCATAAAGTTCATTACCTGCTGCAGAACCGGAAACATTCACGCGGGCAGCACTAACTGATTTTTTACCGTTCACATGATATTTGGCTACCATCATACCTTCACTATCATTGAAACCGATCCCCTGATCAATTTCAGAGGTGTCCGCATGATTGTAGGTGTCTGTGGTTACTTCCTGATAATAATCTGCGGAATTGTTTGCATTGTTATCATCATCAGCTAAGGTAATGTTTATATTGTTAACCCCTGTATTAGCAGGATCGAAACTGTTAAATGTAATGGTATCTGAAGCCAGTGAATTTAATGAAGAAATTGTCATTGTATCCTGGAAAGTATTATCCCCTGAAACATTCAAATAAACGTCTATGTTGCTTTGATTATCTGTTCCCTTGTTATTGATTATGGCAGAGATGGATTGTGGTGATCCTGCATCTTCAGGTGATTTTCCTAAAGCATAGAGAGCCTCAACAGCAATGTCATTTGCAGCGCAACCGTTGCCGATATTATAAACAAAAGCCTGGCTGGAGCTGAATGAATAACTGGAGTCAACCAGTGAATTATCCATATATACTTCATATCCACCGGGAGACAATATCCCGTCACCATAAGAGTCATTTATTTCTAGTGTATAGCAACCGGAGCTTAACACGCAAATATCTGTTGTATAGACACTGTCTGCAGTTTCATAAACAGGACTTTCGGAAACCACCTGATTACTTTGATCATAAAGTGTCCAGGATATTTCTGACGGATAGTCATCTGTGTGGATTTTTACGGATAGCTTGCTGTCAGCACTTATTACTGAAGTATAAGCTGTGTCATTGCTGTTATTGCTGTCTTGCGGATAAGCAGTATAAGCTTCAATATCATAGGTTTGATAAGTAGACAAATCGGCTTTAGTGTTGAACGTATAATCCATTGTGGTTCCGGGAAGTAAAGTATCTGTTATTGTTTCAGTAACGGGAGAGGCTCCGTTAATTGAGTAATGTACATCAAAGTCATCAGTAATAGAGTCTGCACCAAAGTTTTCAATGGTGATGGAGACATCTTCACTGGCAGTTTGTGTACAACTTGTATCATTATTAGGTTCGTTAACAGAAGTCACACCGATTTCATAAGGGTCTGGTTGGTATACTTCTATATCGTCAACAGCAAGCAAAAACTGATCGGTTGAGTTATTACGGAAAGCGATAAACACATCCTGCCCGGCATAGGCGTTAAGGCTTTCTGTCCGGGAAGTCCAGGAGCTGTTTTCCGCTCCTGTAGAAAACAATACTGTGCTGAAGCTGGAAACCAAAGAGTCTGTTGTAGAGATTAATACTTCATAGCCATCAGGATAATTACTGTCATAGGCTATGGCGTTCCAGCTAAGTTTAGCTCCATTGGGAATCGTAATTTTAGGGGTAACTAACCAATCATCGGCAGTACCGGCAGGGTCATACCAGGAAGTGGAAAGTGCCGTATAATCCGAACTGTCTAATAAGTTTGGATTAGCAACCCATGCATCGGTTACATAATCAACTTGTGATGCCGGGGTATTTCCGTCTTCATCATAAAGTGTGAAAGTTGCCGGAATGGAACCGGATGAAAAATCTTCGGAGAAGATAATCGTTGCTTTGGAAGCATTTGATTTTGGTTTCTTTTTGTCAAATGATTGTTGTATATCATTTGCACCCATAAGAACAGGTTGCTCTTTGGGAGCTTTACCCTGATTTGGGTATTTTACATCTTTCCTTTCAACTACCTGACCTATTGCCAGTGTGCTGATAAGTACTCCGATGATCGTAAGTTTAAGGTTTTTAATCATAATTCTTTTATTTTGTTAAAAATTTTATTTGATTTAACTCCCTTTAGGACAAGTCCTTTATGGGGATTTAAGCAAATTCATGCAAATATACGAATTTTTAAAAGGGTAAGGGTGATTAATTACAAGTTTTTCACCAGCAGTCTGGGTTCCAACATGTCCATGATGCTATATTTTACCCCTTCTCTTCCCAATCCGGATTCTTTCACTCCGCCATAGGGCATATGGTCTACGCGGAATGTCGGCACATCATTGATAATTACTCCTCCGACTTCCAGTTTTCGCCAGGCACGGTTCATGCGATCTATACTGTCTGTAAAAACTCCGGCTTGTAGTCCGTACCGGCTGTCATTAATCATGTTTAATGCTTCATCAAAATGATCAAAAGGTTCTACGGCAACTACTGGACCGAAGATTTCCAAAGCACAAACTTTCATCATATTTGTTGTTTTGGTAAGGATCGTGGGTTTTACCATAGTGTTTTCACGTGTGCCCCCGGTTAGTACCTGAGCGCCTTGCTCTTTGGCTTCGTCTATCCATGATTTAACACGTTCTGCATTATTTTCATCGATCATGGCGCTAACATCCGTGGAGCTTTCCAGTGGAGAGCCCAATTTCAATTTTTCTGTTTCGGCTGTAAACTTCCGGGTGAATTCTTCAAAAATATCTTTCTCTACGTAAATGCGTTGAGCATGAATGCAAACCTGACCCGAATAGGCAAAAGCACCAACAAGGCATTTTTTTACTGCCAGGTCAATATCTGCATCTTTTGTTATGATCACACCCGCATTACCCCCTAATTCCAATACGACTTTTTTCTTTCCGGCATTTTGTTTCATTTTCCAGCCTACTTCAGGCGAACCGGTGAATGTAAGCAGTTTTAGCCGTTCGTCCGTTACAAGCTGGTTGCCGCTTTCCCGGTCCATGGGTAAGACGGAAAAAGCACCTTTAGGTAACTCCGTATTATGGATGATTTCGGCTAAAGCAAGAGTGGATAGAGGAGTAGAACTTGCCGGTTTAAGAATAACCGGGCAGCCTGCAGCTAAAGCAGGTGCAATTTTGTGGGTTGCCAGGTTCAGTGGAAAGTTAAAGGGAGCTATAGCAGCTATTGTACCTACCGGGAAATATTTAACCCAACCTTCTTTGTTTTCTCCGGCCGGAGTCCAGTCCAGAGAAATATGTTCAGCAGGCAGGCGGCGCGCTTCTTCCGCAGCCACACGGAAGGTTTGGACAGCACGTTTTACTTCACCTTTAGCATATTTTAAGGGTTTCCCGGCTTCCATAGCCAGTAGTTCTGTATGATAGTCCAGATTGGCTTCCAGGGCATCAGCAATTTGATTGAGTATTTGGGTTCGCTTCCAGCCCGGCAGATTAGCCATTTCTTCTTCTACGCTTTGAGCCTTCCGGATGCAGGTTTCAAGTTCTTCTTTTCCTGCTTTGCTGGTGATGGCAAATGCTTTATTATCGTATGGATTGTGGATTTCATAAGTATTGGTTGTATGACCAAACTCTCCGGCTAAATAAATGTCAAAATGTTTCATCGCTTATATGTTTTTGTTGCTGCAAAGGTACAAAAGCCCGGATGGAATAAACAGGATCAAAAACCTATTTTATCAAATTTAGAATTTGCTTTGCCGGGTTCATATATTCTTGTAATTGATTGCTACCGGCCTGAAGGCTATTGCTATTAATAAAACGGGAAAAGTAGAAATACACTGATATCCCAAATAATATGACTTACGATATTTATCGTTATCGATTGATATTTCATATAAATCCAGCCCCAGAAAATACCTCCTGTTAGTGCTGCCAGAATAAGCACCGGATTTCCTGTTGCCAGGTGGATTAAGGTGTAGATGAGTGTTCCCAGAATAAAACCGGTTATTTTGCCATAGCGGCGCATAAAGTTACCTTGTATGTAGGCCCGCCAAAACAACTCCTCGCCGGGACCGATAACCAGCAGCATTAAAAGACCTATTCTTAAACTGCTTGCATCTCCTTTAAAATCATATACATTGCTGATGTTCTGGTCTGCAAAACTTAATATCTGCCGGATAATAAAATTACCGGCATAAAAAACCAGATACAAGATGACCGCTGAGATAAGACCCCAGAGAAATTTTTTCCTGAAGCCGGTTTTCAGATCATCAACCAGGGTATCTTTAAAATAATGGTCAGTGCTTAAACCCAAAGAAGTCAGGATGATAAGGTTGATTGTCATCCACCACCAAAAGTCGAAAGGCCCTATCTGTTGGACAACAAACATTGGCACAAATAAGACCAGCGCAAAAATAACAATAGGGTAAAAGTATTTTGACAAGGCTGATGTATTCATTTTTTGTGTCTTTTGGATTTATGCTAATGGTAAAAACAGTTCCAGTAATAAAGCCAGAGTAGACAGCATGCCAAAACTAAGGTTAAGTTTTGCCGTAGCTCCATCCAAAGCGATAAAGTCCATGGGTCTTACCGGTTTTTTTCGTTTGTTTGCTTTTTTCCAAAGGTTAATTGCTTTAGGTAGTGCCAGCATCGTTATTAAAAAAGTATAAGGTAAAGCCGGAAACGAGGGAAAGAAAAAATGAGGGATAAGAATTAATCCCAATACCATCAAAAACGGGCCGTAAATCAGGAAACCATAATAGCGCAATGATTTTTTATCACCCAACAGGGAGGCAATTGTAATGATGTTCCCTTTTGTGTCGGAATGAATATCCCGCCAGTTGTTTGCATGAAGTATAGCAATTACAAGGGTAGACATCGGTACCGACCATAATACGGGTATCCAGCTCAGCTCGCCTGTTTGTACAAACCAGGCTCCTAAAGCACCTAAAATACCAAAGTTGAAAAATACAGCTATATCTCCCATGGCATTGTATTTCAGGGATATTTTCATGGAATTGGAATAGAAAACCCCGATAAGTAATCCGCCCAGACCAATGAACAGCAATTCAATACCGGTCTGCCACACCAGAAAAATCCCGATCAATGCTCCGGTGATGTAAAGGCTGATATAAGCTGTTTTGGCTTCTTTTAAACCTATTATTCCTCTTACAACTCCTCCGCTGACCGGATTAGGTTGTTTATCCAGACCACGGCTGAAGTCATAAACATCATTCATGATATTCGAGGCCCCGTGCAAAATGACCATTCCGATAAAGGCAAGCAATGCATATCCGATATTAAGACTAACGCCACCGTATACAACAGCAAGGACAGTCCCGAAAATTACGGGCATAGTTGAAGCGGGAAGGGAAAATGGGCGAATGCTGATCCACCATTTTTTTAAAAATCCCGGTTTATGTGTTTCTTTTGACATTTTATTGTTATTTATTTCACAAGACAAAAGTATAACTATCTATTGTCTTTTTATTAAAAAGTAGCAGGTAAACAGAACTCAAATTAAAAAGTTTTAAAATTTAAGTCTTTTTTAACATTTATGAGGATGTGTAATATAACAAACCCAAAAAACATCGCAACCCCACGATGGGAGATTTTCGCACCTCCGGCGGACGCAGCTCACTACGCAAACCCTCGCTAACATTCGGTTTTGCTCCGTTCGAAAAGACCCCGGTTATGTTAAAAGGAAGGGGATGGAAAAACGGCCACATTGTGTTACGCAATTCGGCTTTTTACAGGAAAGCCATTTAAAAACGTCGCAACGATGCGCCGGGAGATCTTCGCGCCTCCGGCGGACGCAGCTCACTCCGCAAACCTCAGCTCCGCTTCGGTTTGCTTCATTCGAGATGACAGGAGTTTTAATAATTGATGGGAAAATGGAAAAACGGCCACAGCGTATTATATTTTTAAAGACGTGGCCGTTTTTCCATTTTTCCTCTCTGCCCCCCCCAAAAACCACTGTCATGTCGAGGGAGGAACCGGTAGGTGACGACCGAGACATCTCCCGGCGAATAGTCGCTGGCATTTTTTTCAGCTTTTTCCATTTTCGCGCC
>JBNJGZ010000017.1:0-19742 GCA_051748065.1 Bacteroidota bacterium
TGCAGACAGATTGCGTCCTGTGCTAATGACTGCCCTGGTGGCCAGTTTAGGATTTATACCTATGGCATTTAACACCGGTCCCGGATCAGAAGTACAGCGGCCTTTAGCAACTGTTGTCATTGGTGGACTAATCACCTCTACCCTTCTGACAATGTTTGTTTTGCCAACAATTTATCATTGGATGGAAAAACGTAGAGATAAAAAACAGGCCCAAAAACAAACCGAACCAACAGAAACTTAAAAGGGATATGCTTTTAAGAAAAAAGAGCCCACTGCTTTAAAAGATGCAGTGGGCTCTTTTATCAATAAACGAATTGCAATCAAAAAAGAGGTTGCTCAACAGCAACCTCTTCGTTTAAGTCACCTAAAAAAGGCAGCTTACTCTTCTTCGAACTGGATCACTTCTACAGGGCATTCTTCCGCTGCCTCGCGGATCAGCTCTTCGTTAGCGCTTAGATCTGCACCTTCGATGACTTCAGCTTCATCATCAATTTTAAAAACATCAGGTGCAAGATCTTCACAAACACCACAGGCTGTGCAGCCCTCTTCGATCCATACTTTTTTTATAGCCATAATAAACTCCTTTTTTTAGTTCATAAAGGAAACAGAGAAATAATGCATGATGTTCATAAAATTTTTTCTAAATAGCACGGTAATTAAAAAAAATACATTAATTTAGACCATGCATAACCAAAAATTTTATCTATTATGTACACTATCAAAGGCAGCAGCCTTACTATTGAAGATGTAGTCAAGGTTGCCAGAGAAAGGGAGCAAGTAGAATTATCTTCTGATGCAATGGAACGGATAAAAAAATGTCGTGCCATGCTGGAACGCAAAATTGAGGCCAATGAGATTATGTATGGCGTCAACACAGGTATTGGAGAGTTTTCGGAAGTCGTATTGGGTGAAGACCAGATCAAAGATTTTCAAAAATATCTGATTTACAATCATGCCGCCGGCATCGGTGACCCTATGCCGGAAGATTATGTGCGGGCTTCCATACTGGGGCGCATTAATGTTCATGCAAACGGACATTCCGGTTGTCGTCCTGAAATTCCGCTCACATTAATTGAAATGTTGAATAAAGGCCTGACGCCTTACGTATGTCAGAAAGGCTCTGTAGGTGCCAGCGGGGATTTAGCCCCAATGTCTCAAATAGCTTTGCTGCTGATGGGCGAAGGCCAGGCTTATTACAAAGGCGAATTATTAGACGGAGGCGAAGCCATGAGCCGTGCAGGCATAACAGTGCCCGGACTGGAAGCACGCGACGGCCTTGCTGCCATCAATGGTTCAAATGTATTAACTGCTATGAGTGCTCTCTGGCTTTACGATGCCAATAACTTCCTGAAACAGGCCGAAATTGCGGCTGCCATGTCTCTGGAAGCACTAAAAGCCAATATGAAACCTTATACACCTAAGTTACATGAAGTACGTGGTTTTAAAGGTGCAGTCCGCTCGGCGAAGGCTATTGGCAAGCTGGTTGCAGGTGGTGATCTTCAGGAACAAAAAATAAAAGCAAAAGTACAGGACGCCTATTCTATGAGAAGCACACCGCAAGTAGTTGGCGCTGCCCATGATGCTATAGCCTGGGCCCGGTCTCAGGTTGAAATTGAATTAAACGGCGTCGGCGACAACCCGATCTTTTTCCCTGACGAAGACCTGCAGCTTTCCGGAGCTAACTTCCAGGGAACACCGGTGTCATTACCTATGGATAACGCCGGAGCCGCCATCACTATGGTTTCCGTGATGTCAGAACGACGCATGAACAGACTGAATAACCCGGCATTGAGCGTTGGTTTACCGGCATTTCTTACCAAAGGAGCCGGTATGTTTTCCGGATTAATGCTTTCACAATATACGGCTGATATGCAAATTGTTGAACAAAGAATACTCTCCACCCCTGCTTCCATACAGTCTATTCCGGCTGCGGCAGACCAGGAAGACTTTGTTTCTATGGGAATGAACACAGCCATCAAAAATTTCCAGATTATGGATAATGCCTATGGAGTACTGGGAATAGAATTTATGGCAGCCGCTCAGGCATTGGATTTTAGAGAATATAAATTCGGCAAAGGTGTGCAAAAAGCCAAAGATGTTATTCGTAAATATGTGGATTTCCTTGATATTGACAGACCACTGTATCCCGATCATACGGTAATGCAAAAGCTTGTAAAAAGCACCGAAATCCTGAAGGATGTCGAAAAAACAATCGGCAGCCTGGAATGAAAATGATGCAAACATATTGCTTGTTTAACTTACATTGTAATTATTGTCATGGTCGTAGTAGAGACGCAATATATTGTGTCTCTGCATCCATGACAATACAAGCGTATTCATTGCATCAACAATAACAAAGGCCATATTACAATAAAAATTAATCCAGTAATCTTTGCAGTAACCTGCATTCTTTTTATTTCTAAATTTTTAAAAACCAATGAAAAGCAGACAATTTCGGTTATTTTTATTATTGATACTATTTTTGGTTTTAAGCGTATTAATTTATTTTTCTTATATCTGGTTTCAGGAAACACAAAACCGTTCACCTTACTCTGTGATTCCGGATGATGCAGTTTTCGTTTTTCACACAACCAATTTCAGCCGCGGCTGGAAAGAAGCAAAAGAAAGTGATTTTTGGAAATCCCTGCAAAAGACAGAGAAATTTGCAGAAATCAACAAATCTGCAATTGCATTAGATACGATAATCAGTAAAAATAAAACTGTTTCACGTTTTTTGGAAAACAGGCCTATTCTGATTTCAGCCCACATGACTTCCACTTATGATTATAAATCGCTCATCACTGTGGATTTGCGGAAAATTTCAAAAATAGCAGATATTAAAGATTTTGCTCTGCCTGTTTTGAAAGCTTATGGTTATGACTACAATAAAATGAACTACAAAAATCATGAGTTGATTCAGGTTAATGATAAAGATAAGGCTAATTCTTTCTATTTTAGCTTTATTGATAACCTCATGATCGTTTCATTCAACGAAAAGCTTATTAAGCACACTTTAGATCAAAAAGACAAATCCTCTTTATCAAACACTCCCAAATTCAATGAAGTAAAAAACCAGACCAGCCAATGGTCTACGTTCCGGTTTTTCTTTAATTATAGCAAACTGGAAGATTTTATTCGCGTGTATCAAAATCCGGCCCAATACAAAGCGATCACAGATGGACTTAAAAACGCCGATTTTTCAGGTTTTGATATGAATATCTCTGACCATAACATTTTACTTGAAGGTCAAACATCACTTGATATTGCAGCCTCCGATTTAATGAAAGAATTGAATCAAATCAATCCTGGCAAACCTGCTGCATTTAAAATTCTTCCACAAAACACAGCCCTGTACTTATCTTTTACCTTCCGGGATTTCAACAACTTCCAAACCGTTCTTGAAAAACAGTACAAATTACAAGACTCTCTCGCTTTTAATAACTATAAAAAGAGAGTTGAACAGATCAATAAGCTTCTCAGTATAAATATTGAGGACTATTTAACCTCCTGGGTCGGCAATGAAATTGCTTTTCTTAAGCTCCAACCCGATCAAGAAACAAAGATTAAAAATTCCGTTTTATGTATGCACGCTAAGGATATCAACCAGGCAGAAAACAAATTAGCTGAACTAAACACACAGGTAAGAAAAAAACTACCGGCTGGCTTTGAGTACAAAAATTATCATGGTTATCCCGTATATTACCTGAATGTAAACGGGCTTTTCCGTTTCTTTTTCAGCGATTTGTTGTCACGTATCGACAAACCGTATTATACGTTTATCAATGACTACGTAATCTTTAGTAATAATATCTCCGATATCTACCGGATGATTGACGCATACATTACAGAAGAAACAATTTCATTCAATGAAGAATTTATGGATTTCACTTCTTCTTTAAATAACAAAGCTCCATTATCCATCTACGTGCAAACGCCGGAAACAATGAAGTTTCTCTATGCTCATGCCAATACGCGAACAAAAACTCAATTAGAGAAAAATAAAGAAGTTATCACTGCTTTTTCAAGAGCAGGTATTCAGTTCATTCCTGCTTCCGGAAATATCAACACAAACATAGCCATTCAGCACGATCCGTATGGTTTGTATAAAATGAATTTACGCCAAATGGAAAGCGCTACAACAGACCTTTACAGCATCACTTTAAAAAACAAAGATTTCAATCTTAGTATTCCGCAAAACCAATCCCAAAACAGTACATTTTTCAAGCTTCACTACGATGATTCAGAAATCGTAAAGGCTTCGGGAAGATTAAAACGGGGTACTCCGGACGGGGACTGGCGCTTTTATTATCCAAACGGAAATATTGAAGCTGTTGTCCATTATAGCAAGGGAGAGTTAGATGGGAAAGCCTATTTCTATTACAATTCTAATGAACAAAATTTACGTTGTGAAGCCCGGTTCTCTGATGGCGAGCTGGACGAACTATACAAAGAATTTTATAAAAACGGGAAATCTAAAGCAACATTACAATTTAAAAATAACCAAAGACATGGTGATGCGGATTTTTATTATCCCGATGGAGAATTAAAAATAGAAGCTAAGTTTAAAAGAGGGAGTAAAAAAGGAAAATGGAAATATTATACTCCTGACGGAAAAGAATACGACAGAAAGTACTGGCGTTCTGAACACTAACTTTACAGACAGACTATAAAATCTTTTTTCTTTAACAAGCATGCAACATAAGATCACAATAAAGCAATCCATTAAAAACGTGCTTCCCGCTTGCAGATTAGGCATTATTAAAGCACACGGAACAAATGGCGCTACACCCTTAGCTATAAGGCAAAAAATTGAAGCCGCAATATCCCAATGGAAAGACAAAAGTTTTGATGATGTACGCTCTCATCCGGTGATGAAGGATTTCCGGCAAGCTTATAAAGCTCTTGGAGCCGATCCCAACAGATATCGCCCGGCTGCCGATTCCCTTTTGCGCAGGATCATCAAAAAGAAAGAATTATACAGCATCAACATGTATGTAGACCTCATTAATTTGTTGTCTATGGAAACGGTGTATTCTATCGGCGGCTTTGATGCTGATAAAATCAATGGTGCTATAAGCCTGACCAAAGCCCCGGAAGGAATATTGTATGAAGGAATAGGACGTGGCAAAATAAACATCAAAAACATACCCGTTTTGCAGGACAATCAGGATTATTTCGGCTCACCTACAAGCGATTCCGTGAGAACAAAAATTAATGATTCAACGCGTAACCTGCTGATTGTTTATTACGACTTTTATCAAAACGACAGGCTTTTAACTTCTTTACAGCTTACAAAGGACTACCTTGAGAAATATGGAAAAGCCCGGGATATCGTTTCTTATATTGCTGAATAAATTCCCGTCAATTGCTTATTTTTGCATGGTAAAATTAAAATGAATGCGTGCTCTACTCCATTATTTAATTATTGTTCCTTTTGCATATCTGATAGCTTCCATGCCTTTTTTTATTCTCCGGAGGCTATCCGAATTTATGTATTTCATCTTGTATTATGTAACCGGATATCGAAAAAAGGTTGTCAGAGAAAACCTTAAAAATGCATTCCCGGAAAAAACTACAGCGGAACGTCATAAAATCGAAAAAAAATTCTACCTGCACCTGACAGACATCATGCTGGAAACCCTGAAGATGCTTACTATGAACTTGAAAGATGCCAGGAAACATATAAAAGTACCGGAAAAAAGTGTTCAGTTAATAAAAAAGTTTAATGATAATCAAATAAGTACAATATTTGCTGTAGGACATTATGGATGCTGGGAATGGGGAAATTTTGGATATCATGCCGCTATTGATTATGAGATAAACGGAATTTATCATCCGCTGAGCGATCCATATTTCGAAAAACTTATGTATCATATGCGTACACGCTTCGGTTCGATACCTGTCAAAATGAAGGACACCCTAAAGTATATGTTACAGCATAAAGACCGTATTGCCAACTCAGCTTTTATTGCAGACCAGTCGCCTTCTCCGCACGGGGCGCACTGGACAATTTTCCTCAATCAGGAAACCGCTTTTTTTACCGGAATAGATAAGATTGCCCGGAAAATGAATATGCCTGTTTTGTTTTTGAGTATTGACAAAATAAAAAGGAACCAGTATGAAATGAACTTTCAGGTTCTGGTGGAAAATCCGAAAGAAACAAAACCCGGCGAGATCACAGAAGCCTACGTAAGAGCACTTGAAAAACGCATACGGGAAAAACCCGAGTACTGGCTTTGGTCGCACCGTCGCTGGAAACACAACCGCCCCGAAAACGAAGAGTTATATAACGCAGAAAGGATTAGCTGAATAAAGAAACTGTAAATATATGAAACCTCCATGGCGAAATATTTTTCGGCACACAGGAGAATGATTAAAGGTCTGGACGAGTTGGATAATGCAAAGAAAACAATGACATTTATTGTCATTGGTAGTCATTTGTTGTCATTGATGGTCATTTTCTATACTTCTGTG
Source organism: Bacteroidota bacterium (assembly GCA_051748065.1). Taxonomy (GTDB): domain Bacteria; phylum Bacteroidota; class Bacteroidia; order Bacteroidales; family PWNQ01; genus PWNQ01. The sequence goes on from JBNJGZ010000017.1 coordinate 6,475, forward strand.
TCAGGCTGCTGTCAAATATAACCGTCTCAGAAAGCCCTTAAGTAGATGATTTAGAGTATAGTAAAGCAAAATGACGCGCGAAGCGCAAATGACCTTGGTGAAACAGAAAAAGGTTTCACAAGGTAAACTACAAATGACATCCGTCGAAGACGGATAAATGACGCGAAGCAAATGACAGTAAGAGATAAAAGCAAGAAAACATAATAATGACATTATCAATATTTTAAAAAATTTAGATATATGAAAAGTAAACCACAAAAATTTTTGGTGATCTTAGCAATGATTATATTATTAGTCGACTTGCTTACCATGCGGGGACTGAATTTATTTTTAACTGATCCTGATCCACTTTTTACAACAATAACCTCTTCCCTACATTGGGGAATATCAGCAATCTTCCTGTTGTTGATCATAGCCGGAATGATTTTTAAGATCAATATGAAAAGCGTGGCCTCCAGCCGGAGAATGTTTGCTATCTCCGGCGCATTTGTGCTTTTCTATTTTCCCAAACTTATTTTTGTCGCTTTCAATGTTCTGGATGAATTAATTTTTCAGACAGCTCGCTTTATGAGCTATGAGGGCGAATACATGCTTAATCTTTCATGGGCAGGAGCTGTTTTAGCAGTTATTGCTTTTTTCGGGGTTTTATACGGAATGATTTTCGAAAAGCATTGGGTTAGGACATCCCATCAAACACTATTTTTTCCCGGTTTGCCAAAAGACTTCGACGGTCATAAACTCGTACATATTTCAGATTATCATCTGGGCAGTATTTCACCACGTTCCTCCTATCCGGAAAAAGTAACACGAAAAATCAACAAGCTAAAGCCTGATATGATCATGTTTACCGGTGATCTGATCAATAATGTTGCAGAAGAAGCCAAACCGTGGATCAACTCGTTGAAAGCAATGAAGGCCAAAAAAGGGAAATTTGCCATCACCGGCAATCATGATTATGGAGATTATGTGGACTGGGATGATGAACAAGAGAAAAAAGAAAATGAAGAAAAATTCCGCAGTATTTTTCAACAATCCGGTTTTGAACTCCTTGATAATAAAGGTGTAGAAATTAAAAACAATGATTCATCCATTGGTATTCTCGGCATTGAGAACTGGGGTGCCCCTCCTTTCCCTCAATATGGCAAACTGAACGTAGCCATGGAGGACATCAAAAACAGCCGTTTTCATATCTTACTTTCGCATGATCCCTCGCATTGGAGAGGAGAAGTAATTCCCGAAACCAATATAGCACTTACCCTCTCAGGACATACCCATGGATTCCAGTTTGGACTGCTTTGGGGAAAACTAAAATGGAGCCCGGTTCAATATAAATATCCCGAATGGGCAGGACATTACAAAAACGGGAACCAGCATCTCTATATTAACAGAGGATTAGGATATATCGGTTTTCCCGGAAGAATGGGCATGCCGCCGGAAATCACCGAGATCACCCTGCGAAAAGGTTAATAAACGAATTTTATAGTTAAACGGATTGTGAAATTAAAAATCCCTGAAATTGTTTTTGTTTTCAGAAAAATAAATACGGGTGACTACTTTCTTCAGTTCCCGCTCCAGTATCACCCAGGCCATAATCCGGGAATGTTCTTCTATATCTTCTCCCTCCAACTGCTCAAATAATTTGCGCTCATCTACATCTATCTTATACAATAACTGTCGCAATGACTCATAAGCTCCGTCACGATATTCCTTTAAAACAGGAGTTAAATTTTCGACGATCATTTCTGCCGACAGGCTTTCCTGCAAAGAATCTTTCGCAGGGAAAACACCCAAATCCTTATTGATTTGACGTATTAATTCTTTCAACACTTTTTGCCGGTCTGAAAATTGTTTCAGGTGATTCTCGGTATTTTCGATTAATTCTTGTCGCATATTCATTCTTTCTTAATAGGATAAAATCTCCCGGTATCAAACGGTAACTAAATGCTGCATCCTTCTTCAAATCTACCTGACGAGCAAGAACGCAGATATCGGGTACTTTGGACAAACTCTACTACGGCAGACTGACAAATACAACCCCAACCGAAAATAAGATCATATCGGTTTTGGCTCTGATCATGTCAGCATCTGCCTTTCCTTCAGAGTCAAATTTTATATTTTTGGGATAGTTTGTTTTCGAACTTCCATTCCATGATGCACTTACATCCAGCATCAATTGCTCCTGAAGCTTATATAAAACGCCAATTCTACCTCCATAACTCAACGCAAATTTTGCTTGCTTGTCTTCATCTAACTTTTCATCTTCATTTTTATACCGCGCTGTGCGTTCCCAGCTAAGCGTTACAGTTTTAAATCCACCGGAGACACCAATATAAGGTGAGATCTTAGCTTCTTTCCAGGGCACAAACCGGCTACTCAGATGAAAAACATCCATACGGGTTTTCGCATCCGTATCCATTCCTAAGGCATATATTCCACCCCCTGTAGGTATCGTATCATCCAAAGAATTGGATTCCGTTTCCATGTTAACTCGTTTGTATTCTGCACCAAACATAAGATTAAGCCGTGGAACACCAACCATAAAATCTACACCACCGGCTAAAAGCAGATTTGGGTATTCTTGCTTAAATTCCCCCCGGGGCATAACAGGTCCGGCATTAACTCCAAGCTGCAACCAGCCTGGGTCCGTTTTTTCCTGAGAAGATAATACAAACGGCAAAAGACAAAACATCAAAATAATCAATTGACTTGCTTTAGCCGGTAACAATGCTTTGAAGGTAGAAAAAATCATAAAGGTCTGTTTTTATAGAAAACAAAAGTAATGCGAAAATTATACCAAATATAAATAGGTCTGATCGGTATAATGTTCAACTAACCGATATAGTCATGCATAAAATAAAGTCATTTCAATCGTGTTTAAACAGTATAATTTTTCAGGAATTCCAGTAATAAAGGGGTTTAACAATTTTTAACAGCACACCGTGATATATAGTTTTTACTTTTGCATAAAACTAACATCAATATTTATGGAACAGGTTGATATAAAAGCATTAAACGAAAAGATAGAAAAAGAAAGCGCATTTGTTGAATTGTTGAATGTTGAGTTGCGCAAAGCCATTATCGGTCAGCACCATCTTTTGGAAAGTTTAATGGTCGGACTTCTCTCGGATGGTCACATTCTGCTGGAAGGACTTCCCGGTCTTGCCAAAACCAAGGCGATAAAATCTTTAGCTGATGCTGTAAATGCAAAATTCAGCCGGATCCAGTTTACGCCTGACTTGCTTCCTGCCGACCTGATCGGTACGATGATTTACAGTCAAAAAAACGAAACGTTTAATGTAAAAAAAGGGCCGATCTTCGCCAACTTTATCCTCGCCGATGAAATCAACCGTGCGCCGGCAAAAGTGCAAAGTGCATTACTGGAAGCGATGCAGGAAAGGCAGATCACAATCAGTGAAGAGACCTATAAACTGGAAGAGCCTTTTCTGGTTTTAGCCACACAAAACCCTATTGAGCAAGAAGGTACATATCCCCTGCCCGAAGCGCAGGTAGACCGTTTTATGCTTAAAGTCTTGATCAACTATCCCACTAAAGAAGAAGAAAAGCTTATTTTACAGCAAAATATTACCAATGAGACCAATCCCATAAATAAAGCTGTTAGTCCCGAAGAAATCATCAGAGCCCGAAAGGTAGTACGGGAAATCTATATCGATGAAAAAATCACCAATTACATTACTGACATCGTTTTTGCCACACGTTATCCTTCAGACTATAATCTGGATTCTTACAAACACATGATCAATTTCGGGGCCTCCCCGCGGGCAAGCATCAATCTGGCACTGGCTGCTAAAGCGTATGCATTCATCAACCGTCGAGGCTATGTTATTCCTGAAGACGTGCGAGTTATCTGTCACGATGTTCTCCGCCACCGGATTGGGCTTTCTTATGAAGCAGAAGCAGAAAATATTACCTCCACGGATATCATCAATGAAGTGTTAAATGCGGTGGAAGTACCATAATTTATATCTATGGAAACCAGAGAACTGCTACAACGTGTAAGAAATATAGAAATTAAAACCCGTGGATTATCAAATCAGATTTTCTCCGGGCATTATCACAGTGCGTTCAAAGGCCGGGGAATGGCTTTTAGCGAGGTCAGGGAATATTATCAGGGAGATGATGTCCGCAATATCGACTGGAATGTTACGGCTCGCTTCGGGCATCCCTATGTGAAAGTATTTGAAGAAGAAAGAGAACTGACGGTGATGCTGCTGATTGATGTATCGGGTTCGAATAACTTTGGTACCCGCACGCAGTTCAAAGAGCGGATGATTGCTGAAATAGCTGCTGTCCTGTCTTTCTCTGCTATTAACAACAATGATAAAGTCGGTGTAATATTCTTTTCCGATCAAATAGAAAAATTTATCCCCCCAAAGAAAGGAAGAAGCCATACGCTCAGAATTATTCGCGAACTACTGGATTTTAAGCCTCAAAGCAATAAAACCAACATCAGCGAAGCATTACGCTTTTTAACCAATGCAATCAAGAAACGCTCAACAGCCTTTCTGCTGTCTGATTTTATCGATCACAACTACAGCAAGGCTCTGACAATCGCCAATAACAAACATGATATCGTAAACATACGCTTGATTGATCCGGCAGAACAAATATTGCCTCCCGTCGGACTGGTGAAAATGGAAGATGCTGAAACAGGGCAATCCCATTGGATTGACACTTCGGATAAGAAAACAATAGAAAATCATTTTGAATGGTGGCACAAACTGAATAATGAATTTCTTAACAACAGTAAAAAAGCCGGGGTAGATTATCTGGAAATACCTGTAAACAAAGATTATATAAGACCATTAATCAACCTTTTTAAAATCAGAGAAAAACGATTTTAAAACAATACCGGAAGATTTAGATTTGTGAAAACACAAATAATAATTTATGAACAAATTGCACTACATATTTGCCTTTTTTATTCTATTAACAGGATCAACGGCTAGTTTATATGCCCAGGATTTTGAAGTAAAAGCTGCTCTGGATACCAATAAAATCCAAATTGGAGAGCAAGCTACTTTTAAATTTATCGTCAAAATATCAAAAGACAGATCTGTGCAATGGCCTCAAATTCAGGATACGCTTACCGAAAAAATTGAAATTGTCAACACCAATAATCACGATACAAATCAGATAGACGATACATTCCGGGAAATCACAAAGTCTTATACTATTACCTCTTTTGACTCCGGTTATCATGCAATACCTCCCTTTTCATTTGCATCCGGGAAAGACAGCCTTTCAACAGAAGCAATGCTACTTCAGGTGAAAACTATGGAAGTAGATACAACGAAAGAGATAAAACCCATTAAGGGGATTTATGAGGAGCCACTCAAATTCCGGGACCTCATGCCCTGGATTTTAGGGGCTATAGCCCTGCTGATAATTGCTGCGCTTGCATATTACTTGATTAGAAAAAAGAAGAAGCAAAAATCCATAGATAAGCCTATACCTGTTAAACCTGCCCTGCCGGCAGATGAAGAAGCATTAAGCCGCTTACAAGAGCTGGAGGATAAGAAATTATGGCATAATAATCAGACGAAGAAATACTATATCGAATTAACAGCTATTATCAGGCATTACATCGAAAGGCGGTTTAATGTTGATGCTGAAGAACTGACAAGCCGGGAGATATTACAACAGATAAGTCCTGTAGCCCCGGAAGATGCTTATAAAACGTTAAAATCTTTATTGGAATTAGCTGATCTTGTAAAATTTGCCCGGGTAATTCCCCTGCCTGATGAAAATGCTCAAAGCATGAAGTCAGCAAAACAATTTGTTGAACTGACCCGGGAAGACGAAGAAAACGAAAAAACAGAGGAGGCGAATAATGTGGAGTGATATAACATTTGCTAATCCTTATTTACTGTTAAGCCTGCTGCTGATCCCATTGTTTCTGGTATATTACATAAAAAAATATCACAAACGCCAGGCTCCGCTACGATACAGCTCGCTGGCAGGCATCAGTAAAAGAAAGAGCTGGAAGGCGCGTTTTTATCCCGTTGTATTCGGTTTTCGCATGCTGGCGCTGGTTTTATTAATTATTGCACTGGCACGGCCACAATCAAGTACACGTCAGGAAAATATATCCATTGAAGGAATTGATATACTTATCAGCCTGGATGTCTCAACAAGTATGCTGGCAACGGATTTTCGCCCCAACCGCCTGGAAGCTGCGAAAAGTGTGGCTCAGGAGTTTATTGCTAACCGGGAAAATGACCGCCTGGGCTTAGTTATTTTTAGTGCCGAAGCTTTTGCACAAAGCCCGCTTACAACAGACCATCAGATGGTAAGCAACTTATTTGAGGACATCAAAACAGGAATGCTTAAAGACGGAACGGCTATTGGAGAAGGTCTGGCAACGGCAGTGAGTCGGCTGAAAAACGGAGAAGCAAAATCAAAAGTAATTATCCTGTTAACAGACGGAGTGAACAATTCCGGTTCTATAGACCCGTTGACAGCAGCAGGAATGGCCGAAACTTTCGGAATACGGGTTTATACCATTGGTGTTGGAAGTAAGGGGAAAGCAAGAGTACCTGTGGGTATCAGCCAGGCTACAGGGCAATATGTCTTCCGCCAGCGCGAAGTAAATATCGATGAAGAGTTGCTGAAAGATATTGCTCAGAGTACGAACGGCCAATACTTCCGGGCTACAAACAAAGAAAAACTGGCAGAGATATACCAGTCAATTAATAAACTGGAAAAATCTAAGATTGACGTACAAAGATATGAGCATAAACACGAGGAGTTTTTCCTCTTTGCCCTAATAGGTAGTATACTTTTAATACTGGAATGGATTTTACGAAAAACAATATTTCGAACGATTCCTTAAAAAAGAAGAAAATGGATTATGGAAATCATCAGGTTTGACAACCCTTATATACTTTATGGCCTGGCATTATTGCCATTGCTCATAATTTTGCATTATCTGATCAACCGGCGGAAACGGAAGCTACTTCGCGCTTTTGCCGACACAGAGCTTTATGCCCGGCTGGCGCCCAAAGCGTCCGGTAAGCGGAATAACTGGAAACATGCTTTATTTATAACTGCACTGGCCTTTCTTATTCTTGCACTGGCCAATCCCCAAATTGGTTCACGCATGGAAAAAAGTACCCGAAAAGGAGTCGATCTTGTCATCGCCCTTGATGTATCGAACAGCATGCTGGCAAAAGACATTGATCCCAACAGACTTGAAAATGCAAAACGAGCCGTAGACCGCCTGATACAAAGACTGGAAGGTGACCGGATCGGATTGGTTATCTTTGCTGGTCACGCATATAAACAATTACCCATAACAACCGACTATTCCGCAGCCCGTATGTTCCTAAGAGCAATATCAACAGATATAGTTCCTACGCAGGGAACAGCCATCGGTGAGGCTATTGAACAAAGTCTGACTTCTTTTGATGAAGAATCAAACCATAATAAAGCTATTATACTCATTTCGGACGGTGAAAACCATCAGGAAAATGCAATGAAAGCTATAGAAAAAGCTAAAGATAAAGGTGTTATCGTTCATTCTATTGGAATGGGTTCTATAAAAGGAGCACCTATACCTGCATCTTCAGATAATGTTTCAGGACGTTATAAACAGGATCAAAGCGGAAACACAGTCATCACCCAGCTTAATCAAAAAATGCTTAAAGACATTGCACGTAAAGGAAACGGAAAATATATTCTGGCCAATAATACACGCTCTGGAGTGAACAATTTATATGATGAGATCAAAAAAATGGAAGAAAAAGAATATGAATCAAGAGTCTATGCGGACTATGAAGACCGGTTTCAATATCCATTGGCAATAGCCATCCTTTTACTGATTATTGAGCATCTTTTATTTAACAGGAAAAGTCCGTTAGCTCAAAAAATAAAATTATTTGAACAACCAACGAAATAAACATATGAATAAACATATGAAACCTCCATGGCGAAGCGTTCGGCACACAGGAGGATGATTAAACGCGAAGAGCGAGAAGGCGTTGATGCGATGATGCGATGATGCGTTGAAGCGTATCTTCAATTATGAATTACGAATTATGAATTGCATTTGCGAATAAGAATATACTCAATCCGCGTTAATTGGTGTGTAATTAGCGCAATTAGCGGATGAACAACGAACACAAAACACGGAACAACGAACAAAATTTTAAACATATGAAGTCCATCAACATTCTTATCATACTATTTTTATTCACAATTATAGCACAAGGGCAAAATACGCATTCGCTTTTGCGCGAGGGTGATAAAAACTATAATAACAAAGAATATGCTGATGCCGAATTAAACTACAGAAAGGCACTGGAAGATAAAGAAATGAACTTTAAAGGAAATTTTAATCTGGGAAATGCTTTGTATCAGCAAGAAAAATACAAAGAAGCCGTTAAACGCTTTGAAAATCTGGAAAGCCTTGATATAAATGACAATGAAAAAGCGGATGCATTTCACAATTTGGGTAATGCCTATATAAAATCAAAGGAATATCAAAAAGCTGCTAAAGCATATAAAAAAGCATTAATGTATGATCCTTCCGATAATGACAGCCGTTATAATTATATTTATGCCCGCAAAAAACTAAAGCAACAAGAACAACAAAAGCAAGATCAAAATAAGCAAGACAAGGACAAGGACAAAGACAAGGACAAAGGCAAAGACAAAGACAAAGACAAAGACAAGGATCAAAATAAGAAAGAACAGGACAATAAGTCAGATCAGGAAAAGAATAAAAACCAGGAAAAGGAACAGCAACAGGATAAAGAAGACCAACAAAAAGGACAAGAGCAAGATAAATCCAGGGAAAACCAGGACGAAACCCAAAGCGGTAAAGATCAACAAGAAAAAGAAGAGCTTAGCGAAGAACAAGCTGCACGTATGATGAAAGCCCTGGAAAATGATCAAAAAGAAATGATGAAGAAAATTTTGAAGAAAAAGGAAGCCAAAGCAAAAGAAATTGAAAAAGATTGGTAATCATGAAAAAGAATCTATTGATAATATTGCTTACTTTTTTGATTTCCATGGCAGCTTATACTGCTCATGCTCAGGATGATTTTTATGTTGACATAAATATAAGCAACTCCAATCCCTCTTTAAACGAGCAATTCCGTGTAGATTATATTCTAAAATACAAGGGACGTAGTGGCTCGTTTAACCTAAGCGGTATCCAGGCCAACAAGCCTTCATTCGAAAATTTTCGAATCATAGATGAAGGCGGGGGCATGGACATGAATATGAACTTTGGTTTTGGTCAGAAGGATAAGAGTATGACTTTATATAAATACTCTTTTATCCTGGAACCCAAAGAAAAAGGTAAATTTACCATCGCTCCTTTTGAATATATTTGGCAGGATAAAAATTTAAAATCCGGAGAACTTACTATAACTGTTTCTGAGTCTGATGATGTTGATAAACCCACGGGAGATCAGCAAAAAGATGAAGGGCTCAAGCCGGATGATTTATTTGCACGTACGATAATCAGTAAAGAAGAGGTATATGAAGGCGAAGCCGTAATTGTAACCCATAAGTTATACTCGAGAAAAAATATCACCGGACTGGATGTAAAAAATCTTCCGTCATTCGATGGTTTTTGGTCGGAAGACATTGATATCGGAGAAGTTAATGTTAAAAAAGAACGTGTTGACGGGGAAATGTATAATGCTGTAACGATTGGTAAAAAAGTGCTATTTCCCCAGAAATCCGGTACCCTAAAAATCGGCAATTTTTCGTTGGACGTAACTGTGGAAGTGATTAAAACGCGTAAGGCACAAACACCAAGAGAAAAGTTTTTTTATGGTGACAAGGTAAGAATACGAAAGGACCTTGAAAAAAACATAAATTCTCCTGAGGTTTCGCTAAATGTCAAGCCGCTGCCCAATGAAAACAAACCCGGTAATTTCTCGGGATTGGCCGGAAGCTACCAGATGACAGCTAATCTGACAAAAGACAGTATTGCTTCTAATCAGGCAACAAATCTAAAAATAAAGATATCCGGTTCCGGAAACATTGATCTACTGGAATTACCTGATATAAACCTCCCGCCTGACTTTGAAGTTTATGAACCAGACGTGAATACAAAAAAGCAAACCAGCAAAACAGGGGTTTCAGGTCATAAAACATTTAACTACACTATTATTCCGCGCAGCGAAGGACATTTTAAAATTCCACCCGTTAAGATCAATTATTTTGACATCCTGAAAGAGGAATATGCTACTTTAGAAACCGATGAGTTTGAAATTGTTGTCGGAAAAGGTAAAGACCAGGATAAAGAAGAAGGTTTTTTCACTCAAAACAAGCAAAATATAAAGCGTTTAGGAAAGGACATTATGCATATATATGAATCGTCTGTTCCGCTGTATGATAAAAACAAATACTTCGTAAACTCCTGGGTATTTTGGCTCTTGTTATTGCTGCCACCAGCAGGGCTGGTAATCTTTTATCTGATTTACAAAAAAAACCGGAAAATCCGTTCAGATGCAACACTTCAAAAAAACCGAAGAGCCACAAAATTAGCAAGAAAGAGACTGAAAAAAGCCCGAAAGCTAAAAGACAGTGAACAACAAAACGAATTTTATGAAGAAATCAATAAAGCTTTATTAGGCTATCTTAGCGACCGCTTCAACATCCCTATGGCTGAAGTAAACAGGGATAATATTCAAACAAAATTAGAAACCAGTAATATAAAAGCCGAACATATACGGCAAAGCAGAAACATCCTGGATGAATGCGATTATGCCAGATTTGCTCCGGAATCAGGCGGGCAAAAACAGGAAGATATTTACACCCAAACTCTGGAATTGATTTCAAATATTGAGAAAGATTTAAAATAAAGTTTATATGCCATAGGTTGTTAAATCAATAATTAAAGAATTGAAAACAGATTATGAAGAAATTAATCCTGACCATATCCATTGCTATAATACAGACTGGCTTGCTTTTCGCTAATCCCTATGCTGAGCTAATTAATGAAGCGAATAAAGCATACAATGAAGGCAATTATGATGTGGCAATTACTAAATATGACAGCATTTTAGACTCCGGAAAGGAATCGGCAGAACTTTATTACAATTTAGGCAATGCCTACTTTAAGGATGATCAATTGGCACCGGCCATATTAAATTATGAACGGGCAAAACAGTTAGACCCTTTTAATGAAAGAATCAATCATAATCTGGAATTTGCAAAGCAAAAGCAAAAAGATGCGATTGAAAAGCTTCCGGTGATGTTTTACGTCCGCTGGTGGCACCAGATAACACAACTTTTCCCTTTAAAAATATGGGGAGTACTGACCATACTCACCATTCTTATAAGCAGCATATTATGGGCGTTTTTTATATCATCCCGCTCTGTCGGCAGACGGAAAACCTTTTTCTGGACCGCACTCTTGTTTACTATTTTATTCGCTTTCACGCTTTTGGTCAGCTTACGTAATTATAACCATATCCGGCATGATAAATCTGCCATAATATTTGAAAAAGTTGTCACCGGAAAAAGTTCACCTTCAAAAGAAAGTGAAAATTTATTCATTATTCATGAAGGGTTGAAAGTTCATATTTTAAATAAAGTTGGAGAATGGTACGAAGTTCGATTGCCAGATGGCACAGTTGGCTGGATTCACAACAGCAATATGAAAATAATATAATTCTTTTGATCATCCTCCTTATCTTTCGCCTTTTTTCACTATTTCTTTGTTTATAAGTAAGACCCATTTAATAACAAGTAATTTACAATGAAAAGTATAGGCCTGATTTCAGATACCCACGGGTTTGTTCACCCCAAATTAAAAAGTTTCCTTGAAAATGTAGATGAAGTCTGGCATGCCGGAGATATAGGAAATTATCAAATTGTCACTCAATTAAGCAATAACAAACCTTTCCGGGCAGTTTACGGCAATATTGATGATTCAACTGTACGAAAAGAGTTTCCGGAATATCTTAGTTTTACTATTGAAAAGGTAAAAGTTGTTATTCTTCATATCGGGGGTTATCCGGGAAAATACACATCCCTGGCAAAGCAACTCATTGCCCGTGAAAATCCTGATATGTTCATATCCGGGCATTCCCATATTTTAAAAGCTATTTATGATAAAAAGAATACGTTACTGCACTTAAATCCGGGAGCAGCAGGCCGAAGTGGATTCCACCAATACATTACATTCATGCGCTTTGTTGTTGACAACGGAAATATCCGTAACCTGGAAATTGCCAATCACCCACGATCGCCATCATCTTAAACGATCGGCTGATTTTACAAGCTTATCATCTTTACGAATAGCATTATTGGCCAATACCAGCAATATCATATTTACCAACGGAAGATAAATCCCTATCTGATAGCTGGCCTGAGCTGATACTTTAGCAAGGCTTTCAATCTGGTCTGCTACATAAAAAGCACTACCCAGAGTTCCCAGATTAATCACAACAATAATCATTAATATACGCTTCTGTAATTTACGGTCTTTATACAGAAAAATATTGACCACCAACAAAATTCCCGTTAACCAATTGGTAATTACAGGTGTAAAAAGCTCCTGTTTTTTCATCCCCAAAACAAAAATGGAATCAAAATTCATCAGTTTATATTGGAGTAGTTCCCCATTTACTATTCCGAAATTTGCAATTGGAACAATAAAAATAGTTGCTGTAACCAACACGCCCAAAAACATATACACTGTTTGTATTCTTTGTATCATAAGCTTATATTTTAGGTGCAAAAATAAAGCTTTTTATATTATTTTTATCCCTCTTTTTACAGAAAGAATTCCACAATTCGATAAGCATCAGTAAGAGAATATGCTAATGTAATGAACAATTAATGAATTTAAGGGTTTTATAAGTATACAATTGGCACACGCAAAGAAAAACCACAGAAATACAAACAACTTACAATTAGGCATTTAAATAATTCACTTTTAGTTTATTTCATATTCAAGAATAAAAAACAAATCATAGAGTTTCGTCAATATATTAGTTTTGTTTTTGCTTACAATACAATTCATTGAATGTTTTTTTCGTTTAATATTTGCCAAAATAAAAAATAATTACTTATATTTGCGCCATTGAATCCGCAAAGCTGGCTAAACAATTCTTGCCAATTATTTCAATTAAATTTTTACAATCAAAAAAATAACAAATTCCTTATTTCATGTATGATATTATTGAGCTCAATGGAAAATTACTGACTGAGCTTCGTCAAATCGCCAAAGAATTAAATATTCCAAAGGCACAAGGATTAAAAAAACAAGAACTTATCTATAA
>JBNJGZ010000017.1:19842-25681 GCA_051748065.1 Bacteroidota bacterium
ACTCAAAGCAAGATATCTTCTTTGAAATGGAAGGTATTGCCACAAGCGAAGGCGTACTTGAGATTATGCCTGACGGCTACGGCTTCCTGCGTTCATCCGATTATCACTATCTTAACTCGCCTGATGACATTTATGTTTCTCAGTCGCAAATTAAATTATTTGGCTTAAAAACCGGAGATAATGTTAAAGGAAGTATTCGTCCTCCCAAAGACGGTGAAAAGTATTTCCCCTTAATTAAGGTAATTGAAATTAACGGTCGCAGGCCGGAAGAAGTACGCGACAGAATTGCTTTTGACCATTTAAAGCCATTATTTCCTGATGAAAAATTTACATTACTTTCATCCAAAAACAAAAGCATGTCCGCCAGAATTGTGGACCTTTTCACCCCGATTGGAAAAGGACAACGCGGTTTGATCGTAGCCCAACCCAAGACGGGAAAAACCATGCTTTTAAAGGAAATTGCCAACGCCATTACAGCCAATCACCCGGAGACTTATATGATCATCTTATTGATAGATGAACGCCCGGAAGAGGTGACTGATATGGAACGTAGTGTTGATGCGGAAGTTATTGCCTCTACCTTTGATGAGCAAGCCGAAAGGCATGTGAAAATTGCTAATCTCGTGCTTGAAAAAGCAAAACGCATGACAGAATGCGGACATGATGTTGTTATCCTTCTGGATTCAATTACACGCCTGGCACGTGCTTATAATACCGTTTCACCCTCATCAGGAAAAGTTCTTTCCGGTGGTGTGGAAGCCAATGCATTGCACAAACCGAAACGGTTTTTCGGCGCTGCCCGTCAGATTGAAAAAGGTGGATCACTTACTATACTCGCCACGGCACTGATTGACACAGGGTCACGCATGGATGAAGTCATCTTTGAAGAATTTAAAGGAACCGGAAATATGGAACTTCAGCTTGACAGGAAAATCGCTAACAAACGAATATTTCCTGCTATTGATGTGGTAGCTTCCAGTACAAGACGTGAAGACCTGCTACTAAACAAAGATGTTCTGCAAAAAATATGGATACTTAGAAATCACCTTGCAGATATGAATCCATTAGAAGCCATTGAATTCCTGAAAGATAAAATGCGTTTTACTGATAGCAATGAGGAATTCCTGATGTCAATGAATGGATAAAATATTGGTAGACCGGGGGGGTTTACAACACCCTGTTCTTCTTCAAAAAGCTGTCCGGAACGTATTAAAGTATTGATAAACATATTTTTCTTTGATACATTTTGCGACAGCTTTTTTCTTTTGGGGCTGATCATCAATAATTATAAGCTTTAAGAAATATACTTAAAACACAATTTGCTGTAATCCTTTAATTTATAACTACATCATTTCACAGTGATCTGTTGATAATTAATATTGAACAATGGCGTTTTTCTTATACGATATTTTTATTTTTACAAAGGATATGAAACGACCCCTGATAGTAATCGGGGTAAGTTCCCCCGCAAATATGACGGGGTAAACAAAACACTTATTTAGAGTTTGTCAATAAAGTTTATTCATATGCATTACCAACCCAGTAACAGATAAAGAAAAATGCGAATAATCCGGATATTATTACTAATCGTAATTTTCAGTTTGTCGCTTATAACAAAAGCTACTCCAGCAATATTTGACGAAAGTAAACACGGGCAGAAATCCGAAAAAGCAATTCATTGGGCTGATTCTGTAATCAACACGTTAACGCTGGAGGAGCAGATCGGCCAGCTTATTATGATCCGGGCACATTCCGATAAATCCCTTGCCTACAAACAAAAAGTAAGCAAGCAAATACAGGAATATGGTGTTGGCGGGATCTGCTTTTTTCAGGGAGGCCCTGTACGTCAGGCCAACTGGGCTGAAAGATATCAAAATATTTCCAATCTTCCGCTGTTGGTTGCTATAGATGGAGAGTGGGGATTAGGCATGCGACTTGATAGTACATTATCCTATCCTTACCAAATGACGCTTGGTGCTATACAAGACGACCATTATATCAACATGATGGGAAAAGCTGTCGCAAAAGAATTAAAAACCGTAGGTGTGAACATGAATTTCGCACCTGTTATGGATGTAAATAACAATCCGGATAATCCGGTGATCAACTTTCGTTCTTTTGGCGAAAATCCGGAAAAAGTCTATCAAAAAGCGATGAGTTATGCCAGTGGAATGCAATCGGAAGGTGTTATTGCATGTGGCAAGCATTTCCCGGGCCATGGTGACACAGACAAAGATTCGCATCACACTTTACCCGTTATTGACAGCCCGGAAAAAGAAATGCAAGATGTGCATTTATATCCTTTTCGGAAAGCTTCCGCAGACGGATTAGGGGCTATTATGTCGGCTCATATTCATGTTCCCTCTTTAGATACAACTGAAAACAGACCGGCTTCATTATCTCCGGCCATACTTACTGATATTCTGGTAAACCAGTATGATTACAACGGCCTTATCATTACAGATGCCCTTGAAATGGCAGGCGTGCGGAAAGGATTAAATGACGGGGAAATTGCTGTAAATGCCTTAAAAGCCGGAAATGATATTTTGCTTATGCCGGCGGATCTGTCAAAAGCTGTCAATGCCGTTAAAAGTGCGATAAATAATGGAGCCTTGTCTCAAAAAGAACTTCAAAGCAAAGTAAGGAAAGTCTTAATGTATAAATACTGGATTCAGCAGGAAAACCAAACGACGGAAAAGTCAAATGATAAAACAAATATAGACTCCCTCCTCGATCTACAATTTCACAAATCCTTGATCCAGAAATTATATAAAGAAGCATTAACACTTGTCAAAAGTGATACTCTTTTGCCTTTGAAAGATATCAGCCAAAAAAAGATAGCAGTTGTTTCCGTTAGTAAACAAAAGGAATCCCACTTTATCGATGAGATCAAAAAATATACACCCGTTGAAGAATATCACATCACTCCAAAAGCGTCACAAGCTTCATTTAAAACGCTTTTAGAAGAGCTTGAAAGATACGATTTAGTCATTACCGGGATTCACAGCAGCCAAATTTATCCCGGCAGAACCAATTATGGTATCAGTCAGCGTGCTTTTGACTTTACGGATATGTTAGGAAAAAGAACGAAAAACATCGTTGTTCTTTTTGGTAATCCTTATGCTTTAAAATCATTATATAAAGAAAATAATTTATCTGCTCTTCTTGTAGCTTATCAGAATAATAAATACAGTCAGAATGCGGCAGTGCAGGGTATTTTTGGCAGTTCGTCCATCAAAGGAAAACTGCCTGTCAGTGTTGGAGATAATTTCCGGGCCGGTGATGGAATATCAACCGGCAAAAGCCGTTTGGAAGAAAGCTCCCCCTATTTTATGAATATAGATGCTTCAAAATTAAACCATATCGACTCGATTGTCAAAGACGGGATCGATAAAGGCGCATATCCGGGATGTCAGGTATTGGTAGCCAAAGATGGAAAGATATTTTACGATAAAACCTTCGGTTATCATACATATAATAAAATTCGTCCGGTAGAAAAAAAAGATATTTATGACCTGGCATCAGTAACTAAAGTTGCCGCCACATCACTTGCTGTTATGCGCTTATATGAGGAAGGGAAACTGGATATTGATCATCCGGTTTCAAAATATCTTCCTGCATTAAAGAATACCAACAAACGGAATCTCATTATCCGCGAGATCATGGCGCATCAGGCACGTCTTCAATCCTGGATACCATTTTATAAAACTACGCTGGATAATAATAAAAAACTAAAACCATCTATTTATAAAAGACATAAAACTTCTGTTTTTAATGAACCAGTTGCCCGGGATCTTTTCATCGATAAAAAATATAAAGACAGCATTATAAAAATCATCGGAGACTCCCCCCTGCGATATAGTAAACGTTACAGGTATTCCGATTTGGGCTTTTATCTACTGAAGTTCGTTGTAGACAGTTTGGCACAGCAACCATTAGACCAATATGTTGCAGATACTTTTTATGAACCTATGGGACTCTTCCGTACAACTTTTCTACCCATGAACAAATTCAATAAAAGGGAAATAGTCCCTACGGAAGATGATTTACTATTTCGCAAGCAACTGATCCACGGGTATGTTCACGATCCGGGAGCAGCAATGTTAGGGGGTGTAGCCGGACATGCCGGACTGTTTTCAAACTCCCGTGATTTAGCTGCTATTATGCAAATGCTTCTGAATAATGGATATTATGCCGGGACAAAATATTTAGACTCTTCTACGATCAAAGAATTCACACGACGTCAATTTCCTTTAAATAACAATCGAAGAGGTATTGGTTTTGACAAACCGTTACCGGATAATCAGGAAGGTGGTCCAACCTGTTGCGAAGCATCAAATGAAAGTTTTGGGCATTCCGGTTTCACAGGCACTTATGCATGGGCAGACCCTAAATATGACCTGGTTTATATTTTCCTGTCAAATCGCATACATCCCAGTGCTGAAAATCGTAAATTGATCAGTATGGATATCAGAACCAAAATTCAAAAAGTAATTTATAAGGCTTTGGAAAAACAAGAAAGTTAGAATTGCTTATCCCTGTCTTTGGTAAAAAAAACACAGGAAAGCATCCTTTTGCAATTTCCCTTCTACCATTCAAAGTTAATCTGAGGTAAATAGGACATATGCAAAGCATATCGTCTTTGGTCAAAACCATGCTCACTGGTCAATTCAAAGGCCACACACTTTCCGATAAGATTACGGGCTTGATAATCTGTATATCCTTCGTTTACCAACCGGCGGAATGTATTAATGGTAACAGCAGGCTCTTCTTCTTCCAGATGCTGGTCAATCAATTCATTAATTTCCGCTACCAAATCAGCATCATGATTTAATATATCAAATTCCATCGCTCTATTATTTTCACTTTATTTCAGGTCTAAGATAATAATAATTATTGAACCAATACCAATTATTTTGTTAACAATTTTCCAGGAGATAAATATTCCGTCTGCATTTAATGCATGAATAAAAAAAGCAGCACACATCCAACACTTCTCCCAAGATAAAATAGACTAAAAGATACCGGGAAGCATATTCTTAGCCGAGTTCATCATTTCATCTTCGGCGATTTGCTCAGCCTGCTGCAACGCATCGTTAGATGCTTCAATAATAAGTTGTTGAATTTCCTCTTGATTTTTCGTCTCGAAAAGTTCAGGTGCAATATCTATTGAAATCATTTTGCGGTTTCCATTTACTACTACCTCTACTTTTCCGTCTTCTGCTTTACCCGTTATCTGCGTTTCTGCAAGTTTATCTTTCATCTCGTTTTGAGCTGTTTTAAGCTGCTCTTTAATATTTCCAAACATAAATTTTGTGTTTAATTAATTAATACAGGATAGCGTATTTCCTGAGTGGAGTGCGAAATTACGCAAACTTTTACAGGAATCAATACATTCTTACCCATTAATGCGAAGCCAATTACAGTGCTATAATATCGTCAATCTTTTCCGCCTTTTCATACACACGGATTACTTCTTCAGGAGCTAATACAACTTCTTTACCCGTAACGGAAATATAATTCCCTTTACTTGATGATTTATAATAAACTTCAGCCTCGGCAGAGAATAATTCCTGTACACGGGCCAGTTTTTGCGGGTAATCAGGTATGATAAATTTAAACATATAAACTGTTGGCCAGCTATGCACCTTATTCAGTTTTTCTTTTAATCCGGTATAATCCATAGAGTATTCAGTTGTTGAGTTAAAAAATACAGAGAGTCTGCTTCTTTGCAAATTCGTTGTAACTAAATATTACGTTTTATTTGATGTATCCTTCATTTAAAACACAATAAACAACGTTTTATTATTCGTTAGCCTGATCACGAAAAACAGCCCCT
>JBNJGZ010000018.1:0-22347 GCA_051748065.1 Bacteroidota bacterium
ATCACTATTTTTTTTCCTTCTAAATCCATAAAATCTATCCATTAAACTTCGTCAATCTCTGATTCAGGTAAAGTATTCTGGTTTTTGTGTGGATTGCGAATATACATTTTTCCGTTCAGAAACTCATGCTTAGCCAGGATATGTGGCTTGGGAAGACGTTCATAATAACGAGCAATTTCAATTTGTTCGCGATTTTCAAATACTTCTTCCAGATTGTCCGTTTGAGAAGTAAATTCTTCAATTTTATTATCAAGCTCTTCTTTCAACTCAGTAGCAATTTGATCAGCACGCTTTGAAAGTGCAACTACAGTTTCATAAATATTTCCGGAAGCTGAACTAAAATCTTCCACTCTATGGGTCACTGCTTCAAAATCCGTTTTTACTTTCTTATAATCCATGGTTATATAATTGATTTTTTCCTTTATACTCTGTTTTAATCCCCTATATTTCAATGTAAATCAAAATGTAATATAAAATCTATTACTTAATGAACACCGAGGCTCAACATGTAAGAAGATTTATTAATCTTCAATCTTTTTTTGATACATCCAATGCATTAATTGCTTCACTTGAGTTCTCCCGAATTTTTTCAGCTTTCTTTTTATACTCACTTTCAGGATACTCGGCTAATAACTCATCTACAACTTGTATAACGTCTCTGTATCGATCAGGTTGTTTTTTCTTCACAGAGTTTACTGCAAAATTGTATTTGGCATCTGCAATTTTAAACATTGCTTCTTCACGATATCTGGAGACCGGATATTTATCTAAGAAAACTTCAAGGGCATAAGATGCTGCTTTCCAGTTTTCCATTTTGTAATACAAATTGGCCTTATTAATTTCTTTCTTTTCAATGCGTTTTTTCAATTCTTTGATGTGTTTATTCACATCAACTATATATTCTGATTGTGGGTAGGTATTGGCAAAATATTGCAGATCGTTGATCGCTTCTTTGGTTGTGCTTTGGTCAAGATAATAAGGAGGGGCTTGCATATACTTGCAGTACGCTGATAGATAAAGAGCTTTTTCTTTTTTATTACTTTTGGGGAAATTTTTGACAAAATTCTTAAAATAATATGAAGCCAGAATATATTCTTCATTTTTATAATGTGCCTGGGCATAATAATAGGCTACATCTTCAGCTTTTTCTGTTCCACGGGTTACAGACCGAAGATTATCCAGGAGCTGAATTGCCTTGTAATAATCTTTATCTTCATAATATTCTATAGCTTTTTCATACTTCAGGTCAGTATCATCACTCTCCAGAATATCCTGATATCCTTTGCATCCGGATAATAATACAAATGACAAAAGTAGGGCAGAAATTGTTAAAGCGCGCATATAAATCTTTTATTCCTTATTAATAACTTGCAAAGATAATATTTTATTCAGTTTGATAAACTTTAAAGTAATGTTTTTATTGTATGATAAAGGAGTAAGCTCTAAAAACTTTCTTTTTCCTATCGCCGAAAAGAAGTATTTCCAAATATCAATTGGTAGACTAATATCAGCATATTAATAACGTAAAGCAGAATAAAAAAAATACCAAAAATCAATTATATAATCACCAGACCGTAATTTTAAACTGCATGAAAATAAAATGATCATTTTAATAAGCTGATATATTTTTTATTATGGAAATAAAAATCGTTTTATACCGATTTTTTTATCAGACAATAGCAAGCCGTAAAAAAATTATTACTTCACAAGCATCTTGCCAAATAAATTAAACCATTTGTGATGTTATACTTAATAACCTTAATAAAAACAGTTTAAATAAAGAAAATATTTTAAAATTTATATCCATTAAAAATATGGAAAAATTAAACAGTTATATTTTATTTAAAGCAAAAATTTCTTATCATTGTAAATTGAATACACGCTAAAACATCCGTTTTTCAATACACTGTAGATCAACGGATATAGATTTTACTATAATTCGTATTGCAATAATTACGAATACATCTTTGACGAAAGCCACTCATATAAACACTTATAACACTCACAGACAACTCGTTACACAAATATAGCAGGAATAGATCATTAAAAAAGTTGATAATCATAAAGTAAAAAACTTAGGCCTATGAAAAATTATAGACACTTTCGTAAATGACCCTTAAATATAAAATAGTTGTAGTCACGCAATTTCTTTAGCGGATGTTACAACTATTTTTAAGCCAAGTTGTAAATTATTTCGCCTGCACAAGGCAAGACAAATTAAGCCAAATTAATAACAAGTTAGCTGTATATAAGGATGAGTACGGATCAAAACACCGATCATAAAGAGATATGGGCCAGATGCCTTAAGGTAATCAAAGATAATGTGAATTATCAAAGTTATAAAACATGGTTTGAGCCTATCAAGCCATTGCGTTTTGTTGATAATGTATTGACAATACAAGTTCCAAGTCAGTTTTTCTATGAATGGCTGGAAGAACATTATATTAATTTGCTTAAAAAGACGATACGTAAAGAGTTGGGTACTTCCGGCAGGTTGGAATATAGTATTATAATGGATAACTCTATCCACAATAACAACAAACCATATACGGTTAACATGCCAACGAGCAACAAAAATGCCACGAAAAACCCTTCTGTATCTATGCCACTGGATTTAAACTCCAAAAATTCGAAAGAAATTCCCAATCCGTTTATAATACCGGGTATAAAGAAAATAAAGGTTAATTCTCAGCTCAATGAGAATTACAGCTTTGATAATTTTATTGAAGGCGATTGCAACCGCCTGGCACGGTCAGCGGGTTATGCTGTCGGACAAAACCCCGGCAAAACTGCTTTTAATCCTTTGTTTATATACTCAAAAGTAGGCCTTGGGAAAACGCACCTTGCCAATTCCATTGGATTACAGGTTAAAGATAATTTCCCGGATAAGACAGTGCTTTATGTCTCTTCTGAACAATTTCTGAATCAATTCATTGATTCCGTCCGAAATAACAATCAAAATGATTTCATTCATTTTTACCAGATGATTGACACGCTCATCATCGATGACATTCAATTTTTGGCCGGCAAAGAAAAAACACAAGATGTATTTTTTCACATTTTCAATCACCTGCACCAAAAAGGAAAACAATTAGTCATCACTTCAGACAAGGCCCCCGTAGAGATCCAGGGAATGAAGCCCCGCTTATTGTCTCGCTTTAAATGGGGGCTGGCAGCCGACTTGCAAGTACCTGACCTGGAAACACGCATGGCCATTCTCGAAAAGAAATTATACAGCGAAGGTGTTGATATACCGGATGAGGTCGTTGAATACCTGGCCTATTCCATTACGACAAACATCAGAGAATTGGAAGGTGCTTTGATCAGTATCCTGGCTCAATCATCACTCAACAAGAAATCGATTACACTCGATCTTGCAAGGCAGATGATTGACAAGTACGTGAAGAATACATCCAGGGAAATATCCATTGATTATATTCAAAAAATCATCAGTGACTATTTCAACATCCCTGTTGAAATGATCGTATCCAAAACAAGAAAAAGAGAAATCGTTCAGGCAAGGCAATTAGCCATGTATTTCTCCAAGAGATATACAAAGTCTTCTTTAGCAACTATTGGTCTGCATTGCGGTAATAAAGATCACGCCACAGTACTACACGCCTGCAAAACCGTAACTAACCTTGTTGACACAGATAAGCAGTTTAACAACTACGTGAGTGAACTGGACAAAAAAATTAAAGGATAAGAATTCAAAAAATATCTCATTACATTTGCACCGGTACTTTGTTACCGGTGTTTTTTTGTTCTCTGATTTCTAAGGTAACTTAAAACACCATATCTATGCGAAAACACATAAACACCAGATAAAAAAATTAATGAAGATATTAACCGTTTGTTTAGGTAATATATGCAGATCACCTATGGCCCAGGGCATTTTGCGAAACAAAATCAAAGAAAAAGGTCTCAATATCACAGTGGACTCTGCAGGAACCTCCGACTTCAATGTAGATGCATTACCGGATCCACGAGCTCGTAAAGTACTCAATGAAAACAATATGGATATAAGCGACTTGCGTGGAAGGCAATTTACCCCGGACGATTTTGATACCTTTGACCTGATCCTGGCCATGGATGAAGACAATTATGAAAACATAATTGCACAGGCACGTAATAACTCTGACAACCAGAAAGTAGAAATGCTTATGAATTATCTTTATACAGGCGAAAATATAAGTGTTCCGGATCCCTATTTTGGAGATATAAACAGTTTTCATACTGTTTATGAGTTGATTGATAAAGCCACAGATCAGTTGTTAATGAGTCTAACTTCATCATAAAAAAAGAAAAATAACTTTATTATAACACCTTAAAAAATGCAGAACATAGAATTACCAGCTGATATACCGAAAAAAAAGGAACTCCTTGACGCGTATGACCGTACTTTCGGAAAAATACACCAGACCCCGTTAATGACTTCCAAACAATTAAATGACTTGTATGATGCCCAGTTTTATTTTAAAGCTGAAAATTTCCAAAAAGCAGGTTCATTCAAGTCAAGAGGAGCCGTTAATGCTGTATTTTCTTTGTCGGAAGAACAATCAGCCAAAGGGGTATGCACGCATTCCTCTGGGAATCACGCCCAGGCTTTAGCGAAGGCAGCAGCCTTAAAAGGAATACCTGCACATATTGTCATGCCGGAAACAGCACCAAAAGTAAAAGTAGCTGCCGTGAAAGATTATGGAGCGCAGATCACCTTTTGTCCTCCAACTTTAAAGGACAGAGAGTCGACTTTGGCAAAAATTCAAAACAAAACAGGAGCAACAGAAATACACCCTTACAATTTGCCCGCCGTTATCGCAGGGCAATCCACCCTGGCGCAAGAAGTACAAAAACAATTGGAAACTGAACCGGATATGATCATCACCCCTGTTGGCGGTGGCGGTCTGTTAAGTGGTACAGCCCTGGCCGTCCATCACTTTTTCAGGAACACCTCTGTTTATGCTGCTGAGCCTGAAGGAGCAGACGATGCTTTCAGGTCTTTCCACAATAAGAAATTTTTTCCTTCGGAAAATCCCAACACAATAGCAGACGGTCTTCTTACATCGCTTGGTTCACGGACATTTCCTGTTATTATGAATCATGTTAACGATATTGTAACTGTCCGTGAAGAAAGCATTATCAAAGCTATGCGCTTTATCTGGGAACGAATGAAAATAATCATAGAACCTTCATCTGCTGTTCCTTTAGCTGCTATATTTGAACAGAAAATTGAAGTAAAAAATAAAACAATAGTCCTTGTCTTATCCGGGGGTAATCTGGATTTGGACTATCTCCCCTGGCAATAATAAATTAATAATTTGGGTTTAACAAGAAAATAAGCATTTATGCAAAAAGGAACATTATATCTTCTTCCGACGCTATTGGGGCCATCATCTCCTGATGAAGTTTTGCCACAAGCTGTTATTAAAAAGATGCATAATCTTAAATTGTTTGCTGTAGAAAATGTCCGGACAGCCCGCAGATATCTGATTAAAAGCGGCATCCCCACTCCTGTTGACGAACTGGAATTTTTAAGTGTAACCAAGCATTCCACTGACGATGAATTAACGGAAATTATCATGCGGCTCATTCAGGGTGAGGATATCGGATTACTTTCCGAGTCGGGCATTCCCTGTGTCGCTGATCCGGGCTCTATACTCGTCAGTAAAGCCCATGAGTTTCAAATAAAAGCCGTTCCTCTTACGGGCCCCTCTTCAATCATGCTCGGGTTAATGGCCAGCGGCTTTTCCGGTCAAAGTTTTTCGTTTCATGGATACTTACCCATTGCTGATAAAGAACGGGATAACAAACTGAAATTTTTAGAAAAGTTAGTCTACAAAGAACATCAAACTCAAATATTTATTGAAACACCCTACCGGAATTTGAAAATGTTCAAAGCTATGCTAAAGACCTGCTCTCCGGATACAAAAATTGCGCTGGGTATTGAACTAACTACTCCTGATGAGCAAATGCTGGTCTATACGACCGGAGAATGGAAAAATCAACAAGTTCCTCCCATACATAAGCGAAATGTTATTTTTCTAATGTACAAATAGAAAAATTCATTTTCCCTTCTATAGCTGTTCACGATTAGATAAAATTAGAATAAAAAAAGCCACAGGATTTCCTGTGGCTTACATCTCGTTTAAATAATAGATATTAGTATTAAGTATATAATTCCAGATCGTAATTATCAGTACTTTCGAAAATCTTATCAGCTGATTTGGCTATAAATCCGGAATAGAAACTCTCATCCTGATCTTTATATCTTTTTGTAAATTCGTAGTAGCAGGTAGGCACTTCATACTGTCCTTCTTCAAAATCCACTTTTTGTTTTCCTGCCCTGATGCTGGATTGTTCCAACAGTACCTCCGGGGAACCTTTTACTTCTCCTCCTGAGTCATTCAATAAAAATCCCTGATCCTTAAGATATTTGTTTACGGCGTGTATGTCCTCAAAGGTATCAAGTTCATTGATGCTGATTGCAAAATGATTCACGCGAAAGCCGTTACTGTAAAGCCAGGCTGCATATTCCGATTCGTTGAGAAACTTTTTATAAATATCGTACCGTATCGGCTTCCAGGCAATACCTGAAAACAATAATTCTTCTGATTGTAGTATTTCCGATGGAATACGATCGACTTGCTTTTCTGCTAATAGTTTTAATTCATCACTAAATTCTTCAAGTATCAATTCGCTGATAAATATACGGGGGTATTTTCCGTCGGGGTGCTCATAGTGCTTAGCAAAAAGATGTTTCTCCTGAAAATCATATGAATTTTTCTCTTTATAACCATATTTCCGGAATATTCCGGCCAAAACATCAATATTGACCCTGGGATCGTTAAACGTACGAAAAGCAATATGGTCATTGACAATTTTATTACCCTCCGAAACAAACAAGTCATATACTTTTTTTGCATGGGGATTCTGTTCTGTGTAATCTGTCCACAGTCTTTTTAGTAGTTGATTTAAGTCCATATAATTTTTATTTTAAGATTGATATCGATTATCAATAACTCATTATTGCTGGTCTATCCCGTGATTTCTCATTCGGGGTTTATTATTTGTTATTGAGTTAAATTAGTTGATTAAGTGGTGTATGTAGTTTGATGATCTCTTTGTTCGCTATCCGAGAGTTATCGGGCCCCTCACATGTAAAACCATTAAAACAAACACCCTACTAATTCATCAAGTGTCACTTTATTAAAATATTGACTAATGTTAAAGTCCTCAAGTTGTTTGCGAATTTTCACCTCATTATGCTGTATGCCTTTAAGAGCATCCTCAATTTCTCCGATATCTTTACTACTGAAGAAATCTCCAAAAAACTTAGCATTTTTTATAACCCCGTCAATCACATCAAGATTTACTTCTATATGGCCTCCCTGGGTTTTTGTGTATCTTGAAAAATTATATTTCGGCGAATAGCCAAAGTTCCACTCCCAGGTTCCGTATTTTTGGTCTACCAGATTTTGTATAGCTTCTTTGTCTGCCTCAGTGTATTCATAGCGTTTGCCGTCCGGTTCTGTCTGCATAATATCCTGCATCAGCATTTCTGCAAACTCATCCACACTCATATCCTTTTCCAGATGCTCTTTTATGTTTGTCACACGGCTTTTTACAGATTTCACCGCTTTATCTTTAAATTTTCTGGGATTAACATTTAAAGCTTTTCCCAAATCTTCCATTTTGGATGAAAAAAGCAAAGTGCCATGATGCAATACTTTGTTTTTATACACATGTTCTGCATTCCCGGAAAACTTCTTTCCATCAATTGTCAGATCGTTCCTACCTTCAAACTTAGCATCAATATTGAGTTTACGTAATACATCCAGAATAGGAATCGTAAATTTCTGGAAATCCACTAAGTTAGTATCCTCCCCTTTTTTTATAAAGGCAAAATTCAAATTCCCCAGATCATGAAACACTGCACCACCACCGGAAAGCCGGCGAACGATTTCAATATTGTTTTCTTTCACATAATCTACATTGATCTCGGAAAGTGTATTCTGATGTTTTCCGACTATAATCGAAGGTCCATTGATATACAATAAGAATACATCCTGATCAATATTCTTCATTAAATATTCTTCACTGGCAATATTGAATGCCGGAGTTGTTTCAGGTGAATAAATACAAAGCATGAATTTAATTTTGAAATTTATTTAGGCAAATAAACATATTTTCTATGAATAATGTTCATGTTTTCATAGTAAAATCCCCTTTCCATATATTACAGATATACAAGGAATTCTATAATTTTTGGAATTTTTTAACAAAGGTAAGGGAGCTATTGGGTTGATTTTTTCCTAAAATCTCATTCAATAAAGCAGAAATGTCACTTTTTATCTTTTGGCTATATTCAAATTTATGGTTAGCAAAATAATCTTCAAAAATATGGAAAGAGCGAAAAGGATCTGCATGTTGTTCGGCTAATCGCTCTATTTCAAAAATACAATAAAAGCTATTGTTCGTCCCGAATTCATCATCGTCTTCTTCCCGGGGAATAAAATGCTGTTTGATTTTTCCAAAAAAATCCGTCCGGCTCATTTCTTTATACAATAAATCCCCATAGTATACTGAATACAGAAGATTTCCAAGGGCAATATAGAAGTTTTGATTAAGCATTAATTATAGTTTCTACGAATATACAAATTCCGGCGGCGGATGTAAAGTAAAAAGTTTTATTAATCTTCTTGTTTTTCACTTGCTTATCGACTTAATTATTTGTATATTAACGGCCTAATTAAAAAAATAAAAACTATGAAGTACTTTCTACCTTTTGTATTGTTTCTAGGCATAAGTCTTTCACTTTTTGCCCAGGAAAATCAGCTCAGCCAACAGGATATCGATGTTCTTAAAGAAGATATCGACAACCTGAAAACAGAAAACCAACAGTTAAAACGGTCATTCTCCGTATTCCAGCAAGCTCAGCAGAAAAAAACAAATAATTATGAGCAACAGCTATCGGAAAATGATGAAAATCTGCAGTCAGTGCAAGCTAAGTTAAACTCGCTTGAAGACGAAATTAAGTCGCTGGATCAGGGATTAACAAAAACTCACGACAATACCAGTGACCAAATAACCGAACTAACTCAAGAGCACAATTCGATTTGGAATGGTATTTTCATTACCGGCGCAATTTTGCTTATTCTCATCATTATTGTAGCAATTATACTCAACTCAAAATTGCAAAAAACGAATAAGAAACTTCAGGAAGATTTGACGAATTTGAAAACCTTTACCAACTCGTCTGTGGATAAACTTGAAAAAGAACAGCAACAATCGGTTAAACAACAGGATTCAAAAGTCAACCAGTTGAAAAAAGACATTCAGGACTTCCAGAAAAAATCCGATCAAAAACACGATGAGATAAAACAAGAGATGGAGAAGTCTATTCAGGATTCTACTGCTCAAAATGAAAAGGAATTAACAAAAAAGGTAGAACCTTTGGAAAAACAACTGCAGGAGCAAAATAAACAGGTCAAGGAGTATCAGAAGAAACTTTCTCAACTGGAAAAGAAAATTGAGAATATGTCAAAGTCTGAATAACTTTTGATAAAATGGTTTTCAACTAAAAAACGACCGGAAGTTTTCTCCGGTCGTTTTTATATTAAACAAATTACAGCACCAATCCCATTTTAATTATTTCAATGTGCGCGGCGATTTAATCTATCCTGAACAGCTAAACTCTTCAGCTCTTTATGAGCATCCTTTCCTGCCCAGCGTGCCCCTTTATTAAAAGATTCCATTAATTGTTCAGCGGTCTTCTGTGCGTATGTATTCAGGTTAAGATTACGTTTCCCGATCTGCCTGACAGCCCAACTTACTGCCTTTTTAACCAATGAACGCTCATCCTCAGCATAAACCGGAATTTTGGAAAGGTAATCGATATAGCAATCATCAGAAACTGTTTTATTCCCCAATGACAATTTCGCTATCATTGCATATCCGGCTCTTTTCGTAAATTCCTTTTCGGACTGTATCCATTTATATGGAAGCAACCAGGCTTTTGGGTGTTTATGAAACAAATTAAAGCACAACCCATCGCAGAGATCCCAGGAATAAACCGCATCTAACAACTGTTCCATTTTTTCCACTGACATTTGATCAGCATCAGCGAGCATAGTGCTAAGCATTCGAGCTTCGTGAATACCGGAATGCCAAAGTTCCATAGCTAAATAATGATTTTGCCCAAGCTCTTTTGCTATTTTTCTTAAATAAGGAATTCTCACACCCAAAGCATGATTTGAAGGAACTCCAAACTTTGGCATTTTTTCTTTATAGGCCAGCTCTGCAACACTTTTCAACTTTTCAATTACTTTATCTTTCATTTCCATATTAGTTCGTACTTTAGCAACCGTAATTTATCGCTCAGATAATTCCTTTATTTATTGCTATATGATGTCGTAATTTAGTAAGGAGTTAGTAAAGAGAGAATTAAACCGGTTTTTATTTAAAGTTTTGTTCAAAGGTATACAATATGACTCAAAGGTCAATCATTTCTAAAGCCGAAATCTTTATTTCAGATCATCATAAAGATGATACTTCAGGACATGATTACTGGCACATCAAAAGGGTTGAAAAACTGGCAATAAAACTTGCAAAAGAAGAAAATGCAGATATTTTTCTTACGCAACTCGCTGCATTACTTCATGATCTGGATGATTACAAAAGCCGTGGCGATGAAGAAAATTTGCCTGTTGCCAACAACTTCCTTTCCTCGTTTCTGGAGGATCAATCTGTGATACAAAAAGTGCTTTCAATAATTCAACAAACATCATTTAAAGGAGCACGAGTTGATGACAAACCGCAGAGCATAGAGGCTATGTGTGTGCAGGATGCCGACAGGCTGGATGCTATTGGCGCCATTGGCATTGCAAGAACGTTTGCTTATGGAGGCAAAATGCAACGCCCGATTTATGATCCCGGGATCAAACCCGTATGTCACACCAGTTACAATCAATATAAGAACAATAAAAGCCCTACAATCAACCACTTTTATGAAAAATTACTCTTGCTGAAGGACAAAATGAATACGCCCACAGCAAAGAAAATAGCAGAAGAAAGGCATGCGTTTATGGAAAGTTTCCTGGAACAATTTTACCGGGAATGGCCGGATCTGTAAACCTATAGTATTAAAAGCTACAAATTGAATTCGTTATGATACGCTCATTGTTCATAAATTTAAAAGAAAAAAAGCAAAGAAAAATTCTGGCAAATATTAAAGAAACAAATTAAATAAAAGAAAATGCAAATCAAATTATTATTCATCAGTCTTTTTGTGCTATCGTTATCAATTGGTTCGGCACAAAACAACAAGCAAGATACGTTGCAATTTGACACGCTTGGCAGCGTTAAAACCACAACTGTAAAAGATCAACATCGTTCCGGCACATGCTGGAGCTATGCTGCATGTTCATTTATAGAAACAGAACTCATCCGTCAGGGAAAAGGAAGTTATGATCTTTCGGAAATGTTTTTTGTGAAGCATGCTTATTCCCGCAAAGCCAAAAACTACGTCCGGCTTCACGGAAAAGCTAATTTTTCTGCCGGTGGTCAGGCTCATGATGTCATGAAAACCATTAAAGATCATGGAATGATTCCCGAAGAACATTATGATGGTATGATTCCCGGGCAGGAAAAGCCAAACCATAGTGAGTTGGATAAGGTTTTAAAAGGCTATGTTGACGGAGTTCTTGCTGCTAAAGGGCGTGGCAACACATCGGTGTGGCATGAAGGATTTCAATCTGTATTGGACGTGTATTTAGGAGATGTCCCTGAACATTTTAAAATCAAGGATAAATCGTATAGTCCTGTAAGTTTTACAAAAGAAATGGATTTCAATACAGAAGACTATGTGGAACTTACCTCCTATGCTCATCATCCGTTTTATACGAAATTCCGTCTGGAAATCCCCGATAATTGGGACTATGCAGACTATTACAATATTCCCGTTGAGGAACTGATGGAAGTTATGAACCATTCCTTAAAAAACGGATATTCCATTTGCTGGGATGGAGATGTCAGTGACAAATATTTTGATCACGGAGCAGCTTTGGCCATTGTTCCGGAAAATGAAGATTTTGATATTGAAAACTATGATAAAGACACACCTGAAAAAACGATTGATCAGGATTTAAGGCAGGAACAATTTAATACGTTTAAAGCAACAGACGATCATTTGATGCATCTTACAGGATTGATTGAAGACGAAGGCGGCCGTCAGTATTTTGTAACAAAAAATTCATGGGATACAGACAGTAATGAAAACGGTGGATATTTGAATATGACGGCAAATTACGTAAAACTAAATACGGTCGCTATCATGGTTCATAAAGACGCTATTCCCAAATCAATAAAAAATAAATTAAACTTCTAATTCAAAAGCCCGGGGAATAATTCCGGGCTTTTCTATTTATTGCTTCATGGCTTTTACAAACCGGTCTTTATTATTTAAGTCCCTGATTATCTTTATGGGCTCATAATTCCACTTTTCCAATAATTGGTAAAGCTCCTGTCCTTTGCTCTCATGAATTTCCAGAAATAACCACCCTCCATTTTTAAGTTTTTTATCAGCAAAAACCAGGATAGCGTCATAAAAAATCAACGCCTGATCATCAGACACATACAAAGCTTCAGCCGGTTCATAATTCAGCACATTTTCATGCATTTTGGCTTTATCCGATTCCAATACATAAGGTGGATTGCTAATAATAAAATCGTATTTATCGATTCGATATTTCGTATAGTCCGGATTTAAAACATCGTCAACTAAAAGCTTCGTTTTTGTTTTGTAGTGCACGTTATTCTCTTTGGCAAGTTTTATTGCCGATTCAGAATTATCAACAGCCTCCATGACCATTTTATTCGATTCCTTTTCCAGTGAAATGGGAATACAGCCGGAACCCGTACCAATGTCAATCCCAAACAAAGTATCTTCTGAATTTTTAAAATGATCCAATACTTCTTCTACAAGAAATTCCGTTTCCGAACGGGGTATCAGCACATGAGGGTTTACTTTCAATTTGAGATCTCTGAAATAGGCATATCCTGTAACATATTGCACAGGTTCCGAATTAAGTAGTTTTTTCAGATAATCTTCAAGCAGAGTTTTTTGGTCAGTATCAATTATGTCAGTCTTCGTTGTTTCAAACAAATCGGTTTTCACAACATCTTCTATAATCCGGTTGGCGATACTTTCAGCTTCTTGTCTTTCATACAACTCTGACAATGAGTGAATGATTTGTGCTTTTATTCCGTTGATGGTTTGTTTTGTCATATTCAGGGAAAACATGTAATTTTGATGCAATATTACAAAATATGGACGAAGAAAGATACATGGCTCGCTGTTTGGAAATTGCCCGGATGGGAGAAGGCAACACGGAACCCAATCCAATGGTAGGTTCTGTTATCGTTTATAAAGATCAAATTATTGGCGAAGGTTACCACCAATATTATGGCGAGGCACATGCAGAAGTAAATGCCATTGAGTCTGTGGAAGACAAATCGTTGTTACCCGAGGCTACTTTGTATGTCAACCTGGAACCTTGCTCCCACTATGGAAAAACACCTCCCTGCAGTGACCGTATTATCGATGAGGGGATAAAAAATGTGGTTGTCGGCACTGAAGATCCGAATAGTTTAGTTGCCGGACAGGGAATAAAGAAAATGCAAGCTGCCGGAATTAATGTAAAAACCGGAGTTTTGGTTGATGAGTGCTATTATCTTAACCGGGCTTTTTTTACATATCATAATAACCACAGACCTTATGTTATTCTAAAATGGGCACAAACCATAGATGGCTATATGGATATTAAAAGGCATCCGGATGAATCGCCACACATCAACTGGATAACCGGCAAGAGTCTGAAAACTTTAGTCCATCGATGGAGAGCTCATAATTCTGCTATTCTCGTTGGCACGACTACTGCATTTAACGATGATCCACAGCTGAATGTGCGGGAGTGGAAAGGAAAAAATCCTTTGCGACTTGTAGTTGATGAAAACCACATTTTACCAGATAAGCTCAAGCTCTTTAATCAGGAATTTCCAACTTTCGTTTTCTGCCGACAAGCAAAAAGCAATAAAAAAAACCTCGAATATATCGAATTGGACTTCGACAAACCTATTATTCCTCAAATATTAGACTATTTGTATGAGTTGAACAGACAAACTCTCATGGTGGAAGGCGGAAAACTTTTGCTGGACTCCTTTATCCAAGAAGGTATGTGGGATGAAATCAGAGTTTTGAGCGGGGATACGTTTTTTTACGAAGGACTAAAAGCCCCGGAAATTCCAAAACACGCCAAAACGATTGACCATGTCGGCAAAGACCGGTTTATTCATGTGATAAATGAAAGCAATCCTTTTTTAAAACTTAAAACCTGAATTTTTTAGAAATCATTTTTGATGTGCAGACAAATAACTTTTACTGCATCATTACAAAAGATTATGTTTACGAGTACATCAACTTCAGGCTTTAAAAACTCGTTTTCATTGTCATGCCGTATAAAACAACAGGAATATTTTAAGTCAAAAATAAAGTGAAAAATGCATCATATTTCCTGTTAATGAAAGCTCTATGTTTTCTGAGTTAAAGACTTCCTGCATTTTCGATTGATTTAATCCATAAAGAACAGCATCAAACAAAAATAGAAAACCTCCCTGTAAGATAATGGATTTTCCGTAACCCTTCAGCATATCCTTTCGTTTGCTCACGTTTTTTGCCCGTTCTTGCATAAACAATCCGGTTGCCATATACGCCAGGTCAAGCCCGGCATTGAAAAGCAAAATCTTTCCAAAATCAGCATATTGTTCATAAGCTTCAAATCCGGTTATATCATCCTGACTCTGTGTAAAACCGACTCCTCCTGCTGCAATTCCTAAATTTACCACATTCCAGAAAACATTCATTTGATGAAAACGATAATGCCAGCCTGTAGTCTGCGACATCATATATCCACTTCCTAATATATTGGTCACTGCCCAGCCTCCAAGAACATACATGCCGTTGTGCTGAAACTCTATGTGGTCGGAGCTAATTTTTGAAAAATCCTGATCCTGGGCGATTGTAAATACCGGAATTAATATCAGTAAAATTACAATAAGACGTTTCATACTTGCTTTTTTCAACTAACATCTTGTCTATAAAAAAGTTTAACCGACCTCAATTACAAAATCAAACAATAAGAAAATTCAAATGTTATGCTGACTGAAAATTCAAAATCAAAAATCTATGAAACCTATTTTAGATCATATCACCCAACGCTACAGTCCGTATTCTTTTCAGGACAAAAAGATTACCATGGAAGACCTGAGCACGCTTCTTGACGCTGCCCGCCGAGCGCCCTCCAGCTACAATGAGCAACCATGGAGATTCATTTATGCCACACGTGATAATGAAGAAGAATGGAACCGGATGCTTGATATTTTGGTTCCTCAAAACCAGGAATGGGCCAAAAAAGCATCAATTTTAATGTTATCAGTAGCTAAGAAAACTTCTATTGTAACAGGAAAGCCCAATCCCTATAGTTTTCATGACACCGGAATGGCATTGGGCAATTTGCTCAATCAGGCAACCTCCATGGGCATTTATGTGCATCAGATGGGAGGATATGACCGTTCCAAAGCAATAGAAAATCTTAATATACCCGATGAGTATCAACCTGTTGCCATGATAGCATTAGGCTACCCGGATGAATCCGAAAAAAGAGAAGAAACACCCAGAAACTCTGTGGAGTCTTTTACATTTAAAGGTTCCTGGAAATAATGCGCCTCCAAAAGACAAAAGTAAAATATAGCTAATCCCGATTCATGCGAAACTTGGGGAATTGATTGTTATTGATTATTTTTGTCCTCCATGGAATTACTGCTGTTATATTTGTTTGTAGCACTGGGATTTTCTTTCCTGTGCTCAATGCTTGAATCCGTTATTTTAAGCATAACTCCGAGTTATGTGAATATGTTGCAGGAGAAAGGCACTAAAGCAGGGGTTCTGTTAGCCAAATTCAAAGGGAATATTGATCGTCCCCTGGCTGTCATATTAACATTAAACACTTTTGCTCATACTATCGGTGCTGCCGGAGTCGGGGCTCAGGCACAAGTTATCTGGGGCAATGCATATCTTTCGTTGGTCTCTGCGATTTTAACCGTGTTGATCTTGATCATCTCCGAGATCATCCCCAAAACAATTGGGTCCATGTTTAACAAACAGCTCGCCGGATTTACGGCCTACACGCTGCAAGTCATGATTTACTCTCCCCTCTACCCTTTTATCATAATAAGCCAGTGGATTACGCACTGGCTGAAACGTGGGCGGAAAAGTAAAGAAATATCACGGGATGAGCTTTCTGCCATGGCCCGGGTCGGAGCAAATATTGGTGAAGTCCATGAAAATGAATCACGCATCATACAAAATTTGATGAAAATAAATTATCTGCGCATAAAGGATATTATGACGCCCCGCGTAGTTATTGTTTCTGCTGATGAAGAAACACGTGCTTCAGAGTTTTACGATCAGGTGCAAAACCTGCGCTTTTCCCGCATTCCGGTCTATAAAGATAATCAGGAACAGATCACGGGATATATTCTTAAAGATGAACTACTTGTAAATCTGCTACATAATCAGCAAGACAAGAAGCTAAAAGAATTCAAACGAAAAATTCCTATAGTCGTTAGTAATGCGAAGATATCGGATTTGTATGAGAAACTGACCGAGGAAAATGATATGATCGCTCTTGTTGTTGATGAATATGGTGGCTTAGACGGGATCGTGACAATGGAAGATATTGTGGAAACGATCCTGGGCCTGGAAATCGTTGATGAATATGATGCTACCCAGGATATGCAAGCGCTGGCAAAAGAATTATGGCGAACGAAGTTAAATAAGAAGCCACCGAAAAAGTAAAGAGCTCTGCTATTCTTTTTCGTAGTATTGAGCTGCAATCCGAAAAGTATTACAATGAGCCTCCACAATATCCCGCAACCTTTTGGCATACCCGCCTCCCATAGAAACAGATACCGGGGTCCCATAATACCGCAGGGTTTTAAAAACAAAATGATCCCGATTTTTTAGTCCTTGCACCGAAAGGCTTAGTTTGCCCAACTTGTCTTCATTTAATGCATCCACGCCGGCCTGGAAAAACACAAAGTCCGGCTTTACTTTTTCTATTAATTGTGGCAGAATATTCTCCAAAGCATTTAAATAATCCCGGTCTGAAGCTCCGTCATCCAAAGGTATATCCAGATCTGATTTTTCTTTGCGTAAAGGATAATTCCGCGCGCCGTGCATGCTAAAAGTAAAGACAGAAGGATTCTCTTGAAAAACAGAAGCTGTTCCGTTTCCCTGATGAACATCCAGATCAACGACCAGAATCTGATGAGCCAAATTTTTATTTAACATGTATTTTGCTGCCACTGCAATATCATTAAAAATACAAAATCCTTCGCCATGTCCGGAAAAAGCATGATGCGTTCCCCCGGCCACATTAAAAGAAACCCCGGTCTCCAATGCATATACTGCTGATTGCACTGATCCGTATGTGATAAGCAATTCACGATCTACCATTTTCCGGCTCCAGGGAAAACCGATACGGCGTATCTCTTTATAACTCAGCTCGCCTTTCAGTACGCGGTCCACATAATCATTATCGTGTATCTGACGAATCAGGTCAATATCCATGATTTCCGGGATAAAAAAATTGTTATCTTCATAACTTTGTTCATATAATAACTGAGATGGAATTAACTCATATTTATCCATAGGAAACCTGTGCGTTGCAGGAAGTGGTAATATATATTCTTGTGAAAATGCTATTTTAATCATAAAAGTAAAATTTCATGCAAACATAACGAAGCAAAGGGACTTTATGAATAGTGCAGACTATTTTCTTTCCAATGTAAAGTTTAAGTTAACTCATCAAAAATAGCAAGCTTTTTTGTTAATTTGCAACAGTTGGCATTAGTCAGAAACAAAGTATTAACTTAAGTCATGGAAGTATTTGACATTATCATAAACATCCTTTCTATTTTCGGTTCGTTAGCTTTATTCCTTTTTGGGATGAAGTATATGAGTGAATCGTTGCAGAAAGTTGCCGGCGATCGCATGCGTAAAACATTGTCGGCAATTACCTCCAATCGTCTGCGGGGTGTTCTTGCGGGCTTTTTAATTACCGCTCTGCTTCAATCTTCTTCAGCAGCTACTGTAATGCTGGTAAGTTTCGTTAATGCAGGTTTGCTTACGGTAGGGAAAAGTATTGCCCTCATTATGGGTGCTAATATTGGAACAACAGTCACTGCCTGGCTTGTATTGATTGGTTTTCAGGCAAACATAACCATGCTTACCCTGCCAATTATCGGTTTGGCCTTTCCATTGTTTTTTTCCGGAAAACACCAACACCGCATTTTTGGGGAGCTCATTATCGGGATTGCCCTTTTATTTCTGGGACTTGAGTTTTTAAAAGAGACACTGCCTGATATCAATAATAACCAGGAATACTTTGCATGGTTTTCGCAATTGCCTCACAGCGGATTTTGGCCACTGCTTTTGTTTGTCATTTTTGGTACGCTGATCACAACGATAATCCAGAGCTCCAGTGCGACCATGGCGCTTACGCTTGTTTTATGCTCTAATGGCTGGATCCCTTTTGAAATGGGAGCTGCCATGGTTCTCGGAGAAAACATCGGGACAACAATCACTCCAAACATTGCGGCATTAATTGCTAATAAAAAGGCAAAGCAATCCGCCAGGATACATTTCCTTTTTAACATCCTGGCCTTGTTATGGATATTACCCTTGTTTTATCCGTTTATACACGGAATAGAATGGCTCGTAAACCATTTTTCCGGTAGCGAAATAGAAGAAAGTAAGCCAAATATACTCATCAGTTTAGCAATTTTCCACACATCTTTTAATCTGATCAATACCCTCATATTTTTGAACTTTACAGGGTATTTAGAACAGTTGGCTCGTAAAATGACAGGTTCACAAACCGATGATTCCCCTAAGCGACTTAAATTTATCCATACTAATCTGGTATCAACGTCCGAATTATCGACAATACAAGCAAAAAATGAAATTGGAGTATTTGCCAGAAGACTCAGAAAGATGTTCGGTTTTCTTCCTGAGTTGCTGGTTGAAAAAAAGGACCCCAAATATGAGCAGTTGCTCACACGGATTTCAGATTATGAAAAAATAACGGATCACATGCAAGTGGAAATATCTACTTACTTAACACGTATTTCCGAGTCGGAGGTTAGCCTGGAGACCTCCCACCGCGTTCGGGTTATGCTGAAAATCATTGATGACCTGGAAAACATTGGTGATATGATAGAACAGATGGCACAAACGATTGACAATAAAAATAAACACAAAGTGTGGTTTACACAAGATGTGCGCAACAGTCTAAACGCACTTTTTGAGCATATACATGAAGCACTGAAAATCATGGAAAGAAACCTTAATCGTGACTATGTACAGATTGATCCTTCAGAGGCTTTTGCCAAAGAAGAAGAAATAAACCAACTCCGTGATAAATTAAGGCGTCAACATGCGAACATGCTAAATGACAGTGCCTCGCATTCCGCCTCCGGAAGCTATTTTAATGATCTTTACTCCATGGGTGAAAAAATCGGTGATCACATCATAAATGTCTCTCAGGCCATTCATGAATACAAGACGACTGTCAATCAAAACTAAATTTAATTTTCGTGTTGGCAGGTTAACATAAATTTAATCATAGCTTCATTTTTAATTTACAGCTTTTAAGGATTGCCGAATTACATTTGTACTTGTAAATAAAAAAGCAATCTAAAAAACAAAAAAAAATGAACCGTATTTTTCTTTTCACAATTATCGTTAGCATGTTATTTTCCGTAAACGCTCTGGCCGGTGATGACGGAAACACCAAAAGCAACAAAGAATCAGCTAACATCCACGGCACTATCTTCGATCACGAATCCGGAGAAAACTTAGCCGGCGCTATTATTAAGGTTGAAGGAACAGATATAAAAGAATATTCTGACCTGGATGGAGATTTTGTTATTAACGGATTAGAACCCGGCAACTATAGCCTTGTAATCAGCTACATTTCCTATAATAACACTTACATTGAAAACCTCGAAGTTAACGTTGGTGATGACAAATCTCTAAAGGTACACCTTAAAAGTGAAGATAATTAATTATCTTTGGAGCATCAGTAAACTACCGGAAGTTATGTTTCGCAACAGATTTTAGCAGATAGAGTTGAGCGTTACGATAGTTATAGGGATAAGCGAATTAAGAGACGAGAGTGCGAAAGTACGAGGATACAAAGGTACGAAAGTGCGAAAGTGCGAGGGTGCGAACTGAGGTATAGTAGGATTATATTGTACAGAAATTACCCCAATGACTATTAATGACTCCAAATAAAAACAAATAATCTTTGCGAAAAACACTGAACACCAAGCAACGAAAACAGAGCAGGAACACGTAAAACGAAGCAATGAACAAGCAATTATTTTTAATAGTTTTTCTCAGCATCTTTGCTTTGCAGGGATTTACCCAGGAGCTGGCTCAAAAAGACGGACTGTATTATAAACGGGGCGCTTTATATACCGGAACGCATCATGAAGAATATGACAATGGGAATAAAAAACTGACTATTCAGATTGAAAACGGGCTTCCCAATGGAAAAATGATGCTTTATTATAAAAATGGAAGTACAAAAGAACAGCGTTTTTACAAGGAAGGCAAAAAACACAATCTTTGGATTGAGTGGAATAAAGAAGGAATCAAAACTGCTGAAGCCCGTTATGACAAAGGGAAAAAACATGGCAACTGGTATATTTGGGATCAAAATGGTACCCTGCGCTATGAGATGCATTATGAGAATGGCCAGAAATCCGGAACATGGAAAATGTGGGATGAGAACGGTAAGCTAATTTCAGAAAAGAATTACGAATAACACTATCAGTTATTCCTTTCTTTCTCTTTTTTAAGTTTTTCTTCTACTTCCCGTTTGTTTTTCTCAATATCTTCCACTTCTTTATATTCTCCTTTTTGTTTTTGAAAATATTCTCCCAAACGGTTCCACTCGCGGCGAATTCTTTTACCGATCACCTGTCCTAAACTGCCGTCTCTGTTTAATGTTTCTGTAGTAGTCCAAATACGGGCTCCGTTGCTATTTACCAAAACCAGTTTACCATGTTTTGATAAAGCCCAGGCCAATCGTCCATCCGATCCTCGTTTAACTCCTGTATTCCAACCAATCTTTTTTGCCAGTTCTGTTGGAAATCCCATGCTTTGGGAACGGACACTTTGTTCAGGACGATTAATAGAACGCAAATGAATTACTAGGTCTTTAAAAAACTCATATACTGCCAGTTGAAAGCGTGTTTTCGACTTATCAGGCAAAAAAGAGCCCATGCCATAAGCACAAACTACATTTTTCTTTTGTAATGCTTTATACATGGTATCTGCATACTTCGGTGGGTAAATCGTATCTCCATCGGCACAAAGATGATAGGTGCCTTTTGCTTTATCTAATCCGGCTTGTCGTGCCCAGGGGATTCCCTGCCGCTGTTCAAAAACACTTACAGCTCCTACCCTGTCTAAAAACTTTTGTGTGTCATCCGTAGAATTATTGTTCACTACAATAACCTCCAACTCCAACCCGGAACGGAGATCAGCTAATGATGACAACAACCGTAGAACATTTACGCTTTCGTTGTATGTTATGGCAACAATACTCACATCCGGGCGGTCTGACTTCTTTTTACTCAATCCATCCCTGATGCGATCAAACACTTCAGCAGGTACATCATCATAACTTTTATAGTCAAAATTATGTTTTTGTACCCATTTCGGAACTTTCGGTTTAAACATGGAACTAACTTTAACCGGTCAAAGATACATTAATGAATACATTAAAAGCAAATCCGGGATAAATCTAACATTCGGTAACTTACTCATCTGCCAGCAAGTCATAAGCTTCCGGCAAAAAGTCTGTAATATCGGAAGCGATCAGCGCTTCTTCACCAATTTCATCGGCAGCCTCATCTCCTGCTAATCCATGAATAAATACGCCAAGGCAGGCAGCATCAAAAGGCTTCATGTGCTGGGCCAACATGCCGGCAATAATTCCGGTGAGCACATCACCACTACCGGCAGTAGCCATTCCGGGATTGCCTGTGCTGTTGAACCACACATAACCACGTGGCGTGCAAACGGCGGTATTCGCACCTTTTAATACCAGGTAGATGTGGTGTTTCTTCGCAAGTTCTCTGGCCTTTTCAATCCGTTCAAAGCCATTTTTAGACTTTCCTGCCAGACGGTCAAATTCACCGGGATGCGGTGTTAAAATT